>JBBDHZ010000106.1:0-1083 GCA_040880645.1 Minisyncoccota bacterium
GCCGTGTCTAGCCTGTCAAACTCTTTCACCGGCGTGACAAGCACGCCGGGGTCATATGAAAGTGAAAGGGGACATTTCAGAGAGGGGCACAGGAAATTTCAGGGAGGGGTCACAGCACTTTTCTCTCCGCCCTCTTACCTATAGGCGACAACGTGGTGTGTCCCCATCTGTGGCCCTTGAACGGAGCGAACTCGTCGTCCGTCCCATGGAAATGGATGACGGGAACAGGACGCTTCGGATCGCAGGTTTCGGTTCCCATTGGACCGCCGACCGGAGCGACGGCGGCGATGCGATCTGAAAGTTCTGAAGCAAGACGGTAGGTAATGATCCCGCCGTTAGACATGCCGGTGGCGAAGACCCGTTTCTGATCGACGTTGACGACCGTGGCGAGGTCGTCCAGCAACCGCCTCGTGAAATCCACGTCATCGACCTTGTTCCGCATGGCGTAGCCACAGCAGTTCCCGCCGTTGAAAGTCAGCACCCTTGCCAGTCGCCCGGTCCCGTTCGGATAGACTGCGATGAAGCCAGCGTCATCTGCCTTCGTGTTCATGCCGCTGAACTGCACCATGACTTCGGCGTTGCTGCCGCCCCCGTGAAAGGCCAGCACAACTGGCATCGGCTTGTTGTGGTCGTACTTTGCCGGGACGTGAACAAGATAGTTGCGTTCCAACTCGCCAACCATCAGAGTCCGAGTATGGTCGCCGGGGCCGAGTGGATCGGCGACGAGCAGAGAGAAGAGCAGAAAAGAGCAAGTCGCAGTCATCGTGATTTGTCCTTACTTTCTTGCTATATCGTCCTTGCCCGCTACCTGCCGGAATACTCTCGTCGGTCTAACACGCTTCCGTCCAGACCCTTGATTTCGACAATCATCTTCGGCGGGTTCTTCGTGACCGTCAGTAGAATGTAGCTGTCTTCGCCTTTCAAGAACTGCGACTTCGGATCAGGATACTGATCGCCTTTTCCGCTCAGCGATGTGTTGTAGTACGTGAACCCATCGACCTCGGCACGTTCGGCGTAGTAGCCGAAACCAGTGACCGCAATCGTGCCTTTGCGGAACATGTCGTGCCAAGCCCCTCCTTCCTG
>JBBDHZ010000107.1:0-5348 GCA_040880645.1 Minisyncoccota bacterium
GTCACCTCTGGTCTTACCCGGAGATCCGCCGGCGGCTTGAAGACAACGTTCTTCTCCACGGCTGGATGTACGACGAGCACACCGCAATCGCACACCGGTTCGATCCGCGATCAGGAAGATTTCGCCGTCATCTTCCGCCCACTGCCTGACCGCCCGCAGCCAATACGGTACTCAAGGTTGTAGGCACTGAGCCAGTACGGCCTCTGCTGAGGTAGGAAGACCGATGCAAGATATCGAAAACGACACCGGTTCATCTCTCGCCTGCGATCCGCCCATCGAGCTCTCTTCGATCGCGGAATCCGTCGCCCAGGTGATCGAGATGGTCGCGGTCGGATGCATTGTCCTCGGCGCAATCCTGGCAACGCTTTTTTTCTCGCTTGGCTAATATCAAGAAAAGGAATTCCTCGCTCCGTTCCGTAGGTACCGGCAGCACCTGGGGCAAGGGGGGTCTCTTAGGGCTCGAATTGCTCATCGCCGCAGATATCATCGGTTCCGTTGCAGTAGATCCTACCTTTTGGAATTTATGGATGCTCGTGCTGATCGTACTGGTCCGGACATTCTTGAGCTTTTCGCTGAGCGTAGAAATCAACGGCCGCTGGCCATGGCAGTCCCACAGGCAGCCGGGACCATGACCAGCTCTGGAACGGCTGCCTTTGTTGACGAAACTGCGTCGCTGTCGCTTCCTGTTGAACGGGAGGCTTTGCCAACCGGTGTGGCACGTCCCACAGCGACAGCGATGGGCGAGATGCGCCTCCTTGAACGGCCATTCGCCCGCATCGCCGCAAAGCTGGAGGACCGTCCCGTTTGATACCTCGTCCCCTACCTCATCACTCGTCGCTGATGATCCAGTGGCGGGCCGCCTCGAGATCGGCGAGGTCGAAATACTGAATCTTGGCTGTGGTGAATGGACGGCAGAAGATGGTCATCCCCTTTTCCCACTTCTTCTCGCCCACCATCGCCAACCGTTCGATGTTTCGGAAATGTCTGATGTCGAATTTTATGTCCTCCCACAACGCTCCGGCATCCCATCCGTGGAAGTCGTGCATGATCACGAGCATGCGTACTTTTCCGAACTGCTTGATCCGCTGTTCGGTCAAGGGCACGAAGGCGTCATACGCTTCTTGGGTCAGTTTTCCGGAAATTGCGACCTCAATGACCTTGCCGTCAGCAATCTCTTCAATTTCAAAAGACATGATTAACCTCGGATTCCCGGATATTTCCACCCCGTCTCATTTCACTCGTGACGGCTTACGTGCGGCCCTTCAGCCATAAACCGGTTGCCTCGACGATCAAATCGGCGGCACCTTGGCGGTCCGAGTCCTTGACGTTGATGACCAAATCGTACATGTGGGGATCGGCTGCCTTGCGGTGAAAGTGCTCGCGAACAAATGCCTCCCGCTGGCGATCCGAATTCTCGACAAACCTATGAGCTTCCTTCATGCTCAGACCCCGCTTCATCGCGATTTGCGCCGCGCGAAAGCCTATCGGCGCTAGAATTCGGACCGATAATCCGTGCTCGCGAGGGAGAATAAAGCGTGCTCCTCGACCGACAATCATAACATTGCCATGGTGAGCCGCTAATAAGAATAGCTGGTTTAGTCGATGGACGTACGTTCCGGATGAATAGCCTAGACCTTCAATCCATGACGTGAAGATTTCATTGATCCAGTTGCTGCGTCGCTCGTCGATGAATTCAACAAGGCTTCGCGAGGTTCCATAGTGGTCCACCAGGTAGTCGACGATTTCGTTGTCAAGGACATCCCATCCGAGTTGCTCGCCGACCAAGCGAGCAATCTCGCTGCCACCGGCGCCGGTTTCGCGAGAAACCAGGACGTAGGGTCCAACGTTTTCCTTGACCTTACCCCTGGTGACTCGATCCTTTGCTCCTTCCGAAAACATCCACTTGCGAATATTCTCTTCAGCTTTCTTCTCGATTGCAGAGACATGGAGCATCGCCAATTCCTTTTGCTTCTTGCAGGAAAGAGTGGATAGTCATGGGAGCGGTTCGCTGTCGATCGACGACGCGACCGGCGGGTGCATCTCCGCAAATGCAACCTATGTACCGAGTTCCAAGAAGCGGCCGCAGCGACGAGACTCGTGGCACCCTTTTGCCAATCATGTTCGAACAAAGGACGGTTTTCCGAGGACAGCGAAGCGGGTCGCGCGAGTGCCCCTCGTCGCGCGCGAAAGTGCAAGAAAGAGCATAAGCACGCAAAGGGCGTGCATCTCCCGAGCAGCACTGCTCCTGTCCCCCCAGTCGCTCCTCTTTTGGGCCGTCTCTTCCGCAAGCCGTCGCCCGGGCGGTGGCTCTCAAGTTGTTGCCGTGTTTGATGAGCTGGGAAAGCTGAGAGCTGCAAAGGATTGCAGGGCCTCTGCAATGCACTGCAGAGACTGAACCGCAGTGAACGGCGAGGACCGGCGCATCGCTCTGGTCGATTCGACGAGTCCTAAGTTGCCGACGTGGTCGACTACTGGCCACCGAGCGCTTGATTTCGCAAACCGATCCCTCGTAGATTCGAGCCGGTCACGTCGGGGACACCGTCGAGGCCGCCGGTGAGCAATAAGCCGGCAATCTTCACGTCCACCTGCCTCAGCGCCACCTGGGAACGCACGTAGGCAAGACTGCTTTCAAAATAACTCTGTCGCGCGGTCAATACACGGATCAGGTTGAACTCGCCCACCCGGTAGCCTTGCTCCGTCAGGTCGAGGTTTTCCTTCGCCGTGGGCAAGATCTCGTCTCGGTGCTGCTGGACTTGGTTTTGCGTCTGCCGATAGTCGCGGAATGCCGCCGCTAATCGCGTTCGCAGCGCCAGTTCGATCCGCCGCACTTCGCTCACGGCCCGACGATATTCCCCGATCGCGAGCCGGATGGCTCCTTGATTGCGGTTGAACATCGGTATCGGCAGGCCGAATTGAAGGTTGGCGATGTCGTCGCCGCTGGCGTTGTCATGGGCAACGGCCAATTGGGTGGTCAGGTTCGGAATCGGCTGAACGCGCTGTCGCTGCAATTGGGCGCGAGCACGATCCACGCGAGCACGGGCTGCCCGCAGCTCGGGACTGGTCGCCAGCAACTCCGTCAAAGTTGTCTCGAGGTCCCGCTCGGGTGCATCCGCCTGGCTCAGACCGCCGGCCAGCGGCCTCGGGGCCAAATCGGGTTGCCCGACCAAGCTGGCCGTGCTTGTGGGGCTGGCCGGCTGGGGGCTTGCACAGTGGGATCTCCCGATGCTCTCGCAGGGTACGCCGGACGCCGGGGTCGGCGCAGCGCTGTTCGGTGCGGCGTCCGTGTTCATGGCCTACGAGGGATTTCAACTGCTGACCTATGACTACAAGGACATCGAGACCCCGCAAAAGACGCTGCCCCGCGCGGTTCTTTCGGCGATCGTCGTTGTGACCGCCGTGTACGTCGTCGTTGCCCTTGGTACTGCCATGCTGATTGGGGCGGACCAAGTAGTGCAGTACAAGGAGGTCGCTCTGGCCATTGCGGGGCGGGAGACGTTCGGAACCATTGGCCTCGTTGTCGTCACGATTGCCGCGGCTTTTTCCACCGGGTCGGCGATCAACGCCACGTTGTTTGCCACAGCACGTCTCACGTTCCGGGTAGCCGAGGATGGGGAGTTACCGGCTGCACTGGATCGCAAGAATGCAAAGGGCATACCGGATCGGGCTGTGATCGGGCTGGGTGTAGCAGCAGCTGCCCTGGCCGCTGTGGGAACGCTCACCAACCTCGTTCAGGCCGCCAGCCTCGTGTTTCTATTCACGTTTTCCGTTGTGTGCGGACTTGCTTTTCTTCAGCGGACAGGATTGCGGGCCGTGACGGGATTTGGGGCACTGGCTGGCGCCGCTGCTTCGGTTGCTCTTATTGTTCTCGTGATCCAAACCGACCCACAGGCGCTCATTTTCCTCGGGCTACTGGTGCTCATCGCCGTGTTCGGTCGTCCGGTGCTGCTGCGCCACGTAAAGAGGGAAAGCCGTCATAACTGAACGGGAAAGTGCGATGGTCCTTCAATGCAATCGAGAAGATCATGAACGGCTTTGTACAGGACATTGAGAACAACGCTGTGAGGAACGACGCAGAGGCGGACGATGAGCAGTTTGACGGCCGAACAACGGAATAGAAGGTTGGACCTCATGCCACACAGCGAGCGACACCGAACGGAACGTATCGGCTGGTTGCGTGCGGCCGTCATGGGTGCGAACGACGGCATCGTATCGACCGCAAGCCTCATCCTGGGCGTCGCGGCGGCACACGGGACCAGCCACGATATCTTGGTCGCGGGAGTGGCCGGATTGGTCGCCGGGGCATCAATAATCTTCCTCACGACTCTGGCCGGTCTTGCGGCCTTCGTTGGCGGCGCAAGCGCCACGAGAGGCGCTGTCCGAGTCACCTTTTGGGGAGCACTCGCGATGGCGATAACTGCCGGCGTCGGAGCCTTATTCGGGACGGGGTCCAGTTAATGCACTATAAACTGGACCTGTCCCCCGTTTCTGTCCAGAACAGTCAGTACATCCGTCGACGGAAGAGCCAAGCCGCGGAGGTGAGAGTTACCGCCGCGATGAATGCTATTGGCCAAAACTGGTCGAGCAGCAACTCGAACGAGGCGCCTTCCAGGAACGGGCCGTGGAGCACGACGAGAAAGTAACGCAGCGGATCGGCGTATGTAATCGCCTGGACGGCCGGCGGCATGTTGGCAATCGGGGTCGAGAAACCGGAACCAGAAGACCGCAACGATGATGATCAACGTTGCCTCGGCGACGCCGATGATGAACCCCGGCGCTGCCTTGCCAATCAGGATCTCCCACGGACGGTAAGGCGTCATGAGCAGTTGATCGAAAGTTCCTTGTTCGCGTTCGCGAGCCACCGAGAGCGCCGTAACCAACATCGTCACCACGAGTGTCAACAGCCCGACGATTCCCGGCACATTGACCGTCCCGCTGTCGGCGCGCAACAGCCCCGCCGCCAAGGATCGACCGCCGGCGCGAAACGTTTTGGTGACGGTCCAGCAAGTCATCGCAGTGCGGTCGTCAGCGGTCATGTGGTCGACGTCCTATTCTTCCTTCTGGCTCGGCCGCGGCTGATCGAGTGGAATCTTTACGGTCGCCGGCATGGCCAGCCGCCGTTCGTTGTTGGGATTCTTGACGAAGACGCCGATCTGATAGACCAGCTTGGTCCGCAGCTCGCGCGTCTCGACCGGCTTGGGCGTGAACTCGTTCGATACCGCAACGTTCGGCGAAACAGCCGGGGAGCGAGTTCTCGCCGCGTTCGCTGCGCGCTGAACGACGGATACTGAGCACGGGGCGCCGGTTCTGCTTCTGCTCCTCGGTCAGCTGCGTCGCCGCAGCGCTGCCGT
>JBBDHZ010000108.1:0-5345 GCA_040880645.1 Minisyncoccota bacterium
TCGGGTTCGTCCTCGGGTTCGGTGCTCTCGGCTGCGGTGCCCGCGACCGATGGTGAGGACGAGTCGGTGCTTACTCGCGCCGGCGTTCCGAACAGCTGGACCACGACCGTGGTGTTTCGGCCGTTCAGCACACCCTCCGCGGTGGCGATACCGACCTCGCTAAACCCGGCGCCGAGGATATTATCCCGGTGGGCCGGTGAGTTCATCCAGGCCTCGTTGAGCGGCTCGGAATCATCAAAGTTAATGGCGAGATTCTCGCCGGCCAGGGTATAGCGGTACCCGACCAGATCAAACCAGTACCACGGGGTGACTCCGTCGGGCGAGACGTGTTCGAAGTAGTCCTCCGCGATCATATGCGCCGCTTTCAGGCGGGCCGCCTCGGCAAGAACCTCGCTCTCGATCAGAGCCGGAAGATCGTGCTCGGCCCGGCTTTCGTTTGCCAGATCGGCCAGGACGGACGGATACACCGCCGCCAAAAAATCAACGTGCGGGGCAAGCGAACGGCCGGCAAACGAAACCACGAGCAGGACCACCACGGCCCCCAGCATCGCCTCCACCGCCACATCGCGAAGCAGGTGCGGCTTGTGGCCGTTCCCACGATGCGGGATCAATAAATGTTTTAGGTTCCGCCACATACTCAGATATTACTGATACTCAAACTATATAACAGTATTCGTAAAACGGCAACCCGACCCGATTCATCTGAATACGGGTCGGGCTACGCGCGACGTGTCTCAAACGAACGGTGCAAACTTACATCGCCTGCTCGCCGCCAACCGAAGCGCCTGACCGCTTGGGTCGTGAACACGCCTTGCTCACCGTATAAATGAGGTACAGCGCAGCCAATCCGACCACCACGTACACGACCCGGGCGATTGTATTTCCTTCGCCTCCGGTCACCGCATCGACAACGTTCATCTCAAAGGCGCCTACCAGGCCCCAGTTTACTCCTCCGACAACCGTCAAAACCACCGCGATCCAATCGACACTGTTGAGTTTCATACTATATAAAGCGTACCGTTGTACGTTATGTGAATAATATGTTTCCCTTCACGTTACTTCGTCTCGACCGTCTCCAGTATATCACTTTTTTATCCCGCAACGGTCGTGCCGTTTCCGACGCCGAGCTCTTGATCCGTCACCACGAGAACGTCGTTCATCTCGCGAATAACGCCGGCCGGTAGCGCGGCGAGTGTTTCGGTATCCTCCGTGAGGGCGCGCCGGGCGACATCATACTTTGCCGCACCGGCCACATACACGACCGACGAGGTCACCACCGATCTAAGGAACGGGACCGTCACCGTGATCCGTTCGGGAAATTCAGCTCCCGGCTTGGTATACCCGACCACCCAGCGGTTCGTACTTACAAAAACGTCGGCAAACCGCCCAGGCTCATCGGGGTACGGAAGGATGCCGGCGGTGTGTCCGTCGCTGCCGATACCCTGCGTAATGATCGTCACACCCCCGGTGTTCTCGTACCAGGCCCGGATCGTGGTCTCTACCCACGCAGCCGCTTCGTCAAGCCCTTCACCCTCGATGTTGCGCGGATCGACCGCTCCGGCACCGCGCGCAAGCGCGGCTTGGTACAGATCGGTTGCCTCAAGCTGGGCAAAATTGCTCTCGTCCGGCGGAGCATTGAACCGCTCGTCAAGCACGCCGAGTGTCACGCGTTTCGTGATCTGTTGCACGTCGATATGTTCGATCACCGAAAGCGCCGACCCGCCGGAGAACAAGAGCAGGATCGGGCGGTCGGTGTACTGCCCGAGCACGTCCGATATCGCTTCGCCGGCCCGCACCGGCAAGAGGTCTTCTTTATCAGTGATAATTTCCATAACTAGCTTTGTTAGATTCAGAGTCTAACAAGATTCTACTCTCCTGCAAGGCCTCCGAGATCGTTTTCTAACTTCTGTTGTGATGCCAGGTATTCCTGACTGTTTTTTTAACTATCATATGTTCACGTATGAATACTTTCGGAAAGTGTTCAGAGATAAGGCAACGTCAATCCAAAGCAAGTGTGCCCAGCTCCCGCTCTCGTTCAATATAATTGCTAATATAATCGCTTACCTCGTTTTTAAACCGGGCAGGAACCGGAAAGTGGTCGCCAAGAACCTCCTTCTCTGTAATCGGTGAATTTCTGTTTGCACCATAATCAGGAAATGAACTAAAATTATCTTCTACCGCCCACTTCCATGCGCCATCGAAGTTTTGTGCCGCTGAACTAATACCACCCGGAAATCGTTCCATTACATTTTTCGCCATAATATAGAGTGCTACGTTATGAAGGTCAGCGTCAGTTTCAATATGACGTGATTGATATGGTCCTTGGAAAATACTTCCGCTACCCCCGTATTTTTTGTTGTATCGCTGACTCAGACTATTCGGAAGGCCTTGCATAAACTTCGATATTCCGTCTTCTTTTATTTCCTTGAGGAGTAAATGGATATGATTACTGTGAATACAGTAACACAGAACTAACACGAGAGGCTCTCTTTCTTGCCAATGATCCGGTCGGCCAAAGACAGACACGTTTGACTGTTTTAGATCACGCTTCCAATTCAACGGTTTAGAACTATCATTTAAGTGATATAACAAGTTGTTACATGCCCAATAATCATTAGTATCGTGAAAGATCTCCATACGACGAGCTCCTCGCATAACGATATGGTGATAGGTATCAGGTGTTAAGAACGGTCGTCTCATATGTATTTTAATTTCCCCAGCTGAACACTTTCCGAAAGTGTTCAGCTTGATCCAGAAGAAAACTTACTTGCCCCCATCTTCACGCGCGCTGTGTCCGCCGAACTTATTCCTCAGCGCCTGAATGACCTTTCCCTGATAATTGGGCTCTTCTTGGCTTTTGTACCGTGCCGCCAGCGCATCAGCGATCACCGTGTGCGCCACGCCGAGCTTCTTCGCCGCCTCAACAGTCCAGTCACCCTCCCCGGAGGCCTTGGCTGAACCGCTAACCCCGTCAAGCTCGTTTCCCCAGTCACTGTAGGCATCAAACGTCCAGTCGATCAGACGCGACTCGATCACGCTTCCCTTGCCGTACACCCGAGCGATCTCGGCCAGGTCCAGCCCAAACTCGCTCTCGTTCATTATTTCAAACCCTTCGGCGATCGCCTGCATCATTCCGTACTCGATACCGTTGTGAACCATCTTCACAAAGTGGCCTGCTCCGCTCTTTCCCATATACCCGTACCCGTCCGCGACACTCAGTGTTTTCAACAACGGCTCAAGCCGATCGTACTGATCCCGCTCACCTCCGACCATCAGGCACGCCCCGGTGCGTGCCCCGCCCGGTCCGCCCGAAACACCCACATCCACAAAATGAATACCGCGTTCTTCCCAGCGCTTCGCCCGCTCGAGTGTATCGACGTACCGGCTGTTGCCGCCGTCGATAACGGTGTCGCCTTCGCTCAAGTTCCCGCAGAGATCCTCCAGCACATCATCGACCGCCTGATGCGGTACCATAATCCAGATTGTCCGCGGCGCCTCAAGTGACGCCGCCAACTCTGCCGTGCTCTCACACACCTTGATCCCGAGCGCTGCCGCCTCCGCGCGCGGCCCTTCGCTACGGTTATACGCAACAACCTCATACCCCTGCTCGTGCATCCGCGTCACCATATTCAACCCCATTTTCCCCAACCCCACGTACCCCAGCGTTGATCCTGTTGTGAATTGTTCCATAGTGCTTACGTGTTAGCTGTATCAAATACCTCCTCCGGGTTTTCCCCGGGCGCGTACTCCGCCAGCTCCGGCGCCTTCTTCCCCTGCCAGCCCTCAAGGATCGGCGTAATGAACGCCCAAGCGGCCTCCACCTCGCCCGTTGAGACAAAAAGTGTCTGATCGCCCCGGATACAGTCATACAGAAGTTTCTCGTACGCGTCCGGGACTTTTGCCGACAGATCGTCTTCCGTAAACGCGAACGAAAGCTCCTTTTCCACCAACGTAAAGTGGATCCCGGGGTCTTTCACCCAGAACCGCATCGAGACACCGTGGTCGGGATCAAGCGTTATCACAACCACATTCTTGTGCTCGTGCGGTGCAGACTCGCCGCACACGCACGGCAGCTTCTCCTTGAACGTTACCGTAATATCAACACGTTTTTCACTCATCTGTTTGCCGGCCTCAAGAACAAACGGCACCCCCCGCCACCGCTCCGTGTCGATAAACGCCCGCAGTGTAAAATAGGTTTCGGTCGATGAATCCTCCGCCACGCCGGCGGTCTCACGGTACCCGCGGTACTGGCCGCGGCGAGTATGCGCCGCCACGTCCTCGGCGGACGTATACACCCGGAGTGAGCGGAGCAGCTTCTCGCGCGCACCGCGCAGTGCCTGCGCCTCAAACTCACCCGGATTTTCCATAGCAGAAAACGCGAGCATCTGAAGCAGGTGATTTTGCCCGACATCCCGCAGCGCGCCGACGTGGTCGTAGAACTCTCCGCGGCCCTCCACTCCCCCTTTCTCAAGCATCCTGATATGGACCGACTCGACATTCTCCGCGCTCCAGGAATTTTCAAACAGCGTATTGGCGAACCGAAAGGTCAGCAGGTTCTGCACCGCGTCCTTGCCGAGATAGTGGTCGATCCGAAAGATCTGTTCCTCCCGGAACGCCTTTGCCAGTTTTTTGTCAAGCTCCCGGGCAGTGGCGAGATCACTTCCAAACGGCTTCTCGACGATCACCCGTGTCCAGCCGGTTTCGTCCGAGCAATTCGCCGGCAGCGTTGTCGCGGTGAAGGTATCAAAAATGTTGTCGTAGTACCGTGGCGGAACGGCCAGATAAAACAGCTTATTCGTACACTGGCCGATCTCGGCGTCGCATCCGTACAGATACTGTTCAAGAGCCTGATAATCAGCAGGGGTCGTAAAATCGCCTTGCACATAATACAGCCGCGTAAGAAACCGCTCAATCACAGTGTCTTCGTGATTGTGTCCTTGCGAGGCAACTATCTCCTGTACGAACGCACGGTAGTCATCGTCCGTGTACGCTCGCCGAGAGAACCCGATGATCCGGGTGGTATCCGGCAGTAACCCCTTGACCTCCAGATCCAGGAGCGCCGGCAGGAGCTTCGTCCGGGCAAGATCTCCGGTACCGCCGAATATCGTTATCAGTGTCGGTGTAGTGTGTGACGGTATGTTCATACACCGTATTGTACCAGAGGGAGAGGTAAGCGGTAGTCCGGACCGCCGCCGCAGAGCACTCAGGTCTTTGGCGGAACTGCCCCGCCTCCGCGGCTTCTTTTCGGGAGCAGTCGCAACGGATGATACGAACCCACCAACGAAACACACCGGCGCCGACCAGTAGCCCGATAGCAAGATTGACGCTCCCGGTGAAAAATATAT
>JBBDHZ010000109.1:0-1061 GCA_040880645.1 Minisyncoccota bacterium
TCGTGCGGGGGGAGGTGGAGACCTTGCGGTCGGGACAAGGTGCGGGGTCGGGAGACCCGCGCACAACCGCGAGTCACCGAGGGTGAACGGCATGAAGCGGACCTGATCGTTCGAACCAGGTCAGACGTCAGCCTCCCTCACTCCAGCACAAGCGATTCGCAGTTAGCCCCAATCGCTGAGAAACTCCAATCGACTTTGCATATCTTCAGCCGATATCGTCGTAACCACTTTTTGTAGCCTGCCTATTCGCTCGCCGACCGAGTAGCGCTGTTGTGCAGCCAGGATGATGCCGGAGTGCGTCTTGCCCTGTGAAAGATACCGCGTGTGGATTCGCTGAAAGTCAGAGATATTGAAGCTGAACAAGACACGACCGTCGGCTCGGGCGAATTCCAATTGCTCTTCGTCGCTGCTGTCGGCCATACCCACCTCAAGGGCCGTTGTTGCATCGATCCCTCGGGCTCGCATGCCAGAAACAACAGCCCGCTCCAACGAATCTGCGTCAAAATAGAATCGCACGACCGTCATCCCGCATCACCGCTCGCGGACTTGTGCGCCAATGCGAGCCGGTCGTACTCGGACTCTTCTTCTGCCAACTCAGCATCGATCTCATCGCGATTGGCGAAATAGTAGGTAAGCGCGGCGTGAACTTGAGCCAGATTCAGGTGCCCGTATTGATCGGCGATTTCTTCGGGGCTGCGACCTACTTTGTACCAGCCGGTTACACGCCGGACGGAGACTCCCGTCCCGGCGAGTCGCGGCCGTCCGCCGCAAATACCCGGGGTCCGAGTGATTAGTGTGCCGATGTCGGTCACCGTAGCCATGACGATTCCTCACAGACGAGGTGTGGTATCTTCGCGAAGACCCGCGTTTTTGTTGGCTGAACAACTATTTAATTTTATCTCACGGTTAGGAAACTGAACAGGTCAAGGGTTGAAGGTCGAGGGGCGGAGTGGTGGAGTGGGCATTTGGAGTGCGGCGACTTGTCGCCGCTTTAGATTTTCGCGTGCGCCGACTCGCGTTCCAAGACGTTAATCTCTTTGGTTGTGACGCTGGTTGTGGCC
>JBBDHZ010000110.1:0-1058 GCA_040880645.1 Minisyncoccota bacterium
TACAAAAACCTGGTCAAGCTCGTGACCGACTCGTTCCTCGAGGGCTTTTATTACAAACCCCGCATCGATTATGAGCTGATCGAGAAGTACCACCAGGACCTGGTCTGTATTTCTCCTTCATTCTCCGGTGACATCGCCAAAGCACTCGAACACGGCGACTCCGAAAAAGCACGCGAGCTGATCAAATGGTACACCAACCTCTTCGGTGATGATTTTTATATCGAGATCTCCCGGCATCCCGAACTTTCCGGACACAACGAGAAAATGGAGCAATTAGTTGCGCTCGCTCGAGAAACGAACACACCGATCGTCGCCGCTCACGACGTGTACTATCTGAAGCCCGACGACCGCCGGGCCCGCGAGACTCTGCTGGCCGTCCAGTCAAACAACCCCAACGCGCAGGTCGGGTTTGACGAAGAAGAGGAGGACTTCTCGTTTCTCTCGCAAGACGAAATGAAAAAGCGCTTTACGGACATCCCTGACGCGATCGAGAACACTCAGAAGATCGTCGAAAAATGCACCCTTGATCTTGAGCTCGGCGGCTGGGTCTTCCCGGAATTCGAGACCGAAAGCGGTAAACCCTACGATGAAGAACTCAAGGACAAGGCGTACGCCGGCTTTGAGCGCCGCGGGATGGAGCAGAACCAAATTGCGGTCGATCGCCTCGAGTACGAACTCAAGGTTATCGCCGACAAAGGGTATTCGGTGTACTTCCTTATCGTGGGCGATCTCCTCAGAGAAGCCCACGAACGCGGCATTCACACCACCATTCGCGGTTCCGTTGCCGGCTCGCTCACTACGTACCTCCTCGGGATCACCAACGTAGACCCGCTCGCCTACAAACTCCCGTTCGAGCGGTTCCTCAACCCCGAACGGCCGAAAGCGCCGGATATCGATATGGACTTCGCCGATGATCGGCGCGACGAGATCCTCGACTACGCCCGCGAACGCTACGGGAGGGACAAAGTCGCTCAGATCGGTACGTTCGGTACGATGATGGCCCGCGGTGCGGTGCGCGATGTCGCCCGGGCGATGGGCTTTCCGTACTCCAAAGGAGA
>JBBDHZ010000111.1:0-1054 GCA_040880645.1 Minisyncoccota bacterium
AGGGCCTGCTCATCGGGCGCGAGTGCCAGCGCGTCCGTTTCAATTTCTTGTAGAGATCTGGGCATCACACTCACCCCTGGCCAGCTTCCGCAGTTCCTTTCTCACAACCTCAAGTTCTTCCAGCGCCGCCCTTGCGGTTTGTGCGTCAGCCGCAGTCCGGCGCACCGAATTCAAATGTCGCAATACTTTCTCCACCGGGTCCAGCTTTTTCCTGGGGCGGGCGGCAGTTTTCGGGCCTGCGGAAGCGGGCTTCTCATGGCCGGCTGACACACGCCCGGTTCGGGTTTTGGTTTCGGAAGAAGAAGATCCGGACTGAGTAATCTCAGACTGAGAACTAAGACTAAGAGAAGATCTAAGATCTGAGGAGGAAGATTTTCTTTCCGCAACCAACCCCAGTTCCCGCCGAATGCCGGTGATGATTCGCCGGGCGGTGCCTGCGGCAATGCCGGTTTCCTGCTCGATTCGGACGGGAAGGGGCAAATCAAAGATCACTTGATCTTTGATTTCGGCGCTCTTTCGATCTCCCCCCTTGCTTAAATTCACGATTTCTTCCATATACAGCTCCCGAACCAGCCGAATCTTGTCCTCGGCCGAAAGCTGTCTGCGCAGCACATTGTCTTTCACCAAAAACTCGCGCTCCTGTTCGGCCGTGATGTCAGCGGCGACCCGCTGCACGGGGACGTGATCGAGAGCGAGCTCCAGAGCAACCCGCAGCCGGTTGTGCCCGGCCAGCAATGTGCCATCGGGTTTGGCGATGAGCGGCACGAGGATCCCGCGCTCCCGGATGTCCTCCCGCAGTTCCGTAAGCCCTTCGGGCTCCTCAGCGAATACACGCGCATTCAGCGGATGGGGACGCAGTTCGCTGGGAGCCACGCGGACGATGTCCGCAAGCCGGACGCCCGCCGGTCCATTGTTTGCCGCCGTGGTGGCCATTGTGTCTGTCGGAGCATGTGTCGGTGCGTTGGTTGTTGTGTCTGTCATGTTTGTCCCTGTGTCCGATATTCTGTTTGTGTCTCTCATGTTTTCGCCTCCCATGTTTCTGTCTCCCATGCTT
>JBBDHZ010000112.1:0-5271 GCA_040880645.1 Minisyncoccota bacterium
CATCTTCGCTTAAATGACGCACGACCTTCAGTCCTTCGTAGTGAATCTCTTCAAGTGGCTGCGGTCCCGCGAGGTCACCAAGGTCAGGCATGGTGGTGATACGCTTCCAGTTGCCCGTCATCACCGGTTTTTGTGGAATCGCTTCCTCGGCGGCGATTGCAAGACCGGGGACAACATTGAGCAAAAGAACCAATACAAGAATGGTTTTCATGGATATAGTCTTCTTCATATGAGCGATGCTGGTGTAGGGCAAGTTGAACGCTGTCGCAGGCTTCAATCATCAGGTCTGGCGGATTGCCGTGGATCGTGTTGTGCGATTAAATCAATACCGCCGGCCGCAAACGTGCCGTAGAAAACCACCAACAAAAGCACAAGGACCGGCAGAACTCGACACGTTTTTAAAATCACTTTTAATCATTTCCTAAACAATGATTGTAGAACAGATGGCCAGCGTCCATTTTTTCGTCGCCGTGATGTTTTCACCTGAAAGGGCGCTTTTCAAACAGGCGGTTACGTGCCGCATAGCGCTGCACAGATTTATCGCTGGCCACGTCCACCGAACGATTCGGGCCTCGGCCTAAGCCGTTCCGCCTTTGCTATCCGCCACTGCTTCGCTTTCTCCAGACGCCACCCCCAAGCTGAACTCGCCGTGCTGCAATCGGCGATCCTGCCCCTGGAGCTTCCGCAAACGCTCTTGCAGAAACCGAGTTGGCCGAGCGTCCGAAGTGGCATCGCCGGCTTCACCGCTCGTACTGCTCGATCGTTTCCTCGCCCGGCCACTTGGGGACGCCGCCAATGTAAGGGTACTCATCAAATTCTGCCTCCGCGGCCGTTTCGCGGGGGTCGCCGGTCCGCTGCAGATAGTCGGTCAACTGCGCGGCCAACTGCTGTTTGATCTCGGCCAATTTTAGATCGTCAGCGACATTCCTCACCTGATCGCCGTCTGCCGCCACCACATACAGCTCTTCGGACGGTCGCTTGGCAAAGGACAAGTCGTAGTAGCGGCGATGCGGATCGGACGTTCCGAACCAGAAGCAAAACGGTTTGTTGGCATCCCGCGACTCCATGAACTGAGTAAAGGACATGCCGGGACCACAGGGATGTTCCGTATATCCACCCTGCTGAAACTGCCCGGGCCCCCACGCCTTGCGCCAATGTCCGATCTCGTAGCCTGCGTCACGAAGGCGGAACATGAAATTGGGATGTTTGATATCGAGAGCGCCATACAGGTTGGCTCCTGGCCCCAGCCGATAGAATTGCTGGCCCGTGATGACGGAATTTCGGGAAGGCGTACAGGACGGCGACGAAACGTAGGCTTGATGGAACAACACTCCTTCGCTTGCCAAGCGATCAAAGGTCGGCGTTTGGACGACTGGATCACCGTAAGCTCCCGCGTGCGGCCATCCCCAATCATCCGCCGGACAAAAAAGGATGTTAGGGCGATCGTCCGCCGCCACAGAATCGCCGCCGTTCAACAGCACGAACGTGGCAAGAACCGTCAGAAGAAAGAGTTTGTTGTTCATGATCATCAATAAGCGGGCGAGGGGACCAAAAGAGCCGCTGCGCGACCTGACTTGTAGAGTTCAAAGGAAAAACGGGGAAGGAAGGGGAAAACGGAAGGGGGTCGTTTCCGCGGCACTGATTGGGTACTTGGGTTGCGCCTTCATCGGTGCCGTGAGTCTCCCAAGCGCCAAGCGTACCATGCCAAGATCAAAGCGAGCCGATGATGATTCGCATTTCTTAACCGACTGTCGCTATGTCGAACGCAATGCGCTGCGGGCAAGCCTGGTGAAGAAAGCCGAGGCGTGGGAAGCCAGTTCGTTGCATCGATGGTCGCGGCGTTGCGACCGGTCTCCCAAGCTTCTTTGCAGCTGGCCGATCCGCCGTCCTCCGGGATGGGTTGACCACGTCAACCGCCCCATGAGCATTCACGAAGTCGAGACAGTTCGCACGTCGATGATTCCAGGGCGCCCTTACGGCGACGAAGAAGGGACTGACGAGACCTGCGAACGCACTGGTCTTTGGTCAACGACTCGCGCCCGCGGACGCCCTCGAAAGAAGCCAACGTCCGCCTCGGTCCAGCCGGCCCCCTATTGCCTCCTTCCCCTTTTACTTTGCGATTCATCGCGTGATCACCGCCGCCCAATGCCCCTCGCCGGGGGCGCTCAGCCGCACGCTCGCGGCGGCCGACAGGACGCCCTGATCGCTCCACGCGTGCTCATCGAGGTTCATCCACCGCACGCGCAGGTCGCCGACGGCGGCGGATAGGTCGATCGTCACCGAGCCGCCTTCGGGGAAATAGGCGGCATACTGCCGGCCGACGTTTGCCAGCAGGTAGGCTTCGTTGTCGGCTCGGTCGCCCAGCAGGTCGTTCCGCAGCTCGGCATCGAGTAGATTCAGCTCATCGGTCACCATGCGAAGCGAGCGGATGATCGCCTGCGCGCGAGGGCTCAGCCCCAGCCCCCATTCGGTGGCGGCTTCGGCATCCGCGGGATCCTCAAGCGGATGGGGCCGATGAAACCTGGCCGACGCGCAGCCGGCGAAAACGATCCGCACCAGCCGCGCCACCGACTCTTCCTCCCCGTGTCGCACCGCTCCGTAGTTCTTGTTGTTATTGATCGGCCGCGGCGGATCAGCCGTGCGCCCGCGGACATGCAGAATATTGTCGTAATGCGCCTGCCCGCGGCCCGACGATGCGTTGTTCTGCGAAATATCGACAAAGCTATAGAGCGCCGGGTTGTCGAAGATGTGCGCGTGGTCCTCGCCGCGGATGTTTTCGCTACGGCGCATGTCGGTCACGTGCACGGTAACGCCCGCCGCGTCGGCCCGCTGCCGCACGTGATTCGCCCAGTAGTCGCCCCAGGCGACGTGCTCGCCGGTTTCGTTGTTCATGCAGTAGAGCACGTGCGGGTACTGCAGGGAGTAGGACAGCAGCTTGTCGACGAACGCCCGCTGGTAGCGGAGCACGCGCTCGTTGTTCTCAAGGGCGGGCACGGTCCTGAAGAAAGCGTGATCGGTCGGCTCGCCGGTCGGCGCGTAGTCGACGGCCGTGGGCAGGCCGGACTCCGCCGCCGTGTAGGTGCTGTTGTTGGCGGGGTTGAACGGATGGTGCGACCAGCCACCGATCGACTGGTGATCCTCGTAGTGATCCCACGTCGCCCAGATTTCGATCTGCACGATGATGTCGCGCTCGTGCGTGAGCTCGAGAAAACGCTCGAACCGCTGCCAGTATTCCTCGTTCCATTCATCGAGATCGAACCGCCCGTCGGCGTCACGTGCAAAGGCGAAGACGTTGCCCGCGTTGCGGTGGCTCATCACGTTGCGGACATAGTTGCCGCCGACGGAAGCCAGCAGGTCGAGGTGCTCGGCCAGGCCGGTGGGATGGTTGAAGAGGTTGTCCTGCCAACTGCCGCCGATGAGCAGCACCGGCTCGCCCTTGTACCGCCAGTACCGCGGGTTCTCCGGGTGCGGCTGAATCGCGTCGTCGCCGAAGGCCGGCAACGCCGCGGCGAGCAGGACGGCTGCCGTGATGAGCGGGATCAGCGAAAGACGAAACGGGTGGAAAGTCGACATGCGTTGGCCTCTCAATGCGCGGGATGGTTGTGAGATCACGGACATTATAAGGCGGGGAGGGAACTCATGCGGTTCGGCCTATAGGGGCGATTCCAAACCCCGTCTCCAGAGAATCATTGCCGGGACTGTCGTAGCGAACGCTTTTTGAACCCGAATTATTCACATAGTCCGGAACTGTCGGCATGCTGCTGACCCTGGTATGTCCTCATGATCCAAACTCGCCTCTTTCCACGATATCTTTATTTCAAACGACTGGCTGGCTGTTCGGTCCATTGCCCTCTTCCCGATAGCCAGAGGCTGGCTTGTCGATCCAGTCCCGCGGCCTTGACGTGCGTCGTGGCGAGATGTCCAAGGTGAGGAGCAAACCCGTGACGATCCACATTCGCTGGTCCACTGCATCTGGAGCACCTTCCATTCGTCAGCGAGTTGGTGGAGATTTCCTTTTTGCAAGCGCGTCAATCATGTACTGCGCGATGGCGGCCGACCGCTTGTGTTCGTCGAGGATGTGCAGAAAATCGTAGGGCTCCTCGTCAGTCGGACGGTAGGAGGTCGGCCCCGTCAGCTCCTGCTTTTGAGCGCCGGTGACCAAACTATTGTCGAACAGCCAAGTCAGCAGGACGCCGTCGCCAACGCCGTTGTCGTAGACAAGGTCAGAGCTTTTGAACGCCTGGTTCAGGGGGGTGTCCGGCAGCGGCTCGAGCATTTCCTTCGTCAGCCCGTCCCGCAGCTCAAAATTATAGTGGACCACCGGCGCCCGCTGGAGCATTACATGCGTGGCCCACTTGTCCTGGCCGTTGTATTGTGGGATGGCCAACCACAGCACAATCATCCGCTTCGCGATCTCGGGCTTCTCCAGCAGAGCCGTGGCGACCGTTGTCGGGGCACCGCCGACTACTACAACCAGCGGCTTGTCAGGGGAGGCGTTCATCGCCTCGTCAATGATCAACCTGCTGCCGGCCGTCGACGTGAATGAGGTGTCGGAGATCTCGCCGCTCGCCGGCTTCCGCAGAGGGTCAGCCGCACCGGGAGTGTGCTCGGGCGCCGAGCCCCACCCGGACTGAAGCGCCAGATCGCGGAACCGGGTGAAGTCGTCCACGCTGTTCTGCAGCGTGTACTGCTCGCCACCGTCCCACATGTCGGCCGTCACGATGAAGGCGCGCAGGTCCATTCGGTCCAGTTCGTGCTGAGCCGCGGCAAACCCTGCATCGATGATGTCCAGCCACCAATCGTTATCGTAGATGATCGGATTGTCCGCACCGACGCCTGGGATTTTCAGGCTCCCGTCCTCGACGACATAGTCCGGCCCCCGGCCCCCGTTCTGCTCCGCCGCGGCAATGGTCGCCATCCCCCCGAGCCACATCAAGGCGAGTGCGATGATCTTGTTGCTCATTTTCTTGCTCAATTTTTTCTCCTTCCGTTTTTGATCCGACATACTACGATTTCAGAAATTGTCACTATTGTTGTAGTGTTCAAATCGTGTCAATAATATCCGGCAACAGCGGATCGCCCTCGTGCGGATTATTCAAGTTGTGTACGTTGGCGGTTGCAGCCAGCAGATAACGCACTAGTTCGCTAGATCGACGTCGCGGATGGATCCCTCGATCCTGGAAAAGTCGGCGTCCGTCCCCACGTCGGGCATGGTCCGTAAATAGGCCTCGAACGTCATGGTCGGCGCTTGCTCGCTATCGCCCAGCAGTG
>JBBDHZ010000113.1:0-1050 GCA_040880645.1 Minisyncoccota bacterium
CTACCAACGACGGCCCCTCCGGGGCGAAGACGCCGACGCGGCCTGCCGCACGAAGAAAACCACAGAAAAATCGCTGACAGTCGAAGTTTCATCACCGGGCCAGCGTCCTCTCGAAGGAGGAATTGCGGTGGTGATTCGTCATCGTCACGTTCTCCGCGCGTGCGAGGGAGCAGTCATTCACTGCCAGCTTCTGGACTGCCCGCATTAGCCGCAGGGCGTTAGCCCCGGTTCTGTGTCGCAAAAAACCGCGGCTAACGCCGTACGGCTGATCAAAAGTGGCGTTGTCAAGTTAATCTGGCTCGATTTTCATTGTATCCGGGAAAAATGCCGCCCATGCGGTTGGACGTTCGTCGGCACTTTCGGTTTGCGATTACAGTTGACCGCTAAACGCACGGTTAAGCAGCGACTTCTTCAATTCATCGAACGCAGTGAGTTTGCGGCGGTAGATGGATGCGAGACGTTGGGTCTCATTGGATAGACATTCCAAGCATCTGAGTCTCTGTTTTTGTCGTTCCAACGGCGGTACGCGGACTACGAGGTTCGCTAAATCGCTATTGCTGATGCTCGGCATTGTTGCCCGTCCGGAAAGACGCTCAAGCTGACGGCGATAGTATTGCGAACGAAGGAGGTGTGCCAGATAATCGGAATTTGTGAGGCCGGAGGGACGGATGAAAAACGATCCCGTTCCACATAACCACCCGTCATGCTCCCGTTTGACAACAGCACAGCGACCAATCTCGCCTCGCCTCCCGATTACGATGTCATGCTCTCTTAGTGAGTATCTGCTGAGTCGCCGGGCTGTCAATTTGCCGACAGTCTTTCGGGGGTCGGCGACGATTTTGTCTCCAACAATGTTAACCGGATTCACTAGCGGAATCCCGCCCTGCTCGTAATCGGCCTTATGCAATAGAGAGCCGAATGGTCCAGTCGAAATGCTTTCGACAACTTCGTGTACTGACTTTACAATATCCTCCTCACCGCGTTGGGTGAAGACAGCGTTGAGGTGGCTTTCGAACAGAGCACGGGCGTTTTGGAGGTTCTTTTCGGCGT
>JBBDHZ010000114.1:0-5238 GCA_040880645.1 Minisyncoccota bacterium
GTGTTGATACACTTTCACTTAACTCGAGTCAATGCAACTAAAACAGCCGAACTACAAAGCTACTTTCAAAGCGTTATCTGTTTAAGCAAACACGAGCGGGCTATCGCCCGCCTGCTTTGGAAAGAATTCTTAACGAAACACGACGAGCGGATGGAGCAGCCTGTATTGGTTGACAACTCAAGAAAGAAGGTGCGGCGTAAATCGCCAACACATGGGTTGGCGGTAGGTAGCAGGGGCCGCCGCGCAGTCGCCGGACGATCGCCGGGGAGGGCGAACGAATGCGGGGCGGCAGGCGATCGGAGATCGACCTTCCACACGGCTTGGGACAGCCGAAAAGCCTTCAACGCTTTAGGGTCAGAACGTCGCGGGCTACCGCCGCGACAGGCGGGTGATTTCGACGGCTGGCACTCTCGTGACCGACGCACGCGCCCCCACCCGCCTGTCGCGGCGACCTATCGTCTCGCCCGCGACGTTCTGACCGCACGACACAGGCCCGACAGCCTAATCAACCGCAGAGCGGAACAACACCACGGCTAGTCGCCGTGAGCGACTTTCGCTTCGCCCTCGACGCGCGGCCCGTGCGTCCGCGGCGCGCATCTCTTGCGAACATTTAAGTGAATGGGTAGACTTACCCTTCCGCGCGGGGAGCCAATATCCTCCGCAATGCAATGGAGCGTTCCGTTTATGGAGTATATCCCGCCAAAGATGTTCATCGGATCGTCATCCGAGGCGTTGAAGCAGAAGATACCTCACCTCTTTCGCGATTATCTTGATGAGTATGTCGATGGGTACATTTGGGACGCGCTGCCCGAGTTCAATATAGCGAATACAACGATGGACGCGTTGTGTACCGCAGCGAATGAGTATGATTTCGCGCTCCTAATTCTCACGGCTGATGACAAGGTGCGAAGTCGCGGGAAAGAGCACATCGTACCACGTGACAACGTCTTGTTGGAACTCGGGTTGTTCTTGGGTGCAATTGGAGCTGACCGTACATTTGTCTCGGTTGAAAGCAACCAAAAAGGAATCAAACTCCCGTCTGATATCGGATCGGGCAGCAAAGCCCCTCGTTTCTCCCTTAGTAACGAGGCCGCGAAGAATACAAGCATTCGCAAAGCATGTCATGGGTTCGGGAAGAAAATCACCAAGGAGGGCCGTCGCCAAATCGAACTGAAGCTCGCAAAGAAGTGGCGGTACAGTGAAACGGACGGCTCATTCGATATTCGAGTGAGTGCGGCGCAGTTGGAACGCTACCGGGCAACGATCGGCAGTCGGGAACTTGCGATAGTCGCTAGAATCTGGGATGAAGAAGTAGAGGATGAACAGGACACTCGCATCGTCGTTGGAAATACGAAACGGGTACCTCGCAAGCCGTCAGGCGATCTGTTATTCAGAATTCCCGTGATGGACATTGTCGGCAAGCAAGGCAAGAAGAAGTTGGGGCTCGATGATGTGCTTGAGGGGCATGTAATGTTAGTGCCAGAGGGGGGAGACCCGAGCACGTGCGACAACATCACGCAAATGATCGAAAGTGGGTGTCATAAGTCGGATACAGTGACCTTTCACCCTGGTATTGACAAAGACAAAGTTCCAGATCGCCGCAAGACGGTCAAGAAAGCTAATGCGACGACAACAAATCGGAAGAGAGTTTTCACTCGCACGCGTAACTGATAAAGGAGAGAGTTATGGCTTTGGACCAAGATGTTGTTCGCACGATTAACGGGCAACTTCGAGCCGCTGGTAGCGAGTGAGGACGTAACTACTCTCAGGTCGGCGACCTGATTGATAGCGTGAGCAAGGCATTTCCAACAGAACCCCGGTCGACGCTTGATCCGCAAGTTCGCAGGTTGATACGCGGCAACGCCAACAACGACTACAAGTTTGACGCCTTGGGCCGCGTCTCGCTAAGCGACAAGTGGTGTGGAACGTGACGTGGTGAGCGTGTTTGTAGTCACGATGCCTCACAACACTCGGTAGTATGGTTTCCGCGATCGGCTTCAGGCCAGCCTTCCGTCGGCGGGCACGATGTCGGTTTGGTTTTTGGGACCTCCTCCATTCTGCGTCAGGGCGAGAATAAGGAATCGATATTTGACTGAGTCAACGACTCGGGTTGCCACCCATTGAACTCGCCACTGTGCATCGACGGCGACCAGACGAGGCGCACGTCGAATTGCCTTTCGGCAAAAAACCAAAGGGCTTCTTTGGCTCCTTCGACGCCCGATGCTTCGCAATCGAACATCAGGTTCACGCGGCCACCCGCCAGTTGCTTCGCAAAGCGGATCACCTTTTCACCCTGAGCCTCTGTCATCCGGTTCGACATAATGCCGAGGGCGGGGACGCCCAGATTGTCGAGGCCGATCACATCGTTGAAGCCCTCGACCAGTATCAGGCCGTGCTGCGCGACAAACTCGCGATATCCAGGCTCCTTGAGTCGGCTCGCGTGCTGGCCGAAGAGTTCGATGCCGCGATGGAATCCTTTTGGGAAGCGGTGTTTCGCGGGTGGTTCCTTGCCGGAGCGTTCGGCCGGGGAGAACTGCTGGTACTCGCGTTCCTTCTGCTCGTACTGCACATCGCGGCCGACCCAGGCCAAGACCTTGCCGTGCTCGGAGAGCACCGGGTAGAGGATGCTGCCGCGCAGCGACCAACCCCGCTTGTCGCCACCGCCATCGTTCGGCAAATAACCGCAACGCCACTTGGCCATCGACTCGGAAGTAAGGCAGGGGTGACGGCGGACATAGGCGGCTGCCGCCGGGTTCATCGCGGCGACATTGCGGACGAATTTCTCGTCGATGTTATGCAGCTCGCGGACGCGGGGCTCGGTCGAGTCGACGAGCGGCGTGTTCGATGGGAGTTGGGGAGTCGGGGCCGGGCCTGCGGCCTCCGGCTCTTTGTGGGCCGGTGGGCTCGCGGCCGGCTCGCCAACACCGGCGATTACACGCTTCACCTGCTGAAATTCGTTGCCCTTCAATTTGCCCCCCGACGGTTTTGATCCCGTCAAAAATCCGTGCATCAGCGTCAGCAGGTTTCCCCGAAAGCCGCACTGGTACGCGTGGCACTGAAATACCTTCTGCGGGTTGTCCGTCTTGATCGCGATTTCCTTCCGACCGCAGTGATCGCCAGCGCAACCGAAGGGACAATCGATACGGACTTCGGAACCGGAGCCCTTGATGTCCAGAGTCATGCCGCACTTCGCCGCCGCTTCTTCGAGCGTGGTCTCAGCCTGTAACCGGTCGACGTCTATGTAGCCACTAGGTTTGTTCATCGGGCAATCGGGAAATGACTTTCCCAATGATATCGTATTGAACCGTCATGTCCCAAGGAGTAATCCTCAGCCAGCGTGACCTCGCGCTGCTCCGACTGCTCGACGTAACACCAGCGACGGCCGCTCACATTCGCAAAGCGAGCGACACGTTCGATGGCGGAGCCTTCCGCGATGGGCGGCGGGTCCGTGAACGGCTGCAGACGCTCGCCAATGTGGGCTTCGTCAAAAGTTGGCCGGCGGCTGTGCCCGGTGGGGGACTGATGTCGTACTACCGCCTGACGCTCGAAGGACATCGAGCCGCGTTCCCGGATACGACCGACACACCACCGCGAACCAGTCTGCACGAGATTGCACCGTCCCGCATCCGCCATGCGTTCGCCACGGCGGACGTCATCGTGCATTGTCTCGTCGGGTGCCATCGGCGGAACGTCCGGGTACTGCGGGCGCTCGGTGACGGCCGGCTCACGTTGCAGGTCGGTGAGTACCGGCAGCAGCCGGATTTTCATCTTCAGCTTGGCTACGCCGGTAGAACGTTCAATCTCGTCTTCGAGATCGACAATGCGACCGAACCGCTCGACTCGCACCGCGAACAGAGCATCCGCACAAAGATCCTCGGGTACGAGACCTATCAGGACTGGGTCCTTCGGCTTTGGAACGAATCAGGCGAAGAAGGACCGCGTCCGAGTTTTCGCGTCGCGTTCCTAACAACAAGTGCCGAGCGAGCCAATCACATCCTCTGGTTGGCACGAGAACTGGCCCGCAACAAGGATCGCCGGCTGGTCTATGCGTCGACGCAAGACGCCTTTCTCGGGGAACCGTTGGCCGTGACGCAGCCGATTCTGAACGACCATCATGGCCATTGGCAGCCGCTCGTGAATGCGCAACCGTCATCGCGTTTTCTGCGCGAGCCGATCTACCTTCGCCAGCCCATCGCGCCGCGGCCGGGGCTCTGATACGCTGAGGATCGCTGTCTCGTTCGCCTGAAGTGCTTTGGTACGGGTATCAAGCCGTGCCCCTCCATCCGCCCCCACGGAACGAGGAACGGAGCCTTCGGATGTGAGGCGAAGCGGCACCGCCTCGGGAGATCACGCACATCGAACGGGGCGGTTTTCGATGGCGTCATTCTGGAAAAAGCCTGTTTGAAAATCGACGATCGTGGTATCATGTCTGCATGGATACTTCTTCAAACTCCGCAGTACTGGACGAATTGATCGAGCCTGTCGCTCGATGTTTCACGCCTGAAGTGGCTCGCCGCATCGTGAACCTAAGGGCACCTGCCGATTTGCAGGCCAGACTTGACGATTTGGCCGACAAGTGCAGTGAGGGAACGCTCACTACTGACGAGCACGAACGTTACGAAGCGTATGTGCGCGGCATGAACTTTATCGGCGTCCTACAGGCGAGTGCCCGGGCGTTGCTCATCGCCGCTGGTCAGCCCGGATGACGATCGGAATCACACTTCGCAGGGAGGTTCGCAGCCGAGCCGGAGACCGTTGTGAGTACTGCGGCCTGGAGCAGGATGAATTTCCTTTTGCCGTGTTTCACGTTGAGCATATTATCGCTCGACAACATGGCGGCACCGATGAGGCGGAGAATCTTTGCCTCGCTTGTCACTGGTGCAATCTTCACAAGGGACCGAACATTGCCACGCTGGTGGAAGGGCAAATGGTGTCCCTGTTTCATCCGCGTCGCGACCGATGGTCGGAACACTTCGTTCGGCAGGGAGACCTGATCGTTGGCCTCACTCCGGTCGGGGCGGGCACCGTGCTGTTGCTCGATATGAATGACGACGATCGTCGGCGGATTCGCGTGCCCAGGCTCCCCGTGTCGGGTCGTTGAAGCAATCGCGGTACACAGACAGATGTAGCGGCGCGTGCTACGATTTTCGTGTGCTGTTCCTGCTCACCGTTCCGGCCAACAACATCATCGTTGAAATCGCATGCCAAGGAGCGACTGCGGCGCATGATCGGCACGTT
>JBBDHZ010000115.1:0-1047 GCA_040880645.1 Minisyncoccota bacterium
TCCGGCACGGGTACGGACACGCCGTTCTTTCAACGCCGCGCGGCGTGATGACCGGTGACGAGGCCAGGAAAGAGAAGTGTGGCGGCGAGGTGTTGTTTACGATCTGGTAGAGTAATACAGAGATAGCGTATATGAGTCGAATCGGTTCACAAGTCATCGAAATTCCGTCCGCCACTGAGCTCACTCAGAACGATAACGGCGTGGTTACGGTTAAAGGGCCCAAGGGAGAGCTTTCGCGTTCCTTTAAGCCGTCCGTCACGATCGCTATCAAAGGGAGTGAGGTCAAGCTGACCCCGAAAGGGAACAGCAGCCACGTACGTGCGCTGTGGGGAACCTACGCTTCTCACCTTGTTAATATGATCCAGGGCGTGAACGAGACCTTTACAAAACGGTTGGCAATCGAGGGGGTAGGGTTCCGGGCCGAGGTCCAGGGAAATGATCTGGTTCTCACGGTCGGGTTTTCTCACCCGGTTAAGCTGCCGATCCCGGAAGGACTCGACGTTTCGGTTGCCGATAACGTGATCACGATCAACGGGATCGATAAGGAAGTGGTCGGTCAGTTCGCGGCCCGGGTTCGCGGAACAAAGAAGCCGGAACCGTACAAAGGAAAAGGTATTCGATACGAGGACGAAGTAGTGCGCCGCAAGGAAGGAAAGACAAGCGTCTAGAATCTCTTTTATATGACACCATCAACCGCTACACAACGAGAACGCCGCCGTCGCCGCATCCGAGCCAAAGTCTCGGGCACGGCCGCACGCCCGCGCTTGTCTGTATTTAAATCCAACACCGCGCTTGAGGCGCAGCTTATCAACGATGAAACCGGCACGACGCTGGCCACGGTGAGTTCACGGGGCAGAACAGAGGCAACCGGTGTCGCGCGTGCGGCAGCGGCCGGAAAGGAACTCGCCGAAACGGCGCTGAAAAGCAAGATCGACAAGGCGGTGTTCGATCGCGGCGGATATATTTACACCGGACAGATCAAAGCACTTGCTGACGGCGCTCGCGAGGGAGGGCTTCAGTTCTAACGTTATACATTATGCCAACAGC
>JBBDHZ010000116.1:0-5221 GCA_040880645.1 Minisyncoccota bacterium
GCAAGGGCTGCGGCTACAAGCACTGGGTCGGACGCTCTTGCGGCAATCGGCACTGTCCGAACTGCGGCAAGGGCAAGTCGACTCGTTGGCTGGAGAAACAGTCGCCTCGCCTGCTGCCGGTGCATCACTTCTTGGTCACTTTTACGGTTCCTGATCAGGTTGGCTGGGTGCTGCGCCGAAGCCAACTGGAACGGATGCCGACGCCCGACTGGGCGACCAAAACGCGTTACACGCCGGGCCAGGTTTGGGCGGCACCGGGCGTCGCCGCCGACGACATCAACCCGCGTCCGCTGAACCTGAACCGTCCCAGCAACGGCCTGATCGGCTGCTTCAGCGCCGATAAAAAATGGATTCTGGCCTCCGCCTGGCAACCCTATCAAGAACTGTTTCAAGGCGTGATTCGCTGCCTCCACAGCGATTTCCGCCTCGGCGGGCTCCAGCCGGGCGAAACGAAACCGATCCGCGGCAAACTCTACATCGTCCCCGCCGATATGGAAGACCTGTTACAGCGGTATCACAACTTCCGCGTGTTCCTGTGCCAGGCAGACGTATCCGGCGATCTTTTCCGCTTCGGCCAACGGCTCCTGGTAGGACCAGACCAGGTCTTCCACGACGGAGCCTCCGGCGCGGACCGACCAGTAGTAATCTCGCCCTTTGTAAAGACACACGGTCCGTTTCACGCTGGCGATCAAACGGTCGTTGCAGACATCGGCTCGGGGGATGTAGTAGCGGATCGGCAAGCTGGTTTCGAACAGCAACATCGGCCGGTGCGTCTCGGCGAACCGCTGACCGGCGACGTGGACCACCACCCGACGCGAACTCCGCCGCACGTCGATGCGGTGATAGGGATCGCGGGGAAGGCCAATGATTTCCTCGTCCTCCTCGAACCAGGCGTCCATCGCCTGCCACCGGAACGCCAGATACCCAGCCAACGGAGGCGCCCCTGCAACCGACTCCGGATAGCTCCAGACCGCGTTCTCGGTCACCGCTTCGCCCACCCGCACCGACCAATAGCGGGCGTCCCCTTTGAAGGGACAGTGCGTGCGATGCTCGGTCGGCTCCAGCAAGTCCATCCGCACGTCCGATTGCGGAATGTAGTACAACGGCAGGTGGCCTGTCTCGTGCAGTATTTTAGCCCGCTGGCTGTCAGCGATCGTCGCTCCACCAAACACGACGCGGACCCGTCGCGGTGAGTCCTCGAAAAACAGCAGATGCTGCAGACGCTCGCATCGGGTCTCGTCTGCGTCGTTTTTCAGACCGCGCCTCGTGCTTCGGTGAAACTCCGGATTCGGTTCGAAGCACGCCAGCGGCCGTTAAACGCAGTTCGCCAATGGGTCAAATATCTACCCCGATCTCTACGGCGATTCCGTTCAGCTACGGAACATTGGACCTTTGGTCGGCCCCCAGATCGGGCGTCGAACCTCGGGGTTGGCGATCGATATCGACCGCGACATCCGGGCTGGGGTAAGCCTTTCGAATTGCATCCGTGGCACCGGATTTCAGATGCAGATTTCCTCTCTCCGCATCGACAAAATATTCGCCTACCGAACGAATCAGATTATTTCGCAGCGTGATCGAGGCGTCGTCGGTCTCTACAGCGATTCGTGGACCGCTGAAGATATTATTTTCGACCACGAGGCCGTCGTTATCGTGAACCACGCGGATCAGGCGGCCAAGCGGCCCCTGGGGATCGTGGACGCTGTTGTTGATGATTTTGCAATCACGGGTGTGATCGGCCAGGATGTTATTCTCCGGACAGCGAACGACAAAGTTGTTTCGGACGATACAGCCATTGGCATGACGGCGCTCGCCGCGGGCACTGGAATTTCCCAGGCAGATGCCGGAATCGCAGTCGATAAAGATGTTGCGTTCAATCACACAGTCGGTCGTATTGTGCCACAGGAATACCCCGCCGCGGGCTTCGCCGGTGGCCCCGTGGATGCCTGTAAAAACATTGTCGCTGATGATCCATTCTTTCGCCGACATCACATCGATTCCCCCGACATAGTTGAATCCCATCCGGGGATTTTCGTTTTCCCACGGTTCGTCGCCGCGACGTTTCGCTCGATCGTTGTAGAACAAGCAATATTGGATTCGACATCGCTCCACAAATGCCGGTTGGCCGTCCTCGTCAGGAACGCGCGGTCCTTTGACGTGGCGTTGCCAGACATTGTGGCTCACGACGTTGTAGATCGTGACATCGTCGACTCCGAGGTTTGAGTTGATTTTGATCCCGTTCTGCCGCACATTCTCCACGGTGAGGTCGGCGACGGTGACGCCGGTGCAATGGCTGATGGTAATTCCTTCGTGATGCTGACTTTTGCCGAAGTCGAGAACGACATCGGTGCGTTTCCCGGAGGCACCGCGGAGTGTGATATCGTTGACGTTCAGCTGCAATGCTCGCGGCATCTGATAGCGACCGGCGGCGACAAGGATCGTGCCGCCGGGAGTCATCTTCTCGGCCGCATCGTAAAGCTTCTCGACGCTTTGCACTCGAACGGCCGGCCCACTGGGTGGCGGCAACGGAGGCGCCTTGGGGAACCAACCCTGCTGAGGAAGGCCGTTCGAATCGTCATGCGAGTCCGCACGGCCTACGTTTCTCGCTGGCTCCGCTTGCAGCGATGGTTGAGGTCCGAGGAGCGACGTTGAAATGAAGCTCGGCGGCTCTCCCTCGATCACGACGTCGATGACTTCGGCGTACGCCATCAGGGAGAGGTAGTTGCGGAGCGTGTTGCCGTTTCTCGACAAGCCTCCTTCGGTAAAATCCTTTCGCCATGGGTCGGGGTTGCTCAGGTGCACGCCGTCTTTGCTGATAAGCGTCGGCACCTGCCACTGATCAAAATCTTTGAACTGGGGTAACGTGCCATTCCAGTCTTCTGGACGGCGATTCATGATGTGGGCGTAAAAGTCGATCAGCGGTACGTTCAAGTCGTGTGCGATTTGCCGCTGTGCCTGCACCGTCTGCTCGACTTTCTTTTCGAAGCCTTGCATGGGTGGGATCGTGTTGAGGATCACGACGACCCCACGGTCGAGACAACGTTTTACGAGTTGGCGGAGGTTCTGTGCGTGCTGCTCGACGCTCCCGCGACGGATATCGTTGGTGCCGAACATGATGATGGCCACTTCGGGTTTCAGCGTTTCGATCCAACGGTCGATATGCTGCAGCGCCCAGCCGGCTGTCTGGCCGCCCTGGTTCCCTTTGTCAGATCCCTTCCAGCGGTAACATTCCGTTTTGATGTGCGAATTGACCGTTGCCAGAGACTCGCGCACCGGGGGCGGCAACGACTCGTCGTTCAGATATTGCAGCGGCGCGAAGTATGCCATCGAATAAGTGATCGAATCACCGATGTTCAGGACCACTCCCGGTTCGCCATTTCCCGCTGTGGGGACTGCCCGCATCGGAGCGATCCAGTCCGGCTCCTCGGCCGAACCATTCGGAACGACGGCACACAGCAGACCTGCCACTATCAGACAGGTCAGATGGTTCGTTAAGATTGAGTTTCTTGAACGGAGCGACATGATTCCTACTCGGTGACGGAGAAAGCCGGCTAGCTGTTGAGCCACTGGTCGAACCAGGCGAAAGCATCCTGTTGCATCGGGACGTCGAATTTGTGGCCGCCGGAGTAAAAGCGTCCTTGATAACACTCAGCGGCGCCCGCTTTTTCGAAGATCGCTGAGAGTATTCGATCGGCAGACTGCATTTCTGGCAGTGTGTAGAGCTCGTCCTCGGTACAGCTTTGGATCAAGGTTGGCCGGGGGACGCGAAGTCCCAAGATCTCTGGGAACTCCAGTTCGTTCGGAAGGAGCGGCGCGTAAGTCATCCAGGTGTGCGTGTAGGACTTGTTCATCAGGAAATCCTTCCAAGTGGACATAAACCCGACGCAGACGGCGCATTTGATGCGAGAGTCGAGCCCACCGAGGTAGACCGTACGCAGTCCGCCGCCCGAGAGACCGGCACAGCCCACGTGCTCGGCATCCACATCGTCGCGTGCACAGAGCACGTCGAGGGCCCGCCTGTCCTCGCCGAGAAAGACTCCCGGCCATGTGGTTCCAGCACAGAAAAGTGATTTTGCCATGACGTGTTCGTGCGCGGCCGCCCAATCGTTGTACGCACGAATCCCCTCCTCAGACGCGACGTCGGCATCCGATTTGTCACGAGTCGAAGCGCCGCCCCAAGGGATCTCGGCCATGTCTCCAAAAAGCACTCGCCTACTGGCAAAAGTGAAAGTGTCATGGACCATGACGACATAGCCGCGCCGGGCCAGTTCGTTTGCCCAGCTGCGTCCGCCGTAGTATTGCTGTTGGTGCGAGACCATCATCGGGTGGATTGTCGCGCCGGTCCGGGTGATCTTGCGACGTCCGAAAAACTTGTTGCCTCCATGGTCGTGCAAACCGAGAACGGCTGGTAATCGACCCGACACATCGCTTGGCTTGAGGACGATCGCCTTTGTGGGACGTCCATACCCGAGTTCCCAGGAGAGTTCTTCCACGTCGAGATCGCCAAAGCGATACTGCTTCGTCACAGTAACCGATGGATGCGACCCGATGTCGGGCGATGCGATCAATTCCGCCGTCCTGCCCTGGGCTTTCGTCCGCCACTGATCGACGTCGTCGAATTGCTGGCGACGGTAGGAAAGCTTCGGAGGATCGGGTGCGAGCCCCGCAGCCCATCCCCCGTAGTCGCCGATGATACTGTGGTGGGCGCCCACTGCGGCGGTCTCCGCCGTGCCTTTCTCCGCGCCAGCGGCGGCCCCGGCGCCGCCAGCCAGTAGCGGGAGCGCACCGGCCGCCGTCGACGTCAGAAACTGGCGTCGTTCGAGATGTCGAGCATCCCGATCGCTTGCATCTGATAGTTCGTGCAATCGTCGCTTCATGTTCTTGATTCAGAAGGCTGGAGGCGAAAGGTGCTAAACGCAACCGGATCGGCCGGTGCGAGACCCCAAAGAGTTGCAGTGCCCGCCTGCTGCCTGGATTGAGGGACAGAAATCGGCGGGTAAGTCCGATCGTGCCGACGTGGTATTATAACCGCATCGGCGCAGAGTCCTGGCAAGGAATAGATTCGTCGCTGCGCCTATTCTTTCGCTGCACGCCGGGCCCCCGGGATTGGGCCTGACCTCTCCCGCACGGGTTGGCTGCAAACGCAATCTTCGCGACCAACAGGTGGGGGAGAGCTATGCGGAATTCGATTACCGTCCGTCGGCTTGCGGGAAGACATACCGGA
>JBBDHZ010000117.1:0-5088 GCA_040880645.1 Minisyncoccota bacterium
CGAATCCTTCGTTTGTAGACCCCGAGAACCGGCTCGACAAGCACCACTGGCAAACCGCTTCGAGAATCCGCAAGAATTTAATCAAATCAAGCCAAACACCGCAACCGGTCGCGCTCCCCCCCACCGCTGTTCGCACCGCGTGCGACATTGGATCCCAATAGCAAGTGGTCTAGACTCATCGATCGAAACTTCACAAACGGGCAACCTTGATTATGACCACAACCACCTGTCTACACTGCCAAACGGTCGTGCCGCTCGTTCTTGTCGAACAAAACATCTGCCCAAATTGCTTGGCTGACATGCAATCTCAGCCGCTATCTCCACCTCCGATTTCGGTCGCGGATCAACCAACATCGGAGCCGCTGCCCTTTATCAGCACGGAAGGCACGGCGGCCGCTTCATTACATCGCACGATACATGTTCAAGCCGACACGCAAATCTCCGCTAATGAATCGAAAGTCGTTCGCGTCATTATCGAGCGTGAAACATCGACAAGCCAGTTCCGCCCCAACGTCTTGCACTCGGAACAAGGTCGCCGGGCGGCTCGCTCATTGTTTACTTCAGGTAATCAACGCCGTAGTCCGACGGAAACGGAGTGACGTGGTTCTCTCGCGCCCACTGATCCCATTGAGACGACAGCCGCCTCGCGACTTGCGGATGTTCCGTGACGAGATTGTTTAACTCGGTCCGGTCGGCGTCCACGTCATACAACTCCCACGACTCATCCCTCAACGCCACGAGCTTCCAGCGACCCTCGATGACCGCGCGATGGCCTTCATGTTCAAAGTACAGTGGACGAGCGTCGACCGTGCCGCCTTGAAGCAGTGGCAGCAGGCTCGTCCCGGCCATCGCGGCAATCGTCTGACCATCGAACCTGTCCGGGTAAGTTGCTCCCGACACGTCGACAAGCGTTGGCATGAGATCGATCAGATGGGCGGGGCGATGGTCGATCTGGCCGTCGCGATCGAGTCCCGCTGGCCAATGCACGATGCAGGGCGAGCTGATACCGCCTTCGTGGTTGTAGTGTTTGTAGAGTCGCCACGGCGCGTTCGAAGCGTTCGCCCATCCCGAACCAACGCTATGGAAGGTTCCCGGCTGGCCCATCCGGTCGATCTCCGTTCCTTGGTGCAGGATGTTGTTGGGACTCGAACGAATGTCAAAGCCATGTGGGTCCCACTCGGCACAAGCACCGTTGTCCGACAGGAAGATGATCAGCGTGTTATCCAGTTCCTCTTTGGAGCGAAGGTTGTCGAGCAACCGACCGATGTTTTGATCCATGCGGTCGACCATCGCGGCATAGATCGCCATCCGTCTGGCCAGGTCCGCGCGACGTGCTTTGGGCAACGTCTTCCAAGCGGGATTCACTCCCGTGGCTGTTTCGCCGTAGTTCCAATAAGGCGAACGTGGCGTTAACCGCGTCGTGTCCGCCACGATGCCGAGCGACTTCATGCTGGCCAGTCGCCGTTCACGAAGCTCATCCCAACCGACGTGATAGCGATCGGCATACTTCGCGATCTCTTCTCGCGGAGCGTGGAGCGGAAAATGCGGCGCATTGTAGGCCAGGTACAGCAGCCACGGCTTGTCGGGCGTGTGGCCGGCGAAATCTAGGAACGAGATCGCGTGGTCGGTTACTGCGTCGGTCCCGTAGAACGATTGTGGATCGTACTCGCGGCGGGTGCGATCGGCGGGAAGGCGCAGGAAGTGATCTGGCTCCCAAAACGTCTTCGCACTCACCAAGGTCCCGTAAAATTCCTCGAAGCCGTGCTGCGTCGGATCTTCGCCACCGAGATGCCACTTGCCCGAGATGAAAGACCGGTAGCCCGCCGTGTTCAGTACCTGGGCCAGCGTCACCGCTTCCGTTGAAACGCGACCGGCATAGCCCGGTTGCCCCAGGTCTTTCACCATGTGGCCCAGGCCGGCCCGGTGAGGATAAAGCCCGGTGAGAATACTCGCTCGCGACGGGCAGCAGCGCCCGGTCGTATAGAATCGCGTCAGACGAACCCCTGCTGCCGCAAGTTGATCGAGATGCGGCGTTTCGATCTCGCCGCCATAGCACCCGAGGTCGCTGAATCCAAGATCGTCCGCCACGATCACGAGCACGTTGGGCAAGTCGGTCGCCAGTAACCGCGCCGACGGCCCTAAAGTTAGGATCGCAAGAACAAGCAAGATTCGCATCATCACCACTTCCTCGGTATTCGACATTCAGTCAGTTGGCCGTGCTCCATCGTAGCGTAGTCAGGCTGCGAATGTAGTCGTTGCCCTCATTGATTTCTCCATCAGAGCGAAACATGAGCGAGCTGGTGGTTCTCGATCTGATGGCGGATTACAAACTCCGACACACCATACTCGTCAGCCAGTTCGGCGATCTCGTCCTCTCCGACCGTCGCCCCGGACAGGTCGCCTTTCAGAATTTCGTGGGGCGCTAGAAACTCAGCCGCAAAGGCACGATTCCTCTGCTGTTGATCGGTTCGCAATCCCGACACCGCCGCGAAGCGATCACGAGACGACGTCAAGTGCTCAAACAACGCTCGACAGAACGCGAACTGTCGCGAGTCTGGCCGCTTCTTCTCGATAAGAAATTTTGGATTGTTATGCTGGTTTGCTCCGGCCAGTGCGTCCAGAAATCGGCACCCATCAGATGTGGGCAGCAGGCAGGCGTCAAGTTGATCGATACTCAGGTGCCCGGCCAGGTCATCGAGCGAACGTGACTTCCATGCTCTGCCATTCAACTTCGCTCGCAACTCCGCGGCGAAGTGATAACCAGTTTCCCATGGATTCTTGTCCCTGGGGAGCGGTGGTGCCAGACTTCGCACGCGGTCAAGTGCGTCGATGACCTCGGTATCTAATGCAATGGTGCTGGAAGCGGTCTCCAGCGCAGTCGCCTGACTGGCCAGTTCATCAACCGTTGCCAAAGATAGAAAGTCGTGAAAGAGTTCGGGACGAATTTTTCCGGCAACGCTGACGATCTCGGACTCCAATCCATCGTTGATGGCGTAAGGGTCCACTCCCAGCCGCGCGGCTGCATGACAGAAGTCCTGCTCATCGACATCCGCATTCTGGATTGCCGCCCACTCGTCGTGCAGCGTCGTCGCCGAGACGCCCGAATCGTCGAGTCGCGCGACAACGGCACTCACAAAGTCGCCCAAAATTTCACGACAGGCAGTTCCAGACAGCACCGCATGTCCACTCGCCAGAAACCTGATCCCGGCATCGGGGATATCGAGCGGGCTCCACTGGGCCTCGACGTTTTCCCCGAGCGTAACGAAGCGGAGTGATGGCAGTACAAAGCCTTCGCGAGCCCAGCGGAGATTGTGTCTGTGATCGAACTCGCGACTTTCCGCCGTGCCAGGCCGTTCGACTTCTGATTGCAGGAACCACCAGTTACTGGCGATCCACTCCGCCAGCGGAAATAACGGAAGGAAAATACTGGTTCGAACGGACCTTGTTCGGCGGTCCTGCAACTCGGTCACTGGTTTGTCGTCAATCAGGATCGACAATGAAGCCCACGTCGCGCGCAGCTCCTCCCCTCGGGCTCCCGCTGGATCCTGCCATTCGAAATCAAAGCGGAGATTATTTATGGAACCCATCAAGTCACTCGTGCCACTCGAATTCATTAATTCCATCCGGCCATTCCTCGGACTCTAACTGCCAGCCCTTGTACTGCCCGAGCCCACGATTCACAAGACGGAAGTGGATGCAGTCAGAACTATTAAACCATCTCAGCGGCGGATGGGGGACGGGGTCGGGAGTGTTTTTTGGCGAATACCGTTTCCAATCACGATACCTCTCGCGGACTTAAGGTTTTGATGCCTTGCTCCGCGGCCATTCACTTGAGCCGACTGGGGCGGGGCGTTTTTAGTTTCTCGTATTTTGGTTTGCCTTCGCTTGATCGCACGCGTCGCGTCCCTGCCCGGACGGTTACGAACCAATGATGGCTGCTAGAATTCCTAATCGCAAAGAAGGATGATGGATTACCAATGAATCATTTCAGGAGACATCCGCATGTCGCTCGTGCTGCAAGATCCGCTGGTTGTCGCGCCTAGTCCGACGCCGTTTCACAACGACGATACCGTCGACCATGCCGCCATCGAGGCGAATGTGGCGCGGTGGCTGGAAACGCCGCTGTCGGGGTTTGTCCTCAATACCGAAAACGGTGAAGAAGCTTTCCTCGCCGAGTCGGAACGGTTGGAGATCGTCCGCACCGTGGCGCGGGTCGCGGCCGGGAAAACGTTGCTCATCGGCGGCATTGACAATCCATCCGTCACCGAGTCGCTGCGCATCGCCGAAACATTGGTCGAAGCCGGCGCGGAACTGATCCGCGTGCGCATTCCACGCTTGACGGCAAATGTGCGGGGCTACTTCGAGCAGCTTGTCCCGCACGCCCCAGCGCCGGTGATCGTCATTCACCAGCCGGCGCCGGGGTTGTTTCTGAGCGGCGCCAGTGCTCTGGGGATCGAGCCGGAGTTGATCGGCGAGCTTGTGGCGATGGACGGCGTCTTCGGCTACATCGCGTCGGCCGACCTGAGGATCGAAGCCCGCGTGCGGCTGTTCGTTCCCGAAACGAAGCGGTTCTGGGCGGGTAATGGAACGCTGCTGTTGCCCGGCATCGTGCAAGGTGCCAACGGGGCCTGTCTGATGTTGGGCAACGTCGCTCCGGCCGAGTGCCTGGAACTGTTCCGGCTGACCGCCGCCGGGGAGTTGGCGGAAGCCGCGGCGCTACAGCGGCGTCTGGTGGAAGCCGACTGGCAAATTCTGTCGCGCCGCGCCGCCGGACTCAAAGCCGCACTGGAGCTGTTGGGCTATCAGGCGGGACGTCCTCGATCCCCGCAGATGCCTTGCAGCCCCGCCGAATTGGAACAGATTCGCGCGGCGCTACATCGCGCCGGTTTGATCGGAAAGCATGGAAACACGTAGGGCGGTAGGACCGTAAATCCTTTGAACGGGCCACGTGAGAATTCGGCCAGCAACTCGCTTTGCAGCCCGCGGTTATCTACGATAGCAACCTTCACGAAATAACTTCTCCTTAGTTCCCTCGCAGACTTTTTCACTTTCGAGAGCAATACGTCCCCTGCCAGCTCGCCTGGCAGG
>JBBDHZ010000118.1:0-1015 GCA_040880645.1 Minisyncoccota bacterium
CATTGGGTGAAGGAAGTCTGCCGTCTATTTCGGTTGCTGCCACCGCTTCGCAACGGCTGGGCCAATTGATGGTTAAGCTTCCTGGTCTGTGCTCGTAACTGGCTTCTGTGCAAAGACTTGAAGAAAATAAAAAAAACGGGCATGCCGCGCGATTGCCCTCACGGTTCCTTCCGAGTGCCATGGAAGTAAGCGGTCGATGCCTAGGATATGGGCATGTCGGGATCAACTCTGGCACAAGGGGACTTGCCACAAAGGGAATCGGCCTTGTGGCTGCGGCTCGAAGCGCCCGGGAGATCGACGAACGGTCTCCGACGCATAACGGATCCGCGGGATCGCCTACGGTTGGATCAACCGATTTTCTCGGAACGACCCCAATCTGTTAAACTTTTTTGATTGTGCCGATTGTGCGGGGGGCCGGTTGCGCCATTCGTAACGAAGATGCGGGCGCCGGCCTGTTAAACTTTTCTGATTGTGCCGAATGCGCCGGGGGCCGATTGCGTCATTCGTACCGAAGATGCGGGTACCCGCCTGTTAAACTTTTTGGATTGCGGGCCGTTTGCTGGAAATTCTCGTTGTGCCGTTCTGTTAAAGTTTGACGGTTACGGCGTGTTTGCGGCGGCTCCTTTCTCTGTATTTTTGCGCACAAAAAAACGGGCGTGATTGCCGAAGCAACCACGCCCGCTGGCGTTGATCCCGATTGTGTCGAGTCGAACGTTAGAAGGTCAGGATGGTGTCGATTCCGAAGGTCGTTTGATCGCGACCATCTTCGAGACCGACAGTTTGTCCAGTCGAGTGATCCTCATCCCAGCGGACTTCAGGACGAACAACGACGTTGGCGTGCGGGCGGTAGTTAAGTCCCAAGGTCAGGGCTTGAATTTCGTCTTCTTGGCCAAGCGGCGAGAAGATGCCCTCGTGTTGGTACCATTCGTAGCGACCACCGATGGCCAAGCAGTCGTTGATGCTGTACATCAAGTACTGGTTGATGTCCCAGGTATTGCGGACCGTTGCGCCGCTT
>JBBDHZ010000119.1:0-5018 GCA_040880645.1 Minisyncoccota bacterium
CGCTGGGCTACGCTGTCGAAGCAACACGCCACTCGCTGGATGAGCAGTTTGCCGAAGGTGTTGCCGAGCGATACGGCTACTCGGTTCGCTTCATGCCGGTAGGGCCGGAAGACGAAGCCGTCGGTTCACCGACGCAGATGGGAATCTTTGAAAGGCTGAAGGCGGAGGGATGAAGGATGGATCAAGAAAACGAGCAAATTGATCTGAAAACGCGGACGAAAAACTTTGCGTTGCGGGTCATTCGGCTGTATTCGGCCTTGCCAACGAAAACGGAGGCACAGGTGATCGGCAAGCAAGTGTTGAGATCGGGCACTTCTGTCGGAGCACATTATCGTGAGGCGAGTCGATCGCGCTCAATTGCCGAATTCATTAGCAAGATTGAAGGTGGATTTCAAGAACTCGAAGAAACAGCTTACTGGATCGAGTTGCTCGTCGAGTCTGGAATCGTCGAAGCAACCCGCCTCGCCGATGTTCAACAAGAAGCAGACGAATTGACCGCGATCCTCATCACCTGTGCGAAAAAGGCTAAGTGGAAAAGAGATGGCAATGCCTGATCGACTGGACGGATGCCAGGCACTGACATTTGTTGCCCGAGTTCGGGGTGACGAGCTTTCGATTCGAGATTGGGATTGGCACGACGCCAGCTTCATTGATGAGGCAATTGAACTGCTCGGGGAAACTGAAGTGCGATACCGACTGGACAATAAGGTCGTCCTCACCAAACTCTGGGAATCGATGGAACCAACCGAGATGGTCTGCCTACTTCGAGTGTTCTCCAATCGTGCATTGCCGAGCGATCAGTTTGAAGTCCACTCGATTCTGTTCGATGTCATCAAGATGCTTGAAAACAACGACGATGCGGATGCGTCCCAACTGGGTGTGGTCGCATACGCAATGACTCCTTGCGAGACCTGTCGGCTGTACGCCGCCCGGCATCTGCACCGACATCACGCTGCTCCTGATTGGCTTGTCGCAGAGTGTCGGTTTGATTCCGTCAAAGATTGTCGAAGGCTCGGCGAAGACGGAAATGCAACATCAGAACGCAAAACAACATAGAGAACACGTTGCACATCAAGATCCCCAAACTCTCTTTTGTTGTCTTTGTCGGCCCCAGCGGGTCGGGGAAAAGCACGTTTGCACAAAAGCACTTTCTGCCAACGGAGGTGCTTTCATCCGATTACTGCCGGGGACTTGTCAGCGATGACCACAACGATCAGACTGCGACGGCCGATGCCTTCGAGCTGTTGCACTACATCGCTGAAAAACGGTTGGCACGGGGACATCTGACGGCAATCGATGCAACCAACGTGCAGCCGGAGGCTCGAAAGCCGCTCGTCCAGCTTGCTCGGAAGTATCACTGCCTGCCGGTCGCCATCGTCTTGAATTTGCCTGAGTCCGTTTGCCACGAACGCAATCGAGATCGAGACGACCGCATTTTTGGACCGCATGTCGTTCGGCAGCAACGATCACAGCTCCGTCGCTCGTTGAAGGTCCTCAAACGAGAAGGCTTCCGTCATATGTTCGTGATGAATTCGGTCGAACAGGTTGATTCAGCGACAATCGAACGGGTTCCCCTGTGGAACGACAAACGTGATGAGCACGGCCCGTTCGACATCATCGGAGACATTCACGGTTGCTGCGACGAGCTTGAGGAACTGCTTGGAGACTTGGGTTACGAAAAGAAATCCGCCGACCAAGCGGGAGCGTACTGGGGAAACGTGCTCTATTCTCACCCGGAGGGTCGACGGGCGGTTTTCGTTGGCGATCTCGTGGACCGTGGACCTCGGGTTCTGGACGTGCTGCACATCGTTCGCAATATGGTTCAGTTCGGTTCGGCACTGTGCGTCCCCGGAAACCATGACATGAAGCTGCTGCGAAAGCTAAACGGCAAGAACGTTCAGATCACGCACGGCCTGGCGGAAACTCTCAGCGAGATCGATGCCCTTCCCGAAGATGTCCGTGAACCGTTCTGCAAGGAGTTGGCCGAGTTCCTCGACGGCCTTGTCAGCCACTACGTGCTTGATGACGGCAAAATGGTGGTGGCCCACGCAGGAATGAAGGAGGAGATGCAAGGTCGAGGGTCTGGCAAAGTACGAAGTTTCGCCCTCTTCGGAGAGACGACCGGGGAGACTGACGAGTTTGGTCTGCCGGTTCGCTACAACTGGGCAGCGGAATACCGAGGCTCAGCGATGGTCGTCTATGGCCACACTCCTGTTCCCGAACCGGAATGGCTCAATCGCACTGTCAACATCGACACGGGCTGTGTATTTGGCGGAAAACTGACTGCCCTGCGATATCCCGAGAAGGAATTCGTTTCCGTCCCCGCCAAACGAACCTATTGCGAACCGTCTCGACCGTTTCTTGCGGATGATGCACAGGCCCCTCTTCTGTCTGCGCAGCATCTCCATGACGACGTGCTTGATGCCGAAGATGTCCTGGGAAAGCGAATCATCTCGACTCGCTTGCAACGGAACGTGACCATTCGAGAAGAGAATGGGACCGCTGCGCTGGAGGTGGTGAGCCGATTCGCTGCCAACCCGAAATGGCTGATCTATCTGCCTCCCACGATGTCTCCGTGCGAAACCTCCAACGAGCCGGGACTGCTTGAGCATCCGTCCGAGGCGTTTGCTTATTTTCGCAACCAGGGCGTGCCGCAGGTTGTCTGCCAAGAGAAGCACATGGGATCAAGGGCGGTGGTCGTCGTTTGTCGAGACGAGGATGTTGCCAGAGACCGTGTTGGCAACTGAGGGCAAAGTTCACACGGACCAGGACCACATTTGGCACATGGAAACCGTTGGCAAGGTTTGCCAAGAGGACAGTGAATTGCTTTTGGCGACAGAATACAAGGTCATCGACCTCATGGATGCCGAAAGCACGTCAGCCGGGATCGACTGGTGGACAACGATGACGGGTCGTGGCGGTGAAGGGATGGTCGTAAAGCCGACTGAGTGGGTCGTGCGAGGCAAAAAAGGGCTCGTGCAACCTGCCGTGAAGTGCCGTGGCAAGGAGTATTTGCGGATCATATACAGCCCGGACTATGACTCCGACGAGAACCTGCCTCGCCTGCGAAGCCGCAGTCTGGGGCGGAAGCGGTCGTTGGCGATTCGTGAATTTGCTCTCGGCCTTGAGTCGCTTGAGCGGTTTGTCCGCAAAGAGCCATTACGGCGAGTTCACGAATGTGTCTTCGGCGTATTGGCACTGGAAAGTGAGCCAGTCGATCCGAGGTTGTGACTGGAATTGGGGTCAGTTCAAATGGATGCGTGCGATGACTGAAGAACCACGATGGCGACTCGTCGAGGTGGAACAACGTGTCTGTGACGTTGCCTCCGAGCAGTTAGGGATTCCCCGCAAGAAGATCTCACCGCAGGATCGATTGCTGGAAGATCTCCACTGCGACAGCCTCGATCTCGTTGAGTTGTTCATGGAGGCGGAAGACGCATTCGACGTTACTCTTCCGAACGACAACGAGAATCCAACTTTCAAAGCAGTTTTCACTCGGCAACCATTTCGCCTGTCCGATTTGGCTGAGCTGGTGTATCTCCAACAAGGTACGGGGAAGCCGGACCGAAGACGATGGCGCAAACCACCAGCTGAAACGTCCAGAGCTTCCATGCAGCCGTTCACACAGCTTGATGGTCGCTGGGATGGCAAACTGACTGCCGACCGCCCGCTTTTCGAGCCGTTAGCTTCCCATCAAAAAGTCGCCGAATACCGTAGGCGGTCCGATGGAATGCGGTGCTTCCTCATTCCTTCCGCCGAAGTCGAACTGGGAAGCGATCTCCCTGACGCTCAGCCCGATGAAACACCGAAGCACGTCGTCCAACTGGATTCGTTCCTCATCGACGCAGAGCCAGTTTCCACGACAGCCTATTGCCGGTTCCTGAATTCGATTGGCGACGTGGATGCCGAGACGCTGACGGATTGGCTTGTCCTCGACGCCGCCGACGACCGCCACACGCTCGGGGCCGATGCCTTGGCTTCCGGTGTGTCAGTTCGGCGAAAGAGGTTTTCTGAAACCAAGACGAGCAAAGTCATGACACTGGGCGACTTCTCCGAGCAGGCGGCTGCCTACAAGCGGTCGCCGCTTTTGGCGAGGTTTCAGCTTTCGGCCTTGACTCTGGACCACGGTACGGGGTGTAAACTAGTAATCGTCAGTTCCACCAGTTCATTAAACGGAGATTTGTTGTGAAGAAGAACGTGATCGCAAAGAAGGGGTTGTGGGTCCTGGGCCTGCTGTTGATGCTTGGGGTCTCTGTCGCCGCCTACGGGTTTAGCCAGGCCGGTGAACAGGCTGACTGTCCGGGCAAGGTCGACTGTCATCTGACCGGAGAAGAGGTCTGCAAGGATCGATGCCCACTCATCGACGCCAACCGTGCCGATTGTCCCGGCAAAGTCAATTGCCCACTCACTGGTGAAAAAGTCTGCCGGGACGAGTGCCCGCTCGATGCCGGTGCCCAGATATCCAAAGCCGAGGAAGAGCTTCCCGCCTGCTGTCGGGAGAAATAGCATTGCTGTTAATTCAGCATTTACAACGGCCTGTCGCTGCTGCGGTGGGCCGTTTTGCGTTGATGGGATAGCGATTTTAGAAAAACCTCCGCAATTGCCTTGACTCCGTAGTACGGTACGGGGTGTAAAATAAGAATGTGCATCGGAGGTAAACAGATGAAACCACTGACCATTGGACAAGTTGCTCGGCAAGCAGGAATCGGCGTTGAAACAGTTCGGTTCTACGAACGTGAAGGTTTGATCGAAGAACCGGACCGCCGAGCGTCTGGCTACCGCCAATTCGAGGAAGTCGTCGTGGACCGCCTGCGGTTCATTCGTGAGGCGAAGGAACTTGGATTCACGCTGAAAGAAATCAAGGAACTGCTATCCCTTAAGCTCGACCCGAGATCGTCTTGCGCCGACGTAAGGCAACGAGCCGAAGCGAAGATTGACGACATCGAGGAGAAGATCCGAATGCTCCAACGGATGAAACGGGCGTTGGGCAAGTTGACCAAAGCTTGCAGCGGCAATGG
>JBBDHZ010000120.1:0-5014 GCA_040880645.1 Minisyncoccota bacterium
CATCCGCTTCAGCCGGCTGCGGTGGCGGGTCAGCAACCGGTCCATCGCCCGGCGGTCGCCCGCCGCAGCCGACCGTACCAGAGGATCGATCGTCGAATCACCACCCGCCAAAACGTTCTCCCTGGATCGTTTGCTTTCGCACTTAGCTCAATGCCATTCATTATCATCATGAATGTGGGTATACGAACCGCTGTCGATGTGATCTTGGGAACAGTTCAGAAATAACTTCCCTAGTCCCCTCGCCCCTTTTTGGGGAGAGGGCAGGGTGAAGGGGCTTACAAAAGCTGCAGTTATTTCTGAGCTGTTCCTTGATCCCGAAGAACCGCAGCGCCCATCTTACATCAGATCCAGATCATTCAGCACCTCCCGCAAAGCGCGGCCGGAAAAGAACATGTCCACTGCATCGGAGCCTTGGAACTGCTGATCGTGTTCCCCGAAAGTACCCTCCAGCTCCAGCGTGACCAGCTGCTTGCGAGAGAAATCGCCGTCGTCCTCGTAGTCCTCCAACACGAGGTCTTTGTAGATATCTTCCAACGCGTCCTGCAGTTCATCGGTCATGCGGAAGTGCAGCGTCAAGTCCTCCTTTCCGTCGCCATCGACGTCCGCAAGCGTTTGATTGAACGTGGTGATCTCCACTCCGGCGAACGACAACCCGTCGAGGTCCACTTCCGCCAAGTCGAAGTTCGACGATGCTCCCGGCATGACCAGCGAGAGGGCGCCATTGCTGTCGATGTTGACGCTTTGCCGCCGGATATCGAGGTCAACCTCCGCCGGGTCAACCGTCAGCGTGCCTTTGCTCACGAGAACCTCGTAGTTGGACAGTTTGCCGACATCTTCATAAACTTCGGCCGTGATCTCGTAGGTACCGACGGTGCTGGTCTCGTCCGCCTCGCTGCTGTACTCAGCCGTGAACGACTCACCGTTGACCGCCCCGCTGATCTCTCCGGTAAAGACCGGGAACTCGGTCGCGATCTCCCAGCTAGCATCATCGACGTCGACGATCAGCTCAGCCTTCTCGATCTCGATCGCGACCTGGCCGCTATCGGCGTGGTGATTGTTGTCACCGGCGAAGGCCCAGTTGGCCGTGCCTCCGGGAGCGTTGGTGAAGCTCTCGCCTAGGTTCAGCTGGCCGGTCAGGTTTTCGCCAGCGGCACCGGTGGCCGAGCCGGTGGCACCGTGGGGATTTCCGTCGTAGGTCATCGTGGTGCCGTCGACGACGATGTCGGCGATGGCCTTCTCGATGGTGATCGTCGCTGTCGCGGAGGCGGCAGTATGATTCGCGTCACCTGCATAGTCGGCCTGCACCGCGTAGGTGCCCGCATCGACGGGCGCGGCGGCTAGCTGCGTGCCGTCGGTATCGGCGCCGACAAAATAGGTGAATGTCGGCGTAGCGAGCTCGGCGCCGTCGAAGCCGATGACTGAACCATCGGCGGCAAACGGGCCGCCGTTGTAGGTGCCCCCGCTCCAGTCGATTTCGACGATCGGTGTGGCCTTGTCGACAGTGAGCGTCGTCATCGCAACGTCGGTCGCCGAGCCGTCGTCCGCTTCGACGGCGACCTCGAATTCGCCCGGTCCGTCGATCCCCATCCCCACCAGCGAATCCCAATCGAGCGTCGGCGACTCGCCCGTGGCGTCGGTGAACTCTCCGTTGCCGGTCAGATCCCAGCCGAACGTCAGATCATCGCCATCCGGATCGGAGGATCCCGAGGCGTCAAGCGCCAGATCCTCGCCCACCGTGATCTCGTACGGCTGGCCAGCGTTGGCCGTCGGCGGCTGGTTCGCCACCGGCGGATCACCGTTGTCGTCCCCATCTGGATTCGCACCAGCGTTGATCACCACTAGCCCATACCGGTCGTCGCCGGCGATCAAGGGATCGTCGACTGTGTTGATCAGAACCCCGCTGCTATGAACGATATCCCCTTCGCCGCCCGGGTACAGCAGGATTTGAGCGGCGGCGGTGTCGGGCGGATCCACCTGCAGCACGAGATCCTGGACCGGCTGAGTGAGGCGAACCGACACGCTGAACGCATCAAATGGTTCGGTAAAACCCGGGATCCCAAATGGCTCGATCTGGCCGACACCGCCGACGTCGTCGAAGCCGTCCGGTCCAAAGGAGCCCGAGTTGGAGAGATTGTAATAGTGATCGTTGTTAAACGTTCGACTCCTCGTGTCGATGTTAAACGGGATCGCATCGGAGTTCACCGAGCCATCCTGGTTCAACGCCGGTATCTCCAACACCTGGGTCGCTACCGTCGCGCCGGTCACGCCCGAAGCATCCACCATCAGGTCCGGTAGATCCTGGTTGGCCAGTTCGTTGCCCAGATAGCGGATTCGAAATTCGAGCGGTGGATCCGTGACGTCCAACTCCTCCGGCAGGCGCGTCACCTGCACCTGATCAGGCGAGTAGCCCAGGGCTACGAGTGCATTGGCGATCTCGCCGGTTGGATCATCGGCAAAGCTAGCGACGGGCGAACTGTAGGTCGACGATCCCGCCGCATCGAGCTGGAAATCGATGTTGCCTCCAGTGCCCTCCCGGAAGTTGCCTGAGACCTCCAGCACCTGCGTCTCGGTGACGATTGGTTCCAGATAGTCGGCCAGCGTGCTCCCGGCGTTGGGCGAAAAGATATCAGCAAAGACGGTGAAGGCTCCGATATCCTTATCGAACCGACGCAGGTCATTATAGGACACCTCCAGATCGATTGCTTCGCCCACGTCCACCGTCGCCGAGCGGCTGCCACTTTGCAGCAGGCTGACGTCATCGCTGTCGCGTACATCCAGTCGCAATTCGATCCGCTCAAAACCGGTCGCAGAGAGAAGCATCCGAGACTCCAAACGTTCCACCACGGAAAGGCGACGGCGCCGGCTTCTACCCGTTTTCATTTGCGCTCGTTGCCGCTTTGTCCTGCCCTTGCTCGAAAATTTCATGGGTCACCTCCTTCAGCTAAAAAGATCAATAAGAAGTCGAATTCACCGCGCCCCCCGGGAAGCGGCATTACCAAACATTCCGTCGTCGCCCTATTCGTAACGTTCGCTCGGAGCTCGCCACCGCCGCCGCGAGCGTACGCGGCGCGGGTGAACGTGCAATGATTAATTCCGTCCTCTGCCGTGTGCTTTTCCGTTACCTTGCGAGCCGGGGAAAAACGCGTCGACAGAGTCGGAGCCGTGGAGATCGACGCCGGCGGCCGGGCCGCCGAACTCGGCGGTCAACACCGAGGCACATTTGCCACGGGCAGGGTGCAGCAACCTCATGCGGATTAGTTGTTGCCTCTGCCTTTCGGCGGTACGATTCGCACCGCATCCGAACCAACAAGATCGGGTCCAAGAGCAACGCCACCGTCAAATTCGGCGGTCAGAAGTAGATCGACGCTATTCTCATCCAGGACGCCCTCATCGACCAACTCTGGCATGTCGAAATGAAGGATCAGGTCGTCGTCGCCATCCCCGTCGATATCTTCAAAGGCCGCATGACGAGGATCAATCCGCACACCGTTCAGTTCAATCGTTGAAGTGTCGGTGGTCGTGGCGTCGAAATCCTCCGCCTCTCCATTGGCGACCTGTGTTGAGAAGATGCCGATTGGCAGGACTCCCTTCGACTTCAGGCTGATCGAGTTCGGGTCGCTGCCCGGCTTCACGTCGATCACGGCGTCGATCACCGAATTCACGGTGATATCGACGCTTGCGGTGTCCGTGCCGCCGTTGCCATCGCTGACTTCGTAAACAAAGCTGTCTGGGCCGAACGAGTCAGGCGTGACAGCAATTTCATACCGTTTCTCCTAATTGCGAAGACGAACTTGGTGAACAATGTGAATGGCCGCTGCCTCTTCTTGTACCGTTCGGGAGATGACCCGCTGGAAACGGGAGAAGACGAGTTTTCGCCGGCCCCATGGATCGCGAAGCCTAGCGTGCGCTGTTCGATGACATCGATCGCATAAGTCTCTCCTACCGATTTAGTGGCAACGGTCAGTTGCAGTGTCCGCGCCGCGTTCCGAGTCGCAGGACGCAGTAGATGACGCTTCGAGGGTCGACGTCACAAAGGGTCAGTGCCGTTCGGTGGACCTCAGGGCTACCTCTTAGAAGCGCAACAGCCGGAAAAACCGGCATGAGCAATTCTTTGGATTTCTGTGAAACGAGTCGTAAGTCTTGTGCTGCCAATAGCTTGTGATTCCTTGGAAAAACCTTCCGGTATTCCCGCACCGGCTGTAACGTTGGCGGGGCCGCACGCGACGGAACAGACCAGCACGCCGCTGTAACAATCGCTAACAGCGGCTGCCTCGTCGTTCATCAAGTTCTTGACTTGACTTCCCGGGTTCAGACTCTGGTGATGAGCCAGTCGAAGCCGTCGGCCAAGGCTTCGTCGCTGAGCTCCTCGGTCTGGTCCTGCTCTTGCTCGGCAAGCAGCAGCAGCCAATCGTCGTCCGATGTACCGGACGCTCCGTCCTCGGCGGCGGTGAACTGCGCCAAAGCAGCGTCATTGGCGGCCGGCTCGGTCGTGTCGGAGAGGCCGCTCTCGCGCCGCGCCGAGCCTTTGCTGCGCCCTTCGCTTGCGGAGGCATCCCGCGTGGCGGTTAAGGGGCTGCCGATCGCCATGCTGCGATTGCTGCCACCACCTTTGGAGTGCCGCTGGGCCGTTGCCACGGCGCCGGAAAACTCCGACGTGTTCCCGGCGGCGTCGGTGGCCGTTGCCGTCACCAGTTCGCTCGTAGTCGTCGCAGCCGCAAAAAGCAGATACTGGTAACGCGCGTCGCCGGCGGCGTCGGTGGTGAGGGTCCGCGAAGCGAGCCAGCGCTCGCCCTCGCCATAGCCACTCGGATCGGCCGATGCGCTGGCGTAGAAGTCGAGAGTGAGGGGCGTGTTCGGAGTGCTCTGAATCGTTCCGGTGACGACCGTATTCGGGCCGGCCGAAACTGCCTGCTGAATCACCGGGAAATTTTGTAGCTGGTTCGGACCGGCATCGGCATCCTGAGTGTCATTGGGTGTGGGGCCGTCCCCGCCAAGATCGATTCCGAGTGATCCG
>JBBDHZ010000121.1:0-1013 GCA_040880645.1 Minisyncoccota bacterium
ATCTGTGCCGCTGGAGGCCTGCAGCATGCAGAACACGGTAAAACGTTGATTCTGAAGCAATATAGCGCCCCTGCTCGGCCAGAATCGGGACGATCTGCACCGGACTCAGGTCCCGAAACTCCGGCGAGTTCGCGGTCTCAATGACGGTCTGCCGTTCCTTTGCCGAAAGAGCGTTTGATTGCACGAAACGGTTGGAAATCCGGCCATCGGGACGCAGGTCACGTTGCCAACGTTGAACCGTACGCAGAGAAATGCCGATTGCATCGGCGGCAATTCGCCCGCGAGCTCCATTTCGCACAGCTTCCTGAAAATTTTCGAGAATGTCAGCCCGTTCGCTCATCGTGCGGGCTCCTCCCACATCGCCTCGAGTTTTTTTTTGAGTACGGCAATGGCCGTCATCTCAGCCAGGGCCTTTTCTTTCCGCCGAAGGTCCCGCTCGAGTTCCTTTAAATGCTGCCGGTATTCGTTCTCACGGGCCGGCTGTTTTTCGTGCTCGATCAGGGCCGTATCGATTTCCTGTTCCCAGACCTTGAGCTGGTCCTCGTGGATGCCCTTTTCGCGCAGCCACAGGCCCAACTTTTCATCAGGCAGTCCACGTCCCTCCAGGACAAAGGTCATTTTCTCTCCCAGCGTCCGTTTTCCCGACATCTTTCTGTTCCGGCTCATGGAACCATTCCGGGCCCGACTGGCCCAGTTGTACAGCGTTCCCGTTGGAATGCCGAACTCTACGCTCATCGCTGGAACACCCGGGCCGTCCGGACGCAGCAGCTTCTCCATTACGGTCCGCTTCACATCTGTACTGTATCTCATCGTCGCATCTCCTATTCAGGAGGCGACAACTTCGCTGAAATCTACCGCGCCATGATTCGCGACTTTCTACGGCGCGATAAGGCCACTCTGATCGTGGAGCCTGACGCGGAATTGGCCGTCAGATTGTTCACTTCTGTCAAGCTCGATGCGGAGGCCATCCAGGAGGACCGTTACAGCCTCGAAGGTGAAGTCACCGTCTTTGG
>JBBDHZ010000122.1:0-4996 GCA_040880645.1 Minisyncoccota bacterium
AGTTATTACCGCGACCCGGAACTCGATCTTTATCTGGCGGGAATCCGTTACTACGACCCCCAGGCCGCCCGCTGGGCAAGCAAAGATCCCATCGGGTTCGATGCGGGGGATGCGAATCTCTATCGGTACGTCGGCAACAATCCGGTAAATGAAGTCGATCCGAGCGGGTTGGACGAAGAATCGGCGTTTCGCATTCTCGCGAAGATGGTACGCGAAAAATACGAGAGTGCAACTTCCAAGGTTCCTCGCCCGGTACGGGAACCCATTGAAGCGCCAGCGAGGCTTGCGGGAGAGGCTCTGCGCAGATTTCGGGAGGAGGTTCTTGACCAAGAAACGAACCTGCCGCTGGCTCCGATTGAAGCGGGCTGGCCCTCCATCATAATCGCCCCAGTTAGTGAAAAGAGTGGAGTTCGTCGCGCCACGGTCGGTGATCTCCTGAACGCAGAGGCCAAGCAGCGCCAGGAAACAGGAAACACAATCGCAGCGGATCTAGCGGCCGGCGGTTTGATCGGCGGTGCCATCAAAGCAGGCATTCGCGTCACGAGGGGAATAGGAAGAGCCGTCTCGGGAGCAGCGAGGGCTGCGAGCCAGGGAGCCACAACGGGCGGGCGACTAACAACAGCGGGCAGACAGGGAGCAAAGGTTGACGATGGCGTAGCCAAGGTCGTACAACAAGAGCTGCCGGGTGAATCGGTTGCGCCAAGAAAAACCGGACGTGGTAGCCAGAAGGCGTTCGCTGACGAGGCGGAACAGATTGTTTCGGATGCAACTGGCATCCCTCGAAATCCCCAAGGGGCAGGACAACAGACGATACCCGGCACTGGACGGGGTGGCGTTCGAATCCCCGACTTGAAGGTGCGTGGGGCACAAGGGAGTGTGCGTCTCCGTGGCTCAGTTGTCGAAGTCAAAGCGTCGCGGGGCACGACATTTGGTGATCTTAGTTCCAGGTCACGAGACCAGATTCGAGACGCTGTTGACTATGTTCAGCGACTTCGATCGAAAGCGAGTTTAGTCAAAGACCCGGAGTTCAAGGACTTGTTGCGAAGGGCTCGAGTCGAGGTGTTTTCCGACTTGCCTGCGCCGAAGTCAGGTGAGTTTGCCGATTTGCTTCGAGACGGACTGCTCGAATGGAAGCTTATACCGAGGTAAGGTAATACAATGATTGAAAAACTATCTGACGTTCATCTGCTCTTGAAGCTCTCATTTGGCCTTCCCGTGTTTGAGGAAATGCAGCTTCGGTCGCTACATCAAATGCTCATAACACATCTTCCCAACTGGTCATCTGGACTGACGGTTGCCAAAAGAGAACATGATCGAAAGCATTGTAGCGTTGGACCAGAGGAAAGCTTGGCTGAGGCTGTCAACAAAGTCGCCCCAGCAAGACGCGGAATCGGTAACGCAGTGCTTGCTGGCCGTTATGATGGTCTGTCATTTTATATGAACAGTTGCAGTTCGACTCTCCCGCCAGAACTGAACGGCATTGGGATCGAGATTACCGGCATTTCGGCAGTGGAAGGAAAAACGCCGTGGTCTTGGGCATGGAGTTTTCTTGAGAATGCAGCGGTACATTTTCCGCTTCGTTACGCAAGAGCATGCATAAGCGAAGAATTCAACGCCAAAAACATGGTATCAGATGAAAATGGGACCCGTGCCATTGGTGTGCAGTTGGATGACGCCCTGCCAGGAATTTACTGGCTCAACTACTTCGGAAGTCCCTACATGAAGTTGATCGGGCGGCATCGCTTGCTTTCTGTACCGGCGCATGACGTACGAGAAATTTCCGACGGAGTGTTCATGGCCCTTGATGCAACACCAATGGGGTGGGCCAGTGATGGGTACAAGGCAAATGAAAGGGCAGTGATCGAACACATAGGCTGGCATTACGTCTTCTCACGAGCGGAGCCTGACCGTAAAACCGTAGCTCCGGATTTCAGGGCAGATTCGGAATTTTAGTGGTTCAGCGGAACGATTAGTTTTCCTCAGTTTCGAAAGAGCTAACGGGTTGTGTGTTTTGACCATGGGGAAAAAGGGGTGCCGAGTCTATAGTGTGACGCGACGACGTTCAGCTACGACATCGCGGGACGTAAGACGCAGATCGACTACGACAACGGCGCGATCACCACGCACAGCTACGACTGCGACGATCGCGTAAAGCGGATCGAACATCGCAAAAGCGACGCCAGCATCGTCAACCTGACCACCTACACCTACGATCAGGCGGGCAACCGCATCAACGCCGAGGAATCGAGTGGTGACGTCACAACCTGGACCTACGACGGCAGTTACCAGCTGACGCGCGAACAGCGTAGCGGCTCAAACAGCTACGACGCCAGCTATACGTACGACGCGTCCGGCAACCGGACGCTGCAGGACGACTCCGGCGCGCTGACCACCTATGCCTACGATGCGGCCAATCGGCTGCTCAGCGAGGAGAACGGCTCGGGCGTCACCACTTACAGCTACGACGCCGACGGCAACCGCACGGAAAAACAAACGTCGGCGGAAATCACTTACTACACGTGGGACGAGGACAGCCGCCTAACGGTAGCTGAGCCGTTGGCAGGGCCGGTGACATTCACCTACGACGCCGACCGTCGGCGGGTCGAGAAGGAAACACCGAGCGAGACGACAAAGTCCGTCTACGACCTCAAAAAAATCCTGCAGGAGACCGACGGGACCGGCGGCGTCGAGCAGCAGTACACGTTCACCGACAAAGAGTACGGTGACTTGATCAGCGAGTTCGACGGCACCGATACCTCATACCACCACTACGACGCGGTGGGGACGACCGATGCGCTGCTCGACGAGGACGAGACGGCCACCGACCGCTACCAGCACCGGGCCTTCGGTATCGAAGAGTCGCACACCGGCACGAGCGACAGCCCCTTCACGTTCGTGGGTCAGCAGAGCTATCACCGTGATCCGGAACTCGATCTCTATCTGGCCGGTAACAGGTACTACGATCCGCAGGCCGGGCGATGGGTCAGCCAAGACCCGATCGGGTTCGAAGCCGGCGATGCCAACCTGTATCGGTACCTCAGCAACAATCCGGTCAATAAAGTCGATCCGAGTGGCCTGGAGACGTCGGACGAGCAGAAGGTCCATTTCAATCCAGACTACATACCGACAGACCGCATCGACCGGATGGTGGAGCTAGGATTGGCCCAACGGTTCCGGTTCTCTACGTGGTTCGGATCGAGCCGGGAGTTCGTGTATATCGTCGACGTCGTCGGCGATAAAATTCTCCACACCGTACTTGAACTCAGGACGGTTCATCATCGACGCAGCCGGGCCACTGATTATTCGGAGATAAAGAAGCGTTTTTACCGCATCATCAAGAACGAGACGTGGCCGGTACCGGATTATCCGGGGGCTCGCACACCGGAATCGATCGTCCACAACTTTCGCCAGCGAGAACGAGCACGCAAGTACGTCGAAGATTTTCGCGAGATGGCGAGGCGTCGCTCGATCGAACGCGTGTTCAATGCTGCGGACATCGGCGCTCGTATGGTCCCGCTCGTTAATACCGCGATCGAGCTCGACGAAGGGAACTACGGCGAAGCCGCTCTTTCATTCGCTGGCGATGTCTCGCTTCTCGTGGGTGTCGGCCTTTATGTAAAGGGAGCTCAGGCGGCACGACAAGCGCGCAAGGTGATGATCGTTTCCACAGCCGTAGATGGCGCGGTAGCAAGTGTGCGCACCGCCCAGGGGATCTTTGAGCTGCGCGACGGCGAAACGGGAGATGCGCTAGGACATTTCGGCGAAGCAACGCTGATGCTCCTGGGGTTGGGCGCCCAGGCCAAGCAATTGCGCAGGCTCGGCAAAGCGGCCTCCGCCACCCAAGCGGACGAGGCGGCAAAAAACGCCCAACTCGCCAGAAACGCGATTGACCGCGCCAACGACAAAGCCGCTACAATGGCAAAAGCCGAAGGCCCAGATGTGCCGACGGTGCCCAGCAATGATACCCCAAGGGTTGGCGATCCGCCATATAATCCGCATTCTGTTAGAGAAGCACTTGAAGAGCGTCATCCAGGGCAAGTAACATCGACTACGGTTCCACCTGTTAACCCTCGAAACAATGTGCATCTGGCAGGCACTCGCCATCACACAGGCATCGTTTTCGATCAGCGTGGTTTCCCGATCTTTGACGATGTGGCGAGAGTGGACTTACACATTTCTTCGGCTCAGGTAGCCGGTAGAAACTACCGTAGCCAGATGAGAGCGGCGACACGAGCATTGCGGGCGGAGCTCGAGAGCGGAGCCATCCCAGCAAGTCGCTTCACGCCTGAACAGCTTCGAGCGATCAGGGGTGGACGTAACAAGATTCCCGGTTTCACTTGGCATCATCACCAAGACATTGGCCGAATGCAGTTAGTTCCTGAAGGAATCCATGCTGATGTTGGCCACATCGGTGGGTTCGAGATGTGGTACGGGAGATAACAATGGTTGGAGAATCGTTGACTTGGTTTGATGACCCTTCACCGGCAACCGATGAACAGATCTGTGCCGTTGAGAATGCCATCGGCAATCGTTTTCCCGACGATTATCGTGAGTTTGCCAAGCGCTACAGTGGCGGCTCACCAAACGAAACGGACTTTGAGTTTCCCGATGAGGAAACAGGCATGTTTTATGCATCGGTAGGCGAGTTCTTCACGGTTACGCCAAATGACGACAGAAATCTGTTGAGGTGGATGGAAAGAACGGAATTTTTTCCGTTGAGGTTGGTACCATTCGCTGGCGATGGAGGCGGAAACTACATCTGCTTCGATTTCCGCTTTGGCAGCAGCCCTTCAATTGCTTTTTGGCACGGTGGTCGTCGTGGTTTAGAAAACGAAATCAGTTTTGTAGCCGAGTCGTTTTCGGATTTTGTGGCACTTCTTCACGAACCAGACGACGACGAAGACTTAAGTTAATCCCTTCGGCCTATGGTGGGGTCAGCTTCGCGTGGGGTCAGACTCGGGATTCGGGGTTCAGTGCCAATCGCTTTTCGGCGGTG
>JBBDHZ010000123.1:0-1000 GCA_040880645.1 Minisyncoccota bacterium
CCGGATTTCGCATCATTTTATACTTGCATTAGCACTCTCATGTGGAGAGTGCCAATCAGTACCACCAGACATAGCAATACATACTTATGGCCAACATCAAACCATTGGGCGACCGCGTAGTGGTCAGACCGCTTCCCGCGGATGAGAAGACGGCCAGCGGCCTTTTTATTCCCGATACCGCAAAGGAAAAACCACAGAAAGGCACTGTCGTAGCCGTCGGACCGGGCAAGGTCGAGAACGGCACCAAGGTCGACATGACCGTTACGGAAGGCGATACGGTTCTCTACGGTAAATATTCCGGAACCGAGATCAACCTTGACAAGGAAGACCTGCTCATCATGCGCGAGTCTGATATCCTTGGAATCGTCGCAGGCTGATTCTGACAACACACAAATCCCACAAGAACAGATATGTCAAAGCAAATTGTATTTGATTCAGAAGCCCGTCAGGCTCTGAAGCGTGGTGTCGACAAATTGGCCGACACCGTAAAAGTGACGCTGGGCCCGAAAGGCCGCAACGTCATCATTGAAAAGAAATTCGGCGCCCCGACCGTCACCAAGGACGGCGTAACTGTCGCCAAGGAAATCGAACTCGAGAACAAGATCGAGAACGTCGGCGCCCAGATGGTCAAGGAAGTCGCTTCCCGGACCAGCGACGTTGCCGGTGACGGCACGACGACCGCCACCGTCCTGGCCCAGGCCATGATGACGGCCGGTCTGAAGAACGTCACGGCCGGAGCCAACCCGATGGACCTGAAGCGCGGTATTGACAAAGGCGTTGCCGCCATCGTCGAGAAGCTGCGCGGCATGAGCGAAGATGTCAAGGACCGCTCGCGTATTGCCCAGGTGGCCACCATCTCCGCCAACAACGACGAGCAGATTGGTAAGGACATTGCCGAAGCGTTCGAACGCGTTGGCAAGGAAGGCGTCATCACGGTCGAGGAAGCCAAAGGCATGGAAACGACGCTGGACGTCGTGGAAGGCATGCAGTTCGACCGCGG
>JBBDHZ010000124.1:0-4924 GCA_040880645.1 Minisyncoccota bacterium
TGGCCACCATCATGCATACGCTGCTGGATGTCGGCCACGTGCGGACGATGACCAACGTCCCGGCAGACGTGGCCCGCGTCATAACCGGCGCCGAGCCAATCCGCGAACTGATGACTTGAGGAGCCCGATCAACCCCACCAGCCGCTCAGCCGCTCCGTGTCCCTGGGATGCCCACTCGCCACGGCCTCTCGCGCGAGAACGCAGACTTTCCGTACGAGATTCGCGCCCTTCTCTTTGGATTTGTTGCAATTTGCAACAGGATGAACATGAGATATAGTAGACGCCATGAGCACCAGCATCGACAAGAATGCATTCGACCGCGGTGTCGACCCGGCGCTGACGATCATCTTCTCCAGCGACAAGGCTCGCCGTCTGGTCGACTACCGAGCGGACGAGACGTTACAAAGCCGTATCGAAGAACTTGCCTGCAAGTGCAATGAAGGGGAGCTGACCGAAGACGAGCGATCCGAATACGAAGGATACGTGCGGGCCAACAACTTTATTGCGATCCTGCAGGCCAAAGCTCGTAAGGTGTTAGGCAACGCAGATCAGGTCGAACGTCGGCGACAAAGCGGCCGTTGAGCAAGTTAGCTCCAGGTTCTTGATGAGGATCGCCTGTCTAACCCGCCGTTGTCTCCGCCCCACGATTCAATCAACTTCCGACACCAGAGAAGTAGACCGTCTTGCTTCTCTTTCACGCTGGCCCGTTCGTTTGGCTCGGTGGGACGCCTTGCCATCGAAGCGCACTGGTCGCTCGATCACATGGTCACCGGATATGCATGATTGATCTGCGGGACCGATGACCGCAAGTGTCCGTCCGTTGTGTTCGGCGATACGAAAACCGGAGAAAAGGCGCGCCGCATTACTGCCGAATAACGCGCTACGGTGATCCTGTTTGCGCTGGTATAATTAGCCAAGCCGACTCGACCGGCGTTTGCTTCTTTGTTCGGGATGCTTCCACCATGACATCACAAGAGATGCAGGGCGTTATTAGTGTTCATATCGAGCAGACCTCCGGCGTTCGTTCGGGAAAGCCGCGAATCAAAGGGACACGACTCACCGTCGCTGATGTCGTCCTATGGACGGAGCAGGGAATGTGTCCCGACGAGATCGTGACGGAATTTCCGCAACTCAGTTTGGCGGATGTCCATGCCGCGCTAGCGTATTACCACGACAATCGAGACCTCATCGACCGGCAAATCAAGGAAAGCAGCGAGTTCGTCGCGCGGCTGCGGGCCAGCGCGTCTGACGTGCCAGAGACCGGCGATCTAGGCACTCAAACCGATGGAAATCCGATATCATCTTGACGAAAGCGTTCCCAACGCGATAGCGAACGGTCTTCGGCTGCGGAGCATCGACGTTACCACAACGAAGGATGCTGGTCTCTTGGAAGCTCCTGACGACCAGCAATTGGCGTACGCCCATGCAAATCATCGAGTGATCGTAAGCTTCGACGACGATTTTTTGGTCCTTGCAAGTCGAGGAGTCGAGCACTCAGGGATTGCCTACTGCCATCAGCGCGAGAGGTCGATCGGGCAAGTCGTCAATGGCTTGGTATCGTTGTGGCGTCAGCGAACTCGCGAGGAGATGCTTGGGCAGACTCACTATCTGTGAGAACCGGCCAAGCGATGCGCTTAAATTCCGGATGTCGAGCCGTTTGACCTAATCACGTTGATCGAAAGAAAAGTTATTAACCGCTATTGACTGAATAGTCCGTTCTGGTAAACTTCTGAAACGATGCGAGGAACTGGTTCCAGCATTGTGTTCTTTGACAATTCAAAATCCGTTGGAATTCACCTCCACAAACCAATTCGGCGCGAGTCAGGATTGGTGCTCCGGGCGGCGGCCGTCCGGGGGCGACACCCGTCGCATCACGTACCACCGTGCTAGTGGTATCAGTTGCGGACTGGCAAGGCTTGCCTTGTTCGCTGACCTATTTCCCCGGAGGGACGGCCCAGTCTCTCTCTTCTTTCCTTCAAGGAGGGTTTTGCCTTGAGCAAAAATTTCCGACGGTTCGGCATCCGAAGAATTCGTGATGAACTCCGTGCAATTTCAGATCGTGCGGTTGTGATTCGCAAACAGCTGAGTTGTACTCGGCAGAAGAATTCGATGGATGGGGGGAACATGGGTGACGCGTTGCGATTGGCAGAGACCATCGAGCTCCTCGGTGATTTTGGTCAAACATGCAGTGCGGAAGACGCTGTCGATATTGCTTCTCGAGTTGAGGTTTTAATCTCAATGCTTGAAGTCGAAGTCGACAGTTTCCTTACATCTTGATGTCAGTGGGGATCAGAAGGGTCCTTTGTCCAACATACTGCAATTTAAGGAGTCAATCCCGATATGCAAACTTTGGGAAAGACGATTCGGATACTGCGGCAAGCTAAGGAGATGAAGCAGAGTGCCTTGGCCACTGCCGCAAAAATAAGCGTACCGTTCTTAAGTCTAGTCGAGAACGCCGAGCGACAACCGTCGATTAGCGTACTTCGGCGAATTGCTGACGCTTTAGGAGTTCCGTCAGAGGTTTTGATTTTGATGAGCGTTGATCCTGGGTCGGGTCTAACGACGTCAGACGTTTCAACGAATGAGATTTCAGAAAACGTGAAGAAGCTTATCAAGTTGGAAGTAAGATTGCAGGCAATGCTTTCAGGCAATGGGAACACGGATGCATCCAAAGACAATCACGCCAGCTGATATTGCTTCGGCCATGCAAATGACCGAATCGGAAGTCTGGGCATTTGCGCGCAATATGGACGCCTCATTCAAGCCGACTCGCCTGCAGCTTGTTGGCAAAAAGGAACGCCCAATCGACGCTCCCTATGACGCGCCAAAAAAGAAGCTGAAACGCCTTCATCGATGGTTTCAGGAAAGGAAGTTGTTTCATCCAGCCGCACACGGGAGCATTTCTGGCAGCTCATGTTTTACAAGCGCCCGACGTCATCTCGGGAAAAAATTTGTGTGGACGCGTGATGCTACGAACTGTTATCCGTCAGTTCGGCCTTCGGTCTTCAAAGCAGAATTGAAACGACTTGGTTTCCGTCATGATACAGCCAGTCTCATGACATTGTTATGCACGTTGCGCGGCAAGATTCCCCAAGGTTCGCCGACGAGCGGAGATGCGCTGAATTTGTTCTTTGCGAGGGCTGATCAGCACGCCGCATCTTTCGCCGGAGCGAATCGCCTCTCACACACTCGAGTAGCGGACGACTTCGTTGTTTCTGGAAACTCCAAAGCCTCGGGAGATAAAGTGGTCCGTATTATTGAAGAAGAAGTCGCCGCGCGCGGGATCAATATCAATGATAAGAAGCGTCGAGAGTCTGGCTTTCAGCCGAGATCGAAACCGCAACTTGTTCATAGCATCCGTGTAGACAACAGACGGGGAACGCAAATTTCCGGTGATCATCACAAGATCGCCATCGAAGTGGCGGCGTCGTACGTGGCATCGTGTCGCGGACTACAGCCGCAGTCACTTGGGGCGACTGCAGCCAAACGCCTAAGACTGCACGGATATCTGCACTACTTTCGACAGGCAAAGTTCTCGGCAGCCAAGCACTTGCGTCAGCAACTCAATCTAGGCGATCGGATCGTTGCACGAAAACTAAACTCACTCCGGATAAGCGCGGACAAGAACAAGTGGTGGGTCGTGAACCGCAAACGAAACGAACCGAAACGCATCACCCGCATTTGGGAATCACGATTGCGGAGTACAGCACCCACCGCAGACTGAGCTGCACGGGGTGCGAGGGGACAGACAGCCATCTTTCTGGGTTCGTAAAAGTACTGTCATTGGGAAATTTGTGTCGGTCGCGGTCGGTGGCTGGGGCCGGATAAAGGGGGGGCAGGAGCATATACTGGGTAATCTGACAAGTGCAGGAAGTTCATTCTGCTGGTTCGGCTTTTGGTCGGCCGCGGGGGCGGAGTGTCGAAGTCAGGCCGAGCGCGCGGGCGGTGGCCTGAACCCAAGCATCGCTGCCCAGCGGACTGCGACGCTGAACGCTCCGGCGAATGGCAGCCAACTCCGCCTTTATTCTCCTTCATGATTTATGCTTGTCATATTCATCCCAACAAACCGCTCAGCCGCTCCGTGTCCGCGACATCCAGTGGGAACTTCTTGCTGAACGAATGCGACTCGATGCCGGCCAGTTCGCGGAGCGCCAAGTGAATGTGTTCGGGCCGGACGCGAACGCCGCTCTGCCGGTCCAATGCCAGCGTCCGCGGATTCACCGGAACGAGAAACTGTTTCTCGTCGGTTGCTCCCAAAACCCGATTCCCCTTGATTCCGGCGCCCATGAACAGGATCGAGCCGATCGACCAGTGGTCTTTGCCGTCGCCTTTGTTGTAGTTGGGCGTACGCCCCATTTCGCTTTGCATCACGATCACCAACTTGTCGCGAATGTGAAGGTCTTCCGCGCGGCGGACCAGGTAGTCGACTCCCGCCAATAGTTCCGGAATCAGTTTCATTTGGTCGCGATCGTTGTTCGCGTGACTGTCGAACTGGCCAATCGTCAGATTGGCCGAGACGCAAACGCCCGCTTTGAACGAAGTCAACGCGATCTCGGCCTGCTGCGAGGAGCTGAAGTGGGGACACAGCATTTTGTCGGGGGGGAGGACATGGAGGCTGATGGGCGCGGCGACTTCTGGACGCCTCGGTGTTGGCGATTGAAGCGTCGATGGTTCAGGATGGAACCAAACCAAAGAGGGGGAATTAAAGGAATTAGGGAGGAATTAGGGGGGGAACCAAGACGAATCACCGTTGCCCCAGTTTCATTAGGGTGGACTCTCCTCGCCGTCATGAACCTTGCGAGCAATTGCTTCCAAGTAATCGTTGATCTTCATTCCGTGAGCTTTGGCGATTTTCTCTAGCGAGTTGAGACGGGTGCAATCTGTTCAGTCCCAAGAAAACCGTAGAAATGTTTGGCTTAAGTGC
>JBBDHZ010000125.1:0-4900 GCA_040880645.1 Minisyncoccota bacterium
CCAGCGAACCAACTGTCCAGCGACCCGCTCAAACAATTCGCCGGGAACTGCTGCTGGCCCGCTGCAATAGGTCCGACAGTTCTTCTTCGGTTTTGTCTTGTAAACTTGGCGGATTGACGATTCTCACGCTCTCCTCGTCCACGTACGATACTAGCCATCCCATAATATGTAACGCACGCACGTCCACGATACCTTGGAATAGGTGCAGAAGGGCGATGACGGGGAGCTCGTCTTCGTTGAATGTGTTCTGGAACCCATAGCTCAACGATGCGCCGAGCGATTTGTCGCGGCCTTCGTTTTCGTCTTGCACCTCCAACTCCCCGGATCGAATGCCTTCGACGAATTGTTCGATCTCCTCCGAAGTGCGCCGGTTTTCTTTAATCGCCTGGCTAACGAGCACACCCAACGTCATCGGGTTCCCTAAGCAGTAATCCAGCAGTGGCTGCCACTGCGCGATCTCGCGTTGTGTGATGTCTCTTTCCCGCCCCAATTGCAAAGCCAACGCGGCGGCATCGGCCTGTGACATTCGCGGCATTTCCACCCGATATGGAATTCCGCCGAGCCAAGATCGTTCGTCGCGACGGGATGTGAGGAGAACTTTGACCTTAGTTTCCCGGTGAAGTTTGAGCTGCTTCAGGAAGTCAGCCAGTTCCGCCTGCTCGGCGTTGGTCCAGGACGATACGGTTCCCGCTGGAAAACCGGACACGGGCTCGACGTTATCCCAGATCCAGAGGATCGGAATCTGCCGCAAGAGTTGAATTACTAGTTTACGACGCTCGGCATTGTCGTTGATGGCGTGCCACTCGATGTCGTTGGCTTGCAACAGTGGCGCGAATCTCTGGCCAATTCGGTTCAGCACGTCCGTCAGGTCGGTGTGCCGTTCGAATGAGGTGAACAAGACTTCGGGCTGCGGCCACTCACGTGCTTTGAGACCGCCTGTTTGCGCGTACCAGCGCGCGAACTCGACAGTGGTTGTTGTCTTGCCCTGGCCAGCATAAGCGTGCAACAAGACGATCGCGTGTTCGTCGAAGGCTCGGTCGAGTAGCAGCAGCGTTTCGTCACGACCCACAAAGCCATGATCCGGCACGTAACGACATAGAGTTTCGTTGGTCTGGACGGGATCCAACGTACGCTGGGCATCACCTATAGCAAGCGACTGTCTTTGTTGAGTACCCAAAAACTGAACCGGCATCGCCTCGTAGACAACCGGGACGAACCAGTCCTGCAGCGGGCGCGGTTGAAGGCCGATCCAGCGATCCGGATTGCGGTACAGGTGTTTGCGGCCTTCGTTTGCGGCCTGGCCGAAGCCGCGGCCTTTGGCCAATGACGCGTAGAGCTGGCCGATGTATTGGGCGGCAGTCACGACGAAAATGCTATACCGCATGCCGAGCACTGCGGGGATGCCCTGGTCGATGACAGCTTGAGCCAACGAGCCGATGGCACGTACTACGGCGTGAACCGTGCCGGTGACGACCGGTTGTACGGTCGCCTCGTGCATGGCGGACTGGCAAGCGTTCAGGACGAGAACCGGCACCCCGCAGTCATGAAGCAGCTTGCCGAGTTCGTCGCCGGGGACGGGACGCATCCGCTCGTCGTTGGGATGTTCAAACAGCAGGTAACCATGTTTGCTGGACTTTTCACCGTCTAGTGCCACGGTCGACGGAGTCTCGATCCAATCGGCAAGCTTAGTCTGGCTCAAGTCGGCATAAACGCCGTGGCCATCGAAGTGAACGATGTGGTACGGCAGGCCGACTTCTTTGGCGTGGGTCAATTCCTGTTGAAGTTGCTCGTAAGTCGGTGGTCGCAAGGCGGTGATGTCGAAGCGGGCTAGGTCTTCACCTAGATCCTGCAGTAGACGATTGGCCACGGCCCGCAGAGAGACGTCGTTGCCTCCGCTGGGACGGCACACGATGTAGAGCAGTCGGACTCGGCCATCGTCGGACGGCGGTATCGGCACGAAACTGATGTTTGGGTTGGACTGGACACGAACAAACGACTTTACTCGCAGCGCAATGGGCGAATTGGACTGTGGATCGCGCATTAACTCCCACGGAATCGCGGCGGCTTCGACGATCCCGGAAGTAATCTCGACGCGCAGGTCGGCGAGTTGTTCGCGGACAGCGAACCAGATCGCCTGCAAATTGTGATTACTGACGAGGACCTTGTAATACAACTCCTCGCCGCGTTCGCGAATAAGGTTCTCAATCAACTGGACATCAACCATTTCTACCGATTCCGCTCGCTCTAGATAATCTTCCAAATACCAACGAACTTCTTCTTGTTCCTGCCGTGTCAGGGCAAATTCGATCGTCGACTCGGCTTCGAGGTTGGCTTGGCCTGGACGTACCAACGTGAGACGGATGAGGTGGGTGCGATCCGCGAGATGCTGTTGTCGTATTTGAAGCGTCAAGTTCATGGAACACCGTGTTTTGGGAATTGAAGATATCGCGTTGTGGCGGCACACGAACCACAGCAATTCGTCCTGGTTAGAATTGAGCCACCTTCTCGGCTGCGGGAATTTGCGGGAATTTGTCGGCGCGACCTTTCAATATCTCGAAGGGAACTGTCGCATTGTAACTCATTTCATGTGCATTCCTTGCGCAACTGTCGTCGGAGAACGTGTCGACGTTTCTGCATGAGTTTGTAACCGTGTCGGCGGCGTTTGAGCACACGAGGTTCGAGGCGGCCTGGGCGGTTACCGACTTCGCAGGTGGATATCTGCTGAAGGAGCGAGTATTGGGGACGAGTATTGGGCACACCCTATCAGCTTGTTGCAAGTCACCTCGATTTCTGTAGAATTTTTGGCAGTTGGCAGAATCTTCGGCTTTCACTGGCAATCTCGAGGGGGCGAATGTCATGGCAAGACAGGCACGCGGGGAGTATCTCGATCCGAAAAAGGTGCAGGTAGTGCATGGGATTCAGCGTTGTGTTCGCCAAGCATTCTTATGCGGTGAAGATCGATGCTCGGGGAAACCGTGCGAGCACCGGCGGGGATGGATCCGCGATCGAATGGAGTTTCTCGCTTCGGTCTATGGCAATTGCGCGGCGGTGGCTGACCGTGTTTCCCGAACGACGCAACGAGCAAGGTGAACCCGAAGAACCAACCAAGGAAGAACTACAGATGATCACCGGCGATGCGGAGCGGCTCGCAGAACTCCGCACCCGCTTGTCCGATATCAGCTGGTGGATGCGCTGTCTGGCCGAAAACATCGCCTTGCGAATCCCAATGACACCTGGGTGCATAAGCAAGCCCATGCCTCATACGTCGCCTGCGAGTCGAATACTCGCCAGTTTCGACGTGCAGGAACACCGTCATGGGGCTTGCTCCTGGGAAAGGCATGCGACTTCGACTTGCAGTCGCACGTTGTCCGTCACCGCTCGTCCGGCTCGCGCGTCTTCTTCGGCGAAGACAGCCATCAGGACTGCGCCGTCGGGCGTGCGGTTGTAATCGTAGATGATGTAAATCGTGCCGTCCTCCCCCTGCACGCCGTCGGGATAGGTGACTTTTTCCCGCTGGTCGATCTTCAAGCCGCCCTGCCACGTTTTCCCGTCGTCGTCGGAGACAAACGCCATCAGCTTCTCGCGGCCGGTACGCTCGTCGAGCGGGCCGTGCTTGACCAGCAGCAGATTGCCCGAGCGCAAACGCCGCAGGAAGAACCGGGACGTGGGGTGCGGGATCGTGCTGCGCTCGACCGGAGTCCAGGTCTTGCCGCCGTCGCGCGAAAACGTTTCGGCCAGGCCGCGGCTGCGCACCAGCATCCACAGCGAACCGTCGCGGCGCTCGACGATCATCGGTTCGTCCGGGCCACGCGCTTCGGGCGGGAGCACGTTCGCCGTGCCGCGCAGCGCGAAGGTCCGGCCCTGGTCGGTCGAGGCGTAGACGTGAATGCTGTTGTCCGCCTTCCACACCGACGAGGTCAACAGCCAGTCGCCGTTGGCAAGTACCGTCGGCTTGTTCAACAGGATACCGTCACCCAGCCGGCGAGGAGCCGACCATTTCGGGTTCTCAGGGCCCTGTCGGATTACGTGCGGCAGCAGTGGCAGTTCGCGATGCAGGCCGACAAGGCGGTCACCCCAATCGTCACCGGGCGCCACTGGCGGCTTGTCCGCCAGTGGGAGAGACGGCAACCACGCGCCAGCCGGCGACGGTCCTAATGGCGAACATGCGATGAGGGGCAGCGGGCGCGGCGTGGCCACACCGTGATGCAATGCCATATAATGCCGCAGGCACATGGACGACCGATTTGAATCACGAGTTGAACCGAAGGAGTTTATCCGATGAACCCCGAAAGCTCATCCCTTACCGAGAAAAACTGGACTGCGGCCGAGTTGCGGAAACTGCCCGCGGATCAGCGCGATGCCATCCTGGCAGCAGCGGCCGCGCTGGCGGAAGATCTCTACCGCAACGATCCACAGCTAACCGATTTCGAAGCCTTTGACGAGGAGGATCTGTATGGCGAAAGCACCGGCGCCCCAGAGGGGTGAAATCTGGACGGTGCAGTTTGGGCCCTCGGTGGGAGCGGAGATTCGCAAGCTCCGACCGGCGGTCGTGATCAGTCTTGATACGGTTGGCCGGTTGCCCTTGCGCATCGCGGTTCCGCTCACCGATTGGCAGCGACCGTTTGCGAAACTGCCGTGGTTCGTCCATTTGCCGATGTCGCCGACCAATGGACTGACGAAGGATTCCGGCGCCGACGCCTTTCAGGTCAAGTCCGTGTCCGAGAACCGCTTCGTTCGCTGCCTAGGCCGGGTCACCAATGCTCAACTGGACGATATTGCGTCGGCCATCGCGATGTGCGTAGGGGCGCCATAGCAGGTCCGCAACGCTGACCATCATTTTCCTCACCTACGCCCGCGGCGATGACGTCGATCCATTCCAGGGTGTGCGCAGAAGCGCCCA
>JBBDHZ010000126.1:0-4882 GCA_040880645.1 Minisyncoccota bacterium
CTCATCGAACGCTACTTTGCGACGGAGCGAATGGACGCTTTCGCGCCAACCTGTCGGGCGATTACGGCGGACGTGGTTTGCGCCGGGCTCGCCAGCGGCGAAGTGGACCTGATGGCCGAATTAGCCAGCCGTTTCGCGGTGCGCGTCCAGTGCGCCTTTCTCGGCTGGCCGCCGAGCATGCACGAACCCTTGATCCTCTGGACCCGGAACAACCATCAAGCCACGCTGGCCCAAGACCGGCAAGCGATGTCGGATCTCGCTCGCGAGTTCGAACATTTCGTCGACGATCTCCTGGAAGTCCGCGAGCAAGCCGGAACAAACAAAGTGTGACCGGGGCCAGTGCATTTTTGTGGGCATAGACTGGGATTGGTGGGGATCTGGAAAGCGCGAGTCTTTGGAGTTGACAATGTCTTTCCCAGATCCTCTGAAATCCTTCGTTTGTACCCGAAAAAATGCTCTGACCCCAAACCGCTACGCCAAACCGCTGACCTCAAACCGCTTCTTTCGGATTCAGTCCGCCCAGCGTCACCTCGCCGGCTTGTCCGGCAGGAACGAAGGTTTTTGTTAGACGAATCGCTGATAACCAACGGCCACCTTGCCGGCTTGGCCGGCAGGAAGGCAAAGTTTCACGAACGTCGCATCTCAAAAAAAGAGAGGGAAACGCAGAGGCGACGAGTAGCAGAATTCCGCGTCCTCTGCGGATCGGCGATAGCAGGGCGTGCAGACTCCGAGCACTGTCGAATGATGTGTGTTCCCAGTGACGTGTGATCGCTGTTCCTGAGCTTAGTCGCGAACACGATTCAGGTGACCGTGTGTTTCCCTACGTCGGAGTTCGACTGCTTTGCGAATCGACTGTTCGACCTGCTGCCAGCCTTTTCCCTGGGGTGAAAAATCCATAATGGGCTTCGCGTTCCAGGTGGCGGTTTGGAGCTTCTTTAAATCCTGTTCGAGCGGAACATTCGGGTCCCAATCTTTCCGGTCCAGTGGGACGACGATCAAGGCACATCTTTTCGGTCCACCTATCGCGCGCTTCACGGCTTCTGGTGCCTCGACATCCTGGATGAACCGGGACGCTCGGCTCGCGGTCGAGTAGAGCAATAGAACGATGTCTGCCTCCGCCAATTCTTCCAAAATGCGATCTTTCCATTCCTCGCCGGCCACCAGTTGAGTGTCCTGCCAAGCCTGGATGTAACCGCGTCGACCTAAAATCGTCAAATGCTTGGAGAGCGGGCGGATTTTTTTCGCGTCGTCTGTGCATAGCTGACGAACAGTCGCATTCGGGGCGGTGCGCTTTTTCGTACCGCGAGGCGCGTTTCGGGGCTTTCCACGCCGTCCAACGTTTCCGTCACGTTTACCGTCGCCAGTTCACCATTCCTGGTTCCTTCTTCGAATTCTTTGGTCCCTTTCTCTTCGAACCGGCGCAATTTAGTTGCCCCAACCCAGGAATCGGAGTGACCTGTCATTTCGACTTCCTCCACCACACGAACTTTTCCATGCAGGATGGTCAGGTGTGCCCGGATCAGGTCGAACAAATTCTGCTGATCATCTGACGAGCCACCGAGGACCGCCACCTCCGTTCGCCGTTCCACGCGGCTTAGGCGCACGAGCGCGCGGCACCCTTCCCATTCCAGCACTACCCCGATCGCCAGCGCCATCCTGGATGGTTTTCGCTCATTTCGTGGGTTCGTACGATGAACCGAGGCAGCAACCCTGGCGGTAGTGCGTCCGGATAGGAAAACCGCAGCCGCCGGACGTCGGATCCGCGGAATTCCATAAAAGCTTCCGGCTGCTCCTCGCGAAGCAATTCCGGAATAAGCCAACTCTGAGTTCCCTCGAGCGGAAAGGCGACTTCGAATTTCTCCATCAGCTCCAGCACAAAGCCGTGTTTCTCTTCAGGGTACTCGGAGGCGGCCAACGCCTGACCAAGCGATGCGAGTTGCAGCACTCCGTGACAATCTTGTTTCTGGACGAAACGAATCAAACCGTAGATCGCTTCCGTGACCCATTCGGGTTTCAAGACGCTCGTATGCCGCAGCCGATGGTGGCTTCGGAAGTTCAACGCGATTCCCAATCGGTGCAACGCCTGTGCAAGGCTGTTTTGCTTTCTGGCATCGCTAACGCCCATCTGCTCGCACAGCGTTTGGTATTCGCGGTATTCCAAAAAACTCCGTGGCATCTCCGTCATTGATTGCTTCACCCGGTGCCACTTTTTCGGTACACCAGCCACACGTCTGCCATTCCAGCGACAGTATCGGCTATGAGCCCGATCAGCTGATTCATTCCACGGCGTGTGAAAGCATCCGTTTCCACGAACCAGCGATTTGCGGGCAGCGTTCTTGCAGGCGAAATCGGTCGACGGAAAACGGATGCTTATCGTATTTCGTTAAAACAATGAGTACCGGGCTGTCGCCTCCGAAGCTTTCGATAAAGCGCAGCCAGTAGTCGGTTTCCAATTCCCAGTTCCCTTCCCGTCCTTCCAGCACCAATAGATAGACACAGCGCTCGGCAAGGAAAATTTGATGCGTCCCGTGTAGAAACTCCTGCCCGCCGAAATCCCAGACATGTGCCGTGGCGTTTCCCGACGGGCACTGAAGGTTCAGTGGCTCCACCGTGATGCCGGGGGTTTCTGGTTCGTTCTCATCTGGAGCCTCGCCGCGTAAGGCTTTCAGCAACGACGTCTTACCCACCCGTCCTCGGCCGACGAGCAGCAAGCGAACCTCCTGCATCGGCGCCTCGCCATCCTCCTGTCGCGAGAAGTAGTAATCTAAGATAGCCCGTGGATCCGCCGGCGGTGTGTTAGTGTCACGTGGGTTGTAGGTTGGTCCCAACAGTTCCGTCGGCAGTCCTAAGGATTCATTGCCATGTAGCGTCAGTTCCTTGAGGTGCCGCAGTTCCAGGAGATTTTCCGGTAACTCCCGTAACGAGTTGTTTTCGAGGATCAGCCGTTCCAGACGCGTGCATCGCGCAATCTCCGACGGCAGCGTTTCTAAGTGATTTTTACTGCAATTGAGCATCGTCAGCGATGGAAGCTGACTGATTTCCGGAGGCAGTGCACCAAGCCGGGTTCTTTCGAGGTCGAGCCGACTTAGCGACGAGAGTTTGCAGATTTCTGACGGTAGCTCATCGATTTCGTTAAGTGCTAGGTCCAACGTCTCAATCGCCGTGAGTTGAATAATCTCCTTTGGAAATGTGCGAATTCCGTTTGCAAAGAGGGCGAGCTCAGTCAGCGCTGTGAGCCGGCCGATTTCCGACGGCAGCGTGCTGACTTGGTTTGCGCCGAGATAGAGGTGCGTTAGTGCAGTGAGCCGGCCAATCTCCGTCGGCAGCGCAGTGAGTCGGTTGGCCGTAAGAAAGAGAATGTTCAGTGCTGTCAGCTGGCAGATCTCCTGCGGCAACGTGCTGAGTTGGTTATGACTGACGTGAAGCGCCGTCAGCGCCTTAAGCTGACCGATCTCCTGCGGCAGTGTGTCGAGTTGGTTCTGATCGAGATCGAGGATCTTTAGGCCGGTGCACTCACCGATCTCCGACGGCAGTGTGTCGAGTTGGTTCTGATCGAGATCGAGGATCTTTAGGCCGGTGCACTCACCGATCTCCGACGGCAGCGTGCTGAGTTCGTTATGATTGAGGTCGAGTTTCGCCAGTGTCGTGAGTTGGCCGATCTCCGGCGGCAGGGTGTTGAGTTCGTTAGCTTCTAGGTCGATTCGCATTAGCCTGTGAGCTGACCGATCTCTGGCGGCAGTGTGCTGAGTTGATTATGACTGAGGTCGAGTTTCCTCAGTGTCTTGAGTTGGCCGATCTCCGGCGGCAGCGTCGCGAGTCCGAGCGTGGACAGATCGAGTGCGTCGTCCTCCAGCGTGCGACACGCTTCGATTCGTACCAGGGCCTCGGTGTCGGCGTCGATGGGGGTACCTTTCCTTTTGGCCATGTTTCATTTTCTCTCGTCGATCGCGGACGGATTCGATCAACCAACGTTTTCGTGAATGGGAGCAGTGCGTTACCTTGGCCGCATTTACCAGTATCCACGTCCAGCAGGGTGAATTCCTCGGCCATCTTCCCCGATTCATGCACGAGGGTCTACCACGTTTAGCAATTCGCGGAAATGCGAAGCCAATCATCGGCCCGAAGGTACGCTGGTTGGGATTAGGCGTCTCCCGTTGCTTTCGCGGCGCCGGCTGCTCGGCACCGCGTAGTGTTAAGCGAATCCGATCTGATCGGTTTGACGCTAATCGAGCCCATCACGTCGGTCCCTTCGGGGCGTTCTGGTAAATTGGGTGTCGCATAAACATGGGCTCCCGCCCATGCCTACCAACGACGGCCCCGCTGGGGCGAAGACGCCCGTGATTCGCCGGCCCGGAGGGCCCGACGCCGGTAGAGCCCGCGATCCCCGCCATTCCCCGGCCCGGAGGGCCCGACGTGGGTAGCCATGGGCGTGAGCCCATGGATCCGGTCGCGCCCGCCATCCCAATGCCCCGGAGGGGCCGACGTCTCGTCGCGTCAACCATCACGCCTGCCCCTTCGGGGCGTTCCGGTAAATTGGTTACGCGTAAACACGGGCTTCCGCCCATGCCTACCAACGACGGCCCCACTGGAGCAAACGCATGTCGACCTTCACAAATCTGCGAGTTCATTTCATCTGGAGTACAAAGGATCGCGAGCCGCGGATCCGTGAAGAGTTTCAGGCTGACTTGTACGCATACATTGGGGGAATTCTACGTGAACGCAGGCACGTGCTCCTCGGAGCCGGAGGGGTCGCCGACCATATACACTTCCCGCCTGACAAGCGGGCGGGGGAGCCGCGTCGGCTCGTTCACGTCCCCGACGAGTTCGATTACAGGGCGCTCAGGTCGATTCGTGGGACGGCGCGTTCCGCGTCACTCGACAG
>JBBDHZ010000127.1:0-4819 GCA_040880645.1 Minisyncoccota bacterium
GTTCAGGACTGGACGGCGAATTTGCATTATCCGGCGAATCCCCCGGAGTGTCCGCCTTCGCCGCAGGCTTAACGGGCAGGATCTGTCCATAAACGCAGCGGTCCGCGGTCAGATTCCACAAACAGACGACGCACAGCAAGCAAGCGATCCGCGTTGGAGCGAACAATGAAAAACGCGGGTAAAACGGTGTTGTCGCCTGATTTGTCGGCATGATTCCCTCTGCGATGAAGAAGCTCACAGGCGGCAAAGACTCGTCGAAGCAGGTCGGTGTTTGACGTCTCGTGCGTGCTGAGATACGGGGGAAATACCTCTTGAAGGCACCCCCAGTAGACTGCTCTCATGCCACTCTACCCGAGACGGGCCCTAATCTCAACCGCCGGGAAGCGAGCCAACAACAATGGAAGGAGAAGCTTGAGGTCGCGAGACGGTTACGACGGCTGTCACACACACAAGGACAGCGAAGATAACGCGGCGATTTCGAACCCTATTGGAATCGAGACGCAGCGGCGAGATGGTTGCAACGGTCCGCGCAGATACAAAGCGTCCAGTCTCAACGCAGGGCGGCCGCCAGCGTGGATGTTCCTAGGGCGATGCTGCGCTGCTGGCAACGTCGTCTCCCCTGGCCCACCTCACCCGCCGCTTTTGGGCTGGTGCTTTGCTCCCGCTACATCTGCTCGCTTTGGTCTGCCGACCGCGAGAGTCTCACCGCTCTGTCGAGATTGGTAAAGGTCCTGCCACATTTTCGTAGTACGCAGCAAGTCCCGCGGCGATCCCTTCTGTTTGTTTCGCACCGCGCATCCGCTGCTGCGCCCCTTGCCCCCGCGCCATCGGCTGCCAATTTCGAGCTGGTCGCAAAGCAGCAAGCGATCAGCTGCGCGGGACATAGAAGGTTCCATTCCCCTATCTCGGCGGCTATCATATCACCATGCACCGGAACTGCGGAAACGATGCACGAGGCAGGGCGTAATAGTGAGGCACTCATGAATCAGTGGAATTTCTCGAAAATTCGCCCTGGCGACAAAACTCGTGAGCCGATTCAGGGTGAATTTTTTACCAGCGACGCGATCGGACGCAACGGTGAGGCGCTCGTCCGTGAAGGCATCCAGAACGCGATGGACGCTGCGATTCCAGGTCAACGTGTTCACGTTCGGCTATTCGTTTCGGGTGAGTCGTTTGGCGTACCGCACGACACCATGGCCGAGTATTGCGACGGCTTATGGGAACATTTGCATTCCCCTGGTAACGGCTTACAAAATCCACCATCGCCGACAGAGCCCTGTCCGTTTATCGTGTTCGAAGATTTCGGAACGACTGGGCTCCAGGGCGATGTCGAGCAGTATCACCCGGAGCCCGGTGTCCGAAATCCCTTTTACTATTTCGTCCGCGCGGAAGGGCGGTCGGATAAGGGTGAGCACGAACGCGGTCGGTGGGGGGTAGGTAAGTTCGTCTTTCCTAGCGCCAGTCGGGCTAACACAACCTTCTGTGCAACCGTGCGAGCGGACGATCAACGCCAGTTGATTATTGGCCAGTCAGTTCTGAAGACGCATAAGGTCGCCGCCGACTACTACACACCGGACGGCTTCTTCGGCCAACAGCTCGCCAGCGGTTTGACTGTTCCGATCGAAAACGAGCGAGCCCTTCGAAGTTTTTTTTCAACCTTCAACCTCCAGCGGCGCCCAACCGATCCGGGTTTATCGATTGTGATCCCATGGCACGATCCAGACATCACATCACAAGCATTGCTTGCGGCAACTGCGCTCGAGTACTTCTTTCCGATCCTCGCGGGGCGGCTCACCGTCACAGTTGAGACACCGGACCAGATTTGGAAAATAGATCAGGATACATTGCAAGGAATCATAGATGACCTCGGAAGCGACGAGTTGGGTGATCTGTCATCTTATCTTCCTTTGGCAAAAGCCGCATGCAACGGAGAAGAACCGATCTGCCTGACATCGCCGAGTCTCAGTGGAGCACTTCGATGGTCGGAAGATATGGTCTCAGTTGAGGATCGAGAGCAGATAAACAGTCGACTCGAAAATGGCAGTTGCGTAGCAGTTCGAGTACCGATGACCGTTCGTCGCAAATCAGGAGCCAACGCTCCATCACACTTCGATCTGTACTTGCAACGAGATCCCACCAGCAAGGCTGGTCGGCCGATATTTGTTCGCGAAAGCATCATCATCTCCGACGTCCAAGCTCCGCGATTGCGGGGCATTCGTTCGCTAGTCGTTGTTGAGGATGGTCCATTGGCGACACTTCTGGGTGACGCTGAAAACCCCTCGCATACGCGATGGGAGAACGGTTCGAACTTTAAGAACAAATACGTCTACGGCAAATCACACCTCACCTTCGTTGCAAACGCGACAAGCGAATTGTTGCGAATCTTGTCGGACCCTGAAGAGGAGGCGGATCGCACCTTGCTGAGCGATTTCTTTTTCGTACCCACCAGCGGCACCGAAAGTGGCGTTGGTGGCGGCAAGACGAAGACGCGTCTAAACTCCGGAACGCCGACGCCGGACATCCCTCCCCCTCGCCCGCCGCGAATTCGTGTGGAACGGTCTCCTGGCGGATTCGCCGTCATCGGCGCCAACTCCGATTCGCCGCCCGCCAGCGTCGATGTTCGCGTCGCATATGACGTACGACGCGGTAGTGCACTGAAAAACTACGACCGGGCCGACTTTGAAATTGGCAAGGGTGGAGTTCGAGTTGTCGCGGAGCAAGGCGTCACCGTAACAGAATGCGAGTCTAATCGCTTGTCGCTCAACGTGAACGAAGCCGGGTTTCGATGCGCGGTGGCAGGATTCGATACTGAGCGAGACCTTTACGTTGACGCGCGCGCGAAGGACGTCGTAGATGACCATTAGGCGTATAAATCATACCGGGCGACAGAAGATCCATCGGGACGACGTCCGAGTCTCGGTCTTAAACAAGGGGCCGCGGCATTCGGAGTTTGAAGCCGCTCTGTCATTGGCGGAGTACCGACTGCCCGAGAACGCTGCAGTGTTCGTAGAGGCCTATGCACTGTCTACGTACCAACGGTTTGACTTTGGTCGTGTTGGCGACTTCAGGCCTCCCTCGAATCTAATCCTGAGTGAGTTCGACACGACTGAGGGAATCAAATTTCGGGTAAAGGTCGTAGAGCAAGCTGAAGGCAGAAAACACATCTTGGCCGAAGCGGATCAGATTACACCCTTGGGTGGAGGTAGTGACGAAAGCGGGCAATCGCCTCTGCTGCCAGTCAGGCCATCTGGCGAACTCGATGAAGCAGTCTACCGGTTAGACATGTCCGACTCACCAATCCTACTAGTGAACGCACGGGTGGGTGACTGGAGATCAATAATCACGGCTCCCGGCTTCATTTCGCTCGTGTATCCGGCAATCCTACGTCAGATCCTGACGCAGATTCTACTTGTGGAAAGGCACGATGACCTTGAAGATATGGAAGACTGGCGAAGCCAATGGCTGTCGTTCACGCGGACCCTGCCACACATGACTGATCTGCCGGATCTGGCAATGATTGATGAGGCAATAGATTGGATCGACGCGGCAATCGAGTCATTTACAAAGCAGCACAGGATGTTGAACGCCTTCACTAACGCGTGGCTGGGGGCATAAGGTGAAAATCAGGCGATTAACACAGGTAGGCATAGAAAGGTTCGATGCGTTTCTCCGTTCGCTTGGAACGGACGCGCCATACCCCAGACCGCTGGGTTTGTTAACGGACGAGCGCACTTCTGCACCGGTCGAATTCGACAGGGAGATTGAAGACCGGGGGTTTGCGACGCGCCTAGATGCGGCGAAGTATGTTGCGGAACGGTTTGCTAATGTGGGTTCCGACATTATCCACGACCAGGGCCTTTGGTCATGGCTGTCGCTGTTTTACTTTGACCGCATTTGTCCCAAGAAAAACGGAGTTTATGTGCCCGGAGAGCGGGCGCGTTGGATCCCGGCAACGACGGAACATAGGCGATACTACCGTCACCTTCTCGCCGGGCCTTATCGAATTTACAACGGTAATCGCGATGATCCTGAACGGGCGATGCTGTTTCTGTACGGTCCGCTTGGGATCGTCGGCCACTTCTACTACCAGATTGTTTCGCGTCAGGAACTCATTACCAACCGAACGGTCGTGCGGGTCGCGACCGAACTGTACTACGATAGCGGTCAACAGCAGCAAAGACGCGGGGCTCAGACTCACGGGAAGCCTGGTACGGTCTTTCGTTTTGTCGCTTTTCTCAATCAACTCGACACGACTTGGGATCTTTATAGCATGTCTGTTGATGAACTACTTGAGCGTTTGCCGAGTGAGTTCGATCGCTTCCGCCCCGTTATGGGAACGGTCGCAGGCAAGTAAAACTGAAATGGATTCCTCCAGTGATCGTGAGAGCCGACCTGCTGAGCAATGAGCGACTCTTGCGCAACGACCGCCTCACGACGCAATCAGTTGATCAGATCGAATAGTCGAAAACGTCTTGCTCGATCATTCGAACCTGGGAAACATGCTGGTGATACTGGCGAATGACCGTGAAGTCTTTCGAGGTGTTCAAGTCACGCATTGATTGCCGCTCCGCCTGTTTCTGGTATGCGACGCGCTCATGTGTCTCGAGACCTGCTAACATTGCTGCTGCCTCAGGTGTATTATCCATCCCAGGAAGCAAGAGCGTGTTGAGAATCGCGTGCCCTTTCGAAAAAGCTCTTTCGTTTATCGGGCAGTATCCGACGAGATAGTGTGCTCGCCCTTCGTTCGATTCAAAGAACGAGGCTCCCCCCGTGTCGTTCACTCGGACGTCCTGACCCAAAAGCTCATGCCACAGTTTAC
>JBBDHZ010000128.1:0-4813 GCA_040880645.1 Minisyncoccota bacterium
GCGAGTTTGAGTGCAAGTTAAGCATGATCTGAATCATAAAATCGCGGCCTGCGGGACCGCAACCGGGGTCCGGCCTGCCGCATTTCCAAGAAATGTTCGCGGTTTAGCTTTGGGAAGATACGTCAAAGGCGTGAAGCCGAAGGATCACAAACTTTGATTACTCTTTCTTGGTAAAGAACAGCACACCCATCGCCCCGATCACTAATCCTTGCACCGGCGCGAGCCACAGATTTGAGAGCACGATCACGTCCGCCGCACTCTTCCCCGCGTCTGCCTTTGCTTGTCCATCGCCATGGTTCGCATTCAGCAGATCGAGAACGTCTTCGGAGGTCACCGGGGGTGCTTTTGCTGCCGTGACAAATGGATGGGCGAAAAAGGAGACCAAGACTAATACGAGGTAACCGATCGACAACACCTTCGTGAGACGATAGAAGTCCCTCCGGACAAATACCTCGACATGGTCGTCGACTTGGTTGTCGACTTGCTCTTGACGCTTTCGCCCCTTTTCAACGATGGCACTGGCACCAAGTACCGACAGAATGAGAGAGAGGGTGGGGAGCACGGTTGGAAGCGATGCACTCCACACGTCTTGCAGACGTCCCTCGAAGACGTCCCCCAAAGACGTCGCGAGCAGCACCAACAAGATCAGTCCGGCTCCGATGAACCAGACCATTGAGATCCGCGATCGGGCCTCCGCGAGAGGAATCAATTGCTTGTCGTCAGCGTCCGCCATGATATCTTCCTTGCCGTCCAAATTGCGCCGGAGAACCGCGGGCTCCTCACCGCCGCTACATGGAGCCGAGTGCCGCCAGGATTCCCGATCTCAGGAGATGCGTCTTGGGGCCGAGCTTGTCATATAATTTGAAGCTGCCTCCGCGTCGGCGCTCGAAGGAATAGATCAATATATAGCAGTTGCAATTCTTGAACTTCAACCCGGCAATATGATCGGGAAGGTCGCTGGCTCCTTCGGAAGTGTGCGGCAAACGCGAATCGCTATAGCCGATCAACGTCTTGGGTGTGACAACAAAGGCGAGCACCCGGAAGTACCCCGGCTTCTCAAAGAACAACCGGCCAATGTAATCCTTGAAGCTCAGCGGGGGCAACTCTCCATAAAACCAACGATTGCCTCCTGGTAGCGGTTTACCTTGATCGTCGATGCGTTCGAGCTTTGCCAGCAACGCGAATCCATCGTCTCCGACGCCGAACAATCCACTCTCAAAATTCTCGTCGACCGAAAAGAGCGTTTGATACAGCTTGTTGTAGATTTCTCCTAACGTGGTGTCGTCTTCTCCTAAAGTGCGACGCGGAATGTCGCGGCCAAAAGCTGCTCGGTGCGTGTAACGCGGAGGCGGCCAAGGAAATGGCGGCAGCGATTCCTCTCCGCCATAGCCGCCAAAGCCGCCTAGCCTCACCACTTCAGCATCGGTGTACTCGTGATAGAGAGATGGTTGAGGACGGTGTGCGCGAGAAAGCTGCCGATGAATGCGCTCGAATTCTTTGTCGAGATATTCCACGATTGCCTTCTCGGCAAAACGAGGTCCCAGCATCTCGGGGGCCAGTCCAATGCTCAATAACGCTTGGGTTGCCGCCTCGTAAACGCGTATGTTTGGATCATCCATGAGCGCCAGCAACTTGGACCGGACTTCCGCCGTATCCACGCCGATTCCGCCGAGCGCGGTCGCCGCCTCCGCTCGGATCGAAGGTGCAGGATCGGCAAGCAATTCGACCAGTCGCGGCACGGCGGAACTGGCGTCCGAGCCATACGAGGCGAGTGTTTGCAAAACAGCGTCCAACGCATGCGGCCCGCGCATCATGACCGCGCCAATGTCAACCGCCGATACGGGCCCCGGCATCACCCGCGATTCTTGTTCCAGCACTTCGAGTAACGCGGTCACCGCGACTCGCGGGTCAGCGGGGCGGAGCCTTCGCAATGCCACCGCCGCTTTTCGGCGGACTTCTGGATTGATGTGACGCAAGCCCTTAATGGCGAGTGCGACAGTTTGATCGTTGGGGATTCCGATTGCCGCGAGCGCTTCGATTCCATCTGCGAAACGTTCGGCATCTTCGCGCGATAAGTTCTCCAAATAGGAGGTTGTTCCCATCAGACGAGAATCCTCTTGCTGGAGCTCACGCAATGTGGCCGCAACTTGATCTCGTGCCTCGACGTCGGCAAATTGCGGCAGCAATTTCACAAGCGCCGCCGATGCCGGTTCGGGATAGGCTTTGAGAGAGTTGAGTGCTTTCCTCAAACCGCCAGAACTTCGATTCAAGTACGGCAACCACTGGACAAAAACGGGTATCGCCGTCTCGCCCGCCAAGCGGCGAGACGCTAAGCCGTGAGCCGCATCGAGACGAATCACGGCGTCCGGATCGACCGCGGCTTGGAGCAGAGCCTTGACCACTCGCTCATCCGTCGAACCACTGCCGGCCAACAGTCGGCATGCTCTCTGCCGCACAGCGGGCGGTTGGCCCTGATCGAACGGCAGTCCCGTCAATGCCTCAACTCCCGCCGGATCAATCCGGAGCAGCGCCTTGGCAGCGACGTGCGCGTCGCCATACTCGTCTGGCGTTCGCGAAAGAAACTGCAGGATCGCGGGCACGGCGTTCTCGACTTGCATCTGACCTAACGCCTCCACAACCGCCGCATGACGCGATGCTTGCTCGGCGTCCGGCAAGACCGCAAGCAGATCCGATTCGACCTGTTTGTTTCTCACTTCGATCGCGCCAATCGCCCGGATCAGGCTTCTTTTCCATTCGGCGATCATCCACGGGGACGCGCCATCTGTGGCCATCTCCACCGATTTCAGTTCCTCCAGCAGGACTGGGAGCGCCGGCGCGGCATCCTTGCCGATTTGCCCCAGCACCGAGACGAGGATGGATTTCAATTCGTCGTCAGCATCTTGCATCCGCTCGATCAGCTTGGGAACGAGCGGCTCCAGGCTGGGATGCGGCCCCCGCACCATGGACGACAATCCTCGCGCTGCCGCGAGTCGAAGTGACCTGGCTCCGTCATCAAGAGTCTCCGCCAAGGCATCGATCACCCGCAGTTCCACCGGCTTTAGCGCGGTCGATCGAGCCGCGATGTTTTCGTCGCTTGAGCCTTGCTTGGAAAACATGTTCGACAACGAACGTGCCGCGGCTAGGCGAATCGTCTCTTCCTTGCTATGCAAAAGCACCTCGATCAAGCCTTCCGCCGCGGATTCCGTGCCGACGACCCGCTCGGCGGCGGCCAGCCGGATTTCCGCACGCGGGTGATCCAACATCACTTTTGCAATTGCCGGCGCAGCCGCTTGCCCGATCCTCTGCAGTGAGTCGAGGGCTTCCTCCTGCAATCTTTCGTTGTCGCCATAGAGTAGTTTCTCGACTGCCGGAATTGCGTTTGCAGACTCCGGCCCCGTTGCCAGCAACGCCATGCGTTGGATCGGTTCCTGTTCGTTGGCGAAAAGCGGAAGTAGGGAATCAGCGTCCCTTTCGCCGCGGGCGTTTATGACAATCGCCACGCGACGAACGTAGGAATCCGCAACGAGCAATTCCGAGAGACGTTTACTTAGGTCGGCAGATTCATCGCTGAGCTGTCCGCGTTCCTCAAGCGGCAAGGGTTGCAAAAAGTTGTTCAAACGCTGCGAAACCGCGGCAAGCCGTCGTTCGAGCTGATCCACGTCCGCCGCCCGACGATTCGCCTGTTCCTTGTCGATCTGAACTCGCAGCACATCGAAGCACGCGGGAGCAATGGGGCCGTCCACTCGGCTCAAGGCAAACGCGGCATAGTCGGCAACGAGGACGTTTTTGAATCGCCAACTCTCCTTTTGCTCGTCGATCACCGTTCTGTCCGCCAAGGCCGAAGCGAGGTAAGGCGTCGCGGCAGCTCCTAGCCTGAGCAGCGACGCCAGAGCAAATTTGCGAACGCGAGGATCTTCATCACGGAAGGCTCCGATCAGCGCGGGAACGACCACGTCCGCTGGCTCTGCGAGTTCACCGAGTGCCACTGCGACATGACGGCGAACAAAGGGCGACTCGTGGTCCAGGACGGCGATCAGGCGATCCGCCGCCTCCGGCGGATCGACGCCGACCGGATCAAACGCGAACGCCGCACTGTTACTGATCGTCTCGTCGTCATGCTGCAGTTGACGCAGCCAATCAGCGACGGGAGATTCAGAGCGTTCCGGGGTTTGGCCAGGACAAACATTGCCGACGGCCAAGACGCCGATCACAAACCAGACGATACGTGTATCCGCCATGCGGCTCCCCCCTGACTTCAAGAATTCCAACCTCTCACCACGTATTACCTACCAGACGAGTGAGGTGGAAGCAAGCAAAATTCGCCGGATCGCCGTACGCTTCACGAGGAATGGGGCCCGTCTCACTCGGCGAGTGCCAAGCGACTTCGGGAAGTTTGTGAGGAGCGTGAAACTAGCGAATCGCGCTGCGGGGCGAAGGAGATTGATGCGTTTATTGACAAAGCGCCATGACGACTCCCGTGCTCCCCCATGCTCCTACCTTTCCGCTTGGAGGCGTGATAGAATGGGCGCGAGGAGATCAAGACCGATGCATATCGAATTGTCAGACCAGTCTGCAAAGGATATTCAGGCCGCTATCGGAACCACCGACCCGGTCGTCGTAACGCGCATCTTTGAACTTATCGCGTCTGACAAACAGCTCGTTCAGTCCTTCCTGCTGCCGGAACAGACGAATGAGGAACTGCAGGAAAGCCTTGCCATGTGTGATCGCGGAATGCAGGACATCGCCGAGGGGAAGACGAAACCGGCTAAAGAAACTCTGCGCGACATTGCGGCGAAGCACGGATTGAAAATCA
>JBBDHZ010000129.1:0-4803 GCA_040880645.1 Minisyncoccota bacterium
AGGCCGAGCAGTTTTTTTCTTCCGACGAGCTACCAAAGAAAATGTACCGCGCATAACGAGCGGCGGGCGCGGTCGTCTCCGGGAAAGAGTGTCGATCCTCAGTGTATCTGAGGACTATTGGCGATCGAGCGGGGAGAGTTCGGGGCCGGTGTCGGTGTCGTGCACCTCAAATCCGGCGGCGCTGATCTCGTCGCGCAGTTCATCTGCCCGTGCAAAGTTCTTTTCATTCCGGGCGACTTCTCGTTCCCGAAGAAGCGCAGCAACCTCGGCGGGTAGCTGGTCGGGTGTCAGGACCGCTTTGCCGATAAAGCGATGTATGTCGATACCCAGAAGGGTTAAGGCGTGTTCTGCGGCGGCGCGTTGATCCTGCTCCGATAGACCATCGTCTTTGAGGATCTCGGCGATCAGAGCGATAACCGCCGGTGTGTCGAGGTCGTTGTTAAGTGACGTAGTTATTCGGCGTGCGTATGAGTCCGGCACGGTGCCGCCGGCAGGGAGCTTTTCGAGCTGCGCTTTCAGGCGTTCAAGGGCGCGCTGGCTTCCGCGGACCGTGTCGATAGTAAATGATACCGGCGTGCGGTAGTGGGCGGTCAGGAGCCAGTACCGGAAGGCGAGCGGGTGGATGTCTTCGGTGTGCAGATCATCTAAGGTAATACTGGTTCCTTTTGACTTTGCCATCTTTTCGCCCTTCAGGCTGAGGTGTTCGCTGTGAAGCCAGTACCGAGCAAACGGCCGGCCGGTCGCGGTCTCGCTCTGGGCGATCTCGTTGGCGTGGTGGGGAAAGGCGAGGTCGATACCGCCGGTGTGAATATCAATGGTCACTCCGAGATACTCCATCGCCATAGCGGAGCACTCCAGGTGCCAGCCCGGAAATCCCTTGCCCCACGGCGATTCCCATTCCTGTTGGCGCTGTTCGTCCGCATTTGAAAATTTCCAGAGCGCAAAATCAGCCGAATGCTTTTTTTGTGTATTCTCTTCGACACGGGCGCCCGCCTGTAGTCCCTCGGCCTGGATCGTGCCGAGTTTAGGATACTGCTCGGCGGTTGTTGTGTCGAAGTACACACCGTCGTCGATCGTGTAGGTGACACCTTTTTCTTCCAGCTGACGAATGAGTTCAATTTGTTGCGTGATGTGCTCGGTAGCGCGAGGGAAGCGGATGCGGCTACGGTCAATGCCGATCTGTTCAAGATCGCTGAAAAAGGCGTCGGTGTAGTACTGCGCGATTTCCTCGGCGGTTTTGTGTTCTTTTTTGGCCTGTACCTCAACTTTGTCGTTGCCGGTGTCGTTCGTATCGTCGGTCAAGTGTCCGACATCGGTAATATTCATAACCTGATCAACCTCGTAGCCGTTGTGCTCGAGCGCGCGGCGAAGGGTGTCGGCGAACACAAATGAGCGGAGGTTGCCGATATGGACGTGCTGATACACGGTGGGGCCGCAGTTATACATCGTGACCCGCTCCGGGGTGAGCGGTTCAAAGGGCTCCGGCTGGCCGGTTGCGTCGTTGTGTAGGGTAAGCATAGGTTTCAGGATACCACAGGGGCGCTCAGTGTCCCGTGTACCGATCCGCTGACGGAAGGGTCTTTACAGCCATCCTTTGCCTTTGAATGTGGCAAAAAGGAGGATCGTGGCAACGGCCATAATACCAAGAATAAACCAAAAATCGTAGGCTCCGCCGATAACCGGCATATTGGTAGCGTTCATTCCGAAGATCGACGCAACAACCGTGATGGGCAGGGCGATGTAGGCGATCGAAGACAGCGTCTTCATGCTCTCGTTCTGGTTTGTTTGTACAAGCGCGTAGGTGGTGTCGCGAAGTTCACGCACAAGGTCCAGGTCGTGGTTGATCGTCTCCTGGATCCGGTGATACTCCTCAAGCAGTCGGTCGGTGTGGTAGGCGTAGTCGGCGTGATCGGTGTGGCGTGACACTTCTCTGAGTGACCGAAGTTGCTCATCGTGAAGATGGATCGTCTTCTTTATATCGAGAAAACGGCGGCTGATCCGGGATAAGGTGGTGACCATCTCTCGTTCGTGGTCCGTAAAGACCTGGTCTTCGGAACGGTTCAGCCAGTCCTCGGCGTATTCAATTTCGTGGTAGACCGATTTGTACAGTTTTTTAAGGAGGCTAAAGAAGAGCGCCACGTTTGAGGTCGGGCCGTCTCCGTTCTGAAGGATCGAACGTGTCTCGATCATTTTGCTGAATTTATGAAGGGCATCGACCGTGTCGTACCGTACCGTGATCAAGGCGTCGTGGGTGAGGACGAAATCGATCTCCTGGCGTGTGGCGCCGGGTGAATGTGTGTGTTGGAAGGCCGGAAAGTGAAAAACAGTGTAGAGAAACTCGCCGTGAAGTTCGGTGGTCGGACGGGGTGAGGGGGTTGAGAGGTCATTAATGATGTCCGGCGACAACGCTCTCTCGTGCATCAGCGCGGTAAGCTCGTCACTGGTTGGCTGATGGAGATCGATCCAGGTTATGTCGTTGTACTGATAGTCCCGTCTCATATGTATTGGTGCGCGATAGCTTTATGGTATCATAGTGTCATCGTTTATGATCAATCCAAGGTGTGTATGAGACAGTACGGGAAACAAGCTCTTTCGGGCGTTATACTGCTCGCGGTGATCATCCTTGCGTTCGGGACCGGGGTGTACGTGGGGCTCTCTCAGCAAGGGCATGAGCCGGTCAAGGGTGTTCAGAATAGCTCTTCGCAGGACCAGCCGGGTGATATTGACTTTGGTGCGTATTGGCGTGCCTGGAAGGTTCTAGATGAGAAGTACGTACCGGCCGGAACATCAACTGACGCGATAAGCGCCGAGGATAAATTGTGGGGATCAATTCAGGGCCTCACGGCGTCGCTCAATGATCCGTACACGGTCTTTCTGCCGCCCCGGGATTCGAAGATGTTCGAGGAGGACATCAGCGGCAATTTTGAAGGTGTGGGAATGGAGATCGGGATGCGCGACGGAATCCTGACCGTTATTTCGCCGCTTGAGGGGACACCGGCTAAGCGGTCGGGGATACAGTCCCAGGACAAGATCATCGAGATCGACGGACGCTCAACGCAGGGAATGAGTGTTGATGAATCCGTACAGCTTATTCGCGGGGAGAAAGGAACCACGGTAATCTTTACCTTGCTTCGGGAAGGGGAGCGTGAGCCGCTCTCGATCTCGGTGGTTCGCGACGCGATCGATATACCGACGATCAACGCCTATCAGCGCAGTGACGGGATCTTTGTGATCCAGCTCTACAATTTCTCCCAGCGTTCGCCGCAGCTCTTTCGCCAGAGCATTAAACGGTTCCTTCAAAGCGGAAGCACAAAACTTATTGTTGATGTTCGACAAAACCCCGGAGGATTTCTCACGGCGGCTGTCGATATCGCCAGTCATTTTCTCCCCGAGGGAAAGGCGGTCGTCCGGGAGGATTTCGGAGACAAGCGCGCAGACCACGTGTGGCGGAGTAAGGGGTATAACGTCGTCAGCAGCGAGACCGACATCGTTATCCTGATCGACGGCGGCTCGGCATCGGCGTCAGAGATCCTTGCCGGCGCGTTGAGCGAGCACGGGAAGGCGATCCTGGTCGGGGAGCGGACGTTTGGAAAAGGGTCGGTTCAGGAGCTGGTGCAGATAACGGACAATCCCCGAACGTCTCTTAAGGTCACGATCGCCCAGTGGGTAACGCCGGGTGGCCACTCCATTTCTGAAAACGGCCTCACCCCGATGGTTACGGTTGAGCGTACTCCCGAACAGTACACACAGGGAATTGATCCGCAGATGGACCGGGCGATCGAGATCCTGAACCGCTAGGCGCTGCAGGACCGACTCGGGAGACCGAGCCAAGGGCTTGCCTTTTTTTGAGTGCTATGTAGTATAGATTCCACGATAATCAAAACAGTATGAAAGTTATTCTTCACGCAGACGTTAAAAAGGTTGGCCGAAAAAACGACGTGGCTGATGTGTCAAAGGGGTATGCCCTTAATTACCTTATTCCGCAGAAGCTGGCTGAGGTGGCAACGATGCCTGCCCTTTCAGCTGTGGAAAAGAAACGGGAGCAGAGCGCAGCGAAAGAAGCCGAGCGCGTGCAGGCACTTCGGACCGCTCTCGAGCCGTTGGTCAAGACCGGCCTCACCTTGACCGCACCCGTCAACGAGAAAGGGCATCTGTTTGCCGCAATTCACACGGCGGATGTTGCAGCAGCACTGACAGAGAAGATAGGCGTTGAGGTGCCGGAGAGCAGTGTTTTGCTTGATAAGGATGTCAAGGAGGTAGGTGAACACACAGCACGTATCGCGGTGGGCGAGGAGGAGATTCCGCTGCCGATCACGATTACTGCCGATACGGAGGCTCCGGCGACGGCGTAGGTGGTCCATCGCGTAACGGATGAAGTGAAAAAATGATAGGTAAAAACCACGTCTCAGGACGTGGTTTTTGTGTGGGTCGTTGGGTTTGGGTGCCGCGGACGCGCTAGGCGACCTCATCAACCGCAACGATCTTTTTGCGCGCCGTGGTGTTATCGAACTGCTTTTTTCGTCGATCGAAAAAGCGCACAATACCGGGAACAAGCGCAAACAGCGTGTGGTCGGTTCCGATACCGACGTTCTGGCCGGCAGAGAACTTGGTGCCGCGTTGACGCACTAAAATATGCCCGGGACGAACTTTCTCGCCGTGGTTTTTCTTAATTCCGAGATACTTGGGATTTGAATCTCGTGTGTTGTCTGTTGAGCCACCTGCTTTCTTATGTGCCATATAAAACGTAAACTATGATATAGTTACCAACGAGTATATAGGATATTACTAGGTAATGCAACTCCT
>JBBDHZ010000130.1:0-4801 GCA_040880645.1 Minisyncoccota bacterium
GATTTGTCGGTCGGGCGACCTTGCGATCAATACCTTGTGGGCGTGGATGGCCGCTTTGGGTGTCTCGCGCGAGACAGGATTGGTCAGCCCCGCTTACGGGGTCTATCGCCAGAGGGACGAATCAAATTTTCACCCGGAGTATATCGACTTCCTCCTGCGGACTCAGCCCTACGCAACCGAGTACCGATGTCGTTCGACCGGTATCACCACGTCGCGTCTTCGGCTGTACCCGATTGACTTTCTCCGCATTCCGCTCGTCCAGCCGCCCAGGGACGAACAGGAAATGATCGTAAATTACCTGCGGCGACAAGACACGCTCGTGCGCAAGTTCATCCGCAACCGGCGGCGGTTGATTGAGGTGCTCAGCGAGCAGAAGCAAGCGATCATCAACCAGGCCGTCACCCGCGGCCTCGACCCCACTGGCCCCCTCAAACCGTCGGGCGTGGAATGGATCGGAGACGTGCCGGAGCACTGGGACATTCTTAAGCTACGCACTCTTTTCAAACAGCATGGAAGCGGAACAACTCCTTCTGGAAATGAATACTATGGTGGTGACATTCCGTGGGTCATGACCGGCGACTTAAATGACACCATATTAAACACCACTCAGCGCACGGTCACGCCCCAAGCTCTCAGTGATTTCAGCGCACTTCGCCTGTATCCAGTGGGGTCCTTACTCGTTGCGCTATATGGGGCCACCATTGGAAAGACTGGAGTCTTGGCGATGGATGCCTGCACGAATCAAGCTTGTTGTGTGCTTGCTGAACCCCAAGATGGCGTCAATGCCCGATACATACAAGCAGTTGTCCTCGTGGGAAAACAACACCTCGTTAATCAGAGTTACGGTGGGGGCCAGCCGAATATCAATTCGGAAATTGTTCGTTCATTACGCGTGCCCCTTCCCCCACGTGACGAGCAGAACCAAATCCTTGCTGCAATCGAACGGCAAACTTGCGATCTGGATTCAGCGGTCGCTACCGCTGATCGCGAAATCGACCTGATCCGCGAATACCGTGCGCGGCTTATCGCCGACGTGGTGACGGGCAAGTTGGACATCCGCCACCTGGACCCGCCACCCGACAGCCTGAAAGCGGACGACGTGACCGAAATCGATGCCGATGAATTCGACGACGAACTGGCAGACGACGAGGACGCAGAGCTAGTCGAGGAGGCGGAGAATGCCTAGCCACGACTATACGGCAAGAGAGGCTTTGGACCTTTTGGTCAACGAGATCACGAAAGTCAATAAGGAACTTGCCTCGAGAATCGAGCTTGCGGTCAACGAGGGCAAAGAGACGCAGATTCTCGCTCCAGATCAGCCCACAAGAGGAAGGCGGCGGCGAGTTGCCCGGTACTATCGCAAGAACGAGCCGTTTACCGACGAAGAAGCGTTACAGGTCGCTTTGACCGTGCTTAAAGCCCATCTAATTGAAACACGAATGTTTGCACGTGCCGCACATGGCGAATTCTACGCCATCGGAATGGCCGATCCCAAATCACTGCAATCGACAACCGATTCTACCGGTCCGCCTGCCAATTTGCAGGGAGTGGATACAGAAAAGGTAATCGAAATTGAGTTGGAGCCCGAAACAGTTCAGTCCAAACGACAAGTGCCAAACCATACCGTAAAAGCCGAACAACATCCCGGAATCGAATCATTAAGAGCGATATTTGACGAGCTACGAGAAGTATTGGACTTCGGGTAGACAAAATGGCCACGTTAGCAGACTTACAAAACGCAATCAACAATTTGCTGGCTCATCCACTAGGACCCGGCAACTATCAACTCGTTGAGATTGTCGAAGATAAAGCATACGAAGCCTACCTCTTTGGGCTTTGCCTGCGAGCGGTGCGAGAGCTAGGCGTCGCGCCGGTGCTCAGAGGCATATCCGCGCTGCCAAACCCATTCGTATTCCGCGGTGCTCCTGGGCACATCCATTCACAGTACCGTAACTACGGGTACGCGAGTTTTACTCTCAATGGTAGCGACTTTGAAATCCATGCGGGTGTTGAGTTTCTCGGAACCAGCAATATGACACACGAGCTTGACGTCTGCATCATGCGGGCCGAAGACGCTCAATCATGTCGGGTCGATCCAAACGATCCACCTGCAGCCAGCCTGTTTGGTGGGTGGGAATGCAAGTTCTATGACAAGGCGTTGGATAAGTATTTGGCCCGTGCGTTTGTCGGTCTGGTAGACGACATGGGTTCGAATATTCGCCTGTCGGGATTCTGCTCGAATCGAACTCATAGCCAAATTAAAAACTATCTTCAGCCGCAGCGCCGGCCGTATCCTCACCTCATTCTTACACCGCTGGACACGGCCAGCGAGAATCGTTTCGTAGGCACCGTTTCCGCTGAATTGAAAAAGATGACGAGGGCTTGAACGTGGAATTCCAATTTACATCGCCGAATTGTGGCAAGGAGATCCTGCCATGCTGATTCACGAACTAACGCTGCGCGGGGTGCTGTCGTTTGGCCCCGATACGCCGCCGCTGGCCATGCAGCCTCTTAACGTGTTGATCGGTCCCAATGGCTCGGGCAAGTCGAACCTTGTCGAAGCCATCGGTCTGCTCCGCTCCACGCCCAGCAAACTAACAGCCCCGATGCGCGGAACCGGCGGCAGCGGCGTGAAGGAATGGATTTGGAAGGGAGTCAAGAACGGTCACGCGCAGGTTGAGGCGGTCATCGACTATCCGGAAGGACCGCACGCGCTGCGGCACCGGATTGATTTCACGGAGACTGCGTCACGGTTCGAATTGCTGGATGAGGTGATCGAGAACCGTGAGGCCGATCCTGGCTACGACGATGCGTTCTTCTATTACCGCTTTCAGAGCGGTCACCCCGCGCTTTCAGTGCGCGATGCTGGTAAACGGCAGCTTCAACGCCAAGACGTCGCACCGGACGAATCGATCTTGTCTCAGCGCAAGGACCCCGACCAATATCCGGAACTGGCGCACTTGGCGGATATGTACGGACAGATTCGGCTCTATCGCGAATGGTCGTTCGGTCGCACGTCCGTGTTCCGCAGCCCACAATCGGCCGATTTGCCCAGCGATCGGCTTGAAGAAGACTTTTCCAACCTGGGGTTGTTCCTGAACCATCTGCGCGGAGTTCCCAAGGCGAAGAACAAGATCATCGAGCACCTACGCGATTTGTACGCCGGGCTCGATGATTTTGACGTTCGCATCAAAGGGGGCACGGTCGAGGTGTTCTTGACGGAACGGGACTTCATCATCCCCGCCAGTCGTTTGTCGGACGGCACGCTGCGCTACTTGTGCCTCCTGGCAATCTTGTGCGATCCCGAACCGCCCGCGCTGGTGTGCATCGAGGAGCCGGAACTGGGGCTGCATCCGGACATGCTGCCGAAGATCGCCGATTTGCTGGTGGCGGCATCGGAGCGAACGCAGTTGGTGGTCACCACACATTCGGACTTGCTGGTCGATGCGATGACGGAGCGTCCCGAAGCGGTGGTGGTCGTCGAAAAGTATGACGGGAAGACGCAAGCGAAACGGTTGCAAGCGGACGACGAACTGAATGAGTATCTAAAAACGTACCGACTCGGTGAACTGTGGCTCCGTGGCCTTGTGGGAGGAACACGCTGGTGAGTGCAACAATTTTCATAGAGGGCGGAGCAACCGGCCCTGATTCTAAGTTTTTGACCGTCCGCTGTCGTGAGGGCTTCCACAAACTATTGGCGAAATGCGACCTTGCGCGCCAACCTGCATTGAAAGCATGCGGCGGTCGTGGAAATACATACAAGCTGTACGCGACCGCCCATAAGTATGCTGCCGCAGGTGATTACGTCGCGTTGCTCGTAGACAGTGAAGACCCAGTCGCGGACATAGAAAAACCGTGGGAGCATTTGAAGCAACGAGACAATTGGGACAAGCCAGCCAACGCAGATGATGACCAAGTACTGCTGATGACAACGTGCATGGAGACTTGGATCGCAGCAGATCGTGAGGCTTTGAGTAGTCATTATGGAGCGAACCTCCAGGTTAACGCGCTGCCGGCGTTGCACGACATGGAATCGCGGGACCGTCATGCCGTTCAGGATGCAATTGCGCACGCGACTCGGAGCTGTAAGAACGCATACGAGAAGGGAAAGCGTTCATTCGAAGTACTGGAACAATTGCGACCGTCAGAATTGCGGAGGCATTTGCCAAGTTTTGTCCGTTGCGAGAAGATCCTCAAGGACAAGTTGACATGACCACGGACACCTCCGAAAAAGGCCTCGAATCCCTGATCGTCGAGTCGCTCATTTGCGACGCCGGCTACCAGACAGGACGCCCAGAGGATTACGATCGCGACCACGCTGTGGATTTTGCCAAGCTCATTGAGTTCCTGCGGGCGACGCAATCCGATGAACTGGCGACGTTGGAAATCGAAACAGAGGGGCCCAAGCGGGCCAAGTTCCAGGCTCGTCTCCAGGGCGAGGTGGCCAAGCGCGGCGTCATCGACGTGCTACGCAACGGCATTCGGCATGGCCCCATTTCGATCGAGATGGTCTACGGCATGCCGTCGCCGGGCAATACGAAAGCGGCCGAGCAGTATGCCGACAACATCTTCAGCGTCACGCGGCAGCTTCGCTACAGCAAGAATGCCGGTGCGTTGGCGCTCGACCTGGGTGTTTTTATCAACGGCCTGCCGATCGCCACGTTTGAGTTGAAAAACAGGCTGACCAAGCAAACAGTTGAGGACGCGATCCAGCAGTACAAGCAAGACCGCGACCCGCGGGAACTACTGTTTCAGTTCGGCCGCTGCATGGTCCATTTCGCAGTGGACGATCAAGAGGTGC
>JBBDHZ010000131.1:0-4730 GCA_040880645.1 Minisyncoccota bacterium
TGACATGCACGATGGCGATTTCATCCGCTGCAAACAAGTCCGCCCGAGCCAATCGGGTGTCGTCCCGCTATGGCTGAACTTTCTGCGGCATTTTGTAGCTGAATTGTGTGTTTCGGGCTGTAAGGTCGCAATTCTGTGGGATACAGGTTCACGAGGTGCGTGGTGTAGGTCGCGACCTCGAAGAAGTAGACCGTCTTGTTTCCGCTTGCGCCGGGTGACCGCCCGCACGCGCCCGGCTGCTGTAACAGTGGAAGAGAGGGAAAGCGTGTTGTTGGGTGAAAACATCCATCGAGGTAAAACACGAGCCGCCCGTATTCCTGCCAAGCTCCGGCCGCGTCACTGCTATATCGCGGGAGCCAGCGGCACGGGCAAGTCGACGTTGCTGTTGAACATGATCGTGCAGGACATCGAAGCCGGCCAGGGCGTGGGAGTTCTCGATCCGCACGGCGATTTGATCAATGCCGTATTGCCTCGCATTCCAGCACATCGCGTCGATGACGTGATTCTCTTCGATCCCACCGACGAAGCGTTCCCCTTTGCTTTGAACATTCTCTCCGCTGCCGACGACCGGGAGCGGGAGCGAATCGTGGGTGAAACCCTCATGTCGCTGGAACGGTACTTTCCCGCTTCATGGGGCCCGCGGCTCGAGCGGATTCTGACGTTCGCCATTCACACCGTCTTGTCGGTTGACAGCAACTCGACGCTCGACGACGTGGAGCGGTTGCTGATCGACAACGACTTCCGCTACTCGATAATCGAGCGCACGACTGTCCCCCGCTACCGTCAGTTCTGGCAGGATGAATTCACGAAATTGCCAAAGAACGCGGTCGATCCGGTACTTAACAAGCTTTCCGTATTTCTGATGAGCCGGACGGTGTGCAACATCGTGTGCCAGCGTCGTTGTGCAATCGATTTTGATGACGCCATTAACTCCGGCAAGATTCTCCTCGGTAACCTATCGACCGGCTTGTTGACCGAGAAAATAGCGAACATCCTGGGAAGCTTTCTGGTTACCAAGATCGTCAATGCGGCCTTTCGGCGCGCTACGTTACCGCAGGATCAGCGGCGACCGTTCTACCTGTACGTTGATGAATTCCAAAATTTCGTCAACATGAGCGTCGGTTTCGAGCGAGTGCTGAGCGAAGCCCGCAAGTACAATCTCTGCCTGGCTGGTCTTGCCAATCAGTACATTGGGCAGCTCTCCCCTACCGTCCGGCAAGCCATCTTCGGCAACATCGGCGTGATGGTTGTGTTTCGGCTCGGCGTCGAGGATGCAAATATCGCGGCCCGAGAGATGGGCGTGTTCACCGCGGAAGAGATCTTGAATCTTGAAGTCGGCGAAGCGATTGCTCGGGCTGGCGGCAGCAAGACGGCGTACAACTTGAAGACGTATCCCGATCCGCCACGAACCAAGGGCGATCCAACGGAGTCGATCAAGGCACGAATGCATACGGAGTTCGCGAAGCCCCGAGACGAGGTCGAGCGGGAGCTTGCGGGAATCGAGGAACTCCAGCCTGCGGAGCCACCAGTCAAGCAGCCGGGCGCTGTCCCGGCCCGTCCGCCCAATCGCGGTAAGCGGCATAAGGCCAGCGCGGGAAAAAGCAAGGAAGACGACAAGCGGCCACCTCGGAAGCCGCCAGCGGGGAAAGCTCCGGTCGAGCCGACTGATCCTGATGAAGACGACTTAGTGACCTAGAGACATTCCACTTACGTCGCGACTAAACTCCATGAAAACGCCCGCACTGCCACCTTTCGGCAGCAGTGCGGGTTTTGTTCTACCGCCGTGGTTTCATTTGGCGGCTTTGCTTGCTGTCGTCGCTTGAACCTGCGCGAGCATACTCCTTGAGTCGGCTTCGCATCCGCTGACGTGACCGGCGACGACGCGAGCGTTTACGTGGGGTGGTTTTCATCGCGAACCTCTCTTTGAAAAAGAGGGCCACGCAACCGCCCAACGCGATACATCAGCTACACGACACCTCCACCAGGTCAGTTATCTCGCGTTTCAAAACGGAGCCTCGTGCCTGGCGGCAACGACGGGCTCACAGGCTCCCGTGTAAAAGGGCGGCCCGTGGCCCGTGAAGGCTTGTGTAGCTGCCCTTCAATTTAGCGTTCCCACCCGCGAAGGCAAGCATTTATTTAGCAAAAAGTGAACCTTTCGTCCGCTCCGTCGCACTAGCCACATAGGCAACGAACGGGCCACAGGCTTTCCCGGCTTGTGGTCCGTTTTCATTGGATGCCTACATGTCTCCCCTAATCTTCTCCAGGCCGCGGGCACGTGGCCTCCTCGTCCGCGCGTCAGCAACGCGATCCTTCCAGCCACGCAGGCCACGACGACGACTTTGTGTCGCCCGTGCCGAGCGAGTTCGAACTCGAAAACTGGTGGGGCTGGGACTCTGAACCAAGCGTTTCGCACGCACCCAGCCAGCAAGTGCCGGACGAATCGCCGCCCCGGCTAACGAACGCCGTTGCGTCCGAACTGTCGCCACGCCGAGATCAGGAGTAAAGCCATGCACTGCCTGGAAGTCATTATCGCCCGCAACCAACTAGTGGCAGCAACGTCGAGCCATCCGACGCCGCCACAGCTCGGCTGGGAAGTCACGCACGACGGCCACGGCCGGATCTGCGTGAGCGGACACGAACGACAAGTCGTCATCGATTGCTCTGATCCGCTGCAAGACGCCGAGCTAGTCAGATTTCACCGAGAACACCGGCAGACGCTGCCGGATTGGGTGCGGTATCGCGTCGAAACCCTGGCGAGTGAATATCGCCGGTACATCATCGTCGCTGCGGGCATTGGAGAGCGACCATGCATCTGAACTTTGATAAGTCCGATCTCCGCCCGCTGATCGAACAGGTTGTCGTCGAGATCCTGGCTCAACTCGACGTCGATCGTCAGCAGTTCAGCAAGCTGGCTTACACGGAACCAGAAGCCGCGGCTTTGCTCAACGTTCGGCGTCACGTGCTGCGGGACGCCCGGCTTCGGGGCGAAATCTCCGGCTCGAGAGTCGGCAAGCGGATTCTATACGAGCGGGACGAACTGCTTCGCTTCTTACGCCAGCAACGCCAGCTTTGACGAACAAATGAAGATCGCGCTACGGTTCAGACAGCTCTTTGAAAACTGAACCCGTCACCGCGATATGAGGACGTGACCGATGCGTGCATGGCTATTTCAAGCCCCAAGACAAAAGAAAAAGCTCGGTGAAGATAAATGCCCCTGGTCGGTTGGCTGGATCGATCCCGATGGTAAGCGTTGCTCAAAACGAATCGGCAGTAAATCCAACGCCGGCAAGTTCCGTCGCAAGATCGAAGGACAACTCGCCGCCGGTACGTACCAATCCCCCTCCAGCAAACAGTGGTCGCAGTTCCGCTCGGAGTTCGAAGAACGCATTCTGCCGCTCAAGGCAGTCAATACGCGTGAGGCGTTCAAGGCAACGTTCAAGCACTTTGAGCGGATCTGCAAGCCGAAGAAAATTTCCGCGATTAAGACCGGGACGATCGACGAATTCATCGCGATCCGCCGTCAAGATCCCGGCCGTAAGCCCGGTTCGACCGTCTCGCCCGCGACCATCAATCATGATCTGAGGCACATAAAAGCAGCCCTACGAATCGCTCATGACTGGGGCTATCTGTCTGTCGTGCCTAAGTTTCGCAAGGTGCGAGAAGCGGAAGAAATTGGCCCCGTCGTCTCGCCTGACGATTTTGAAGCGATCTACGAGGCATGCGACGTCGCCACGATGCCGAAAGGGCTCCCGTGCGAACCGAAAGACTGGTGGCGAGCCTTGCTGGTGTTTGCCCTGACCACTGGCTGGCGGATTGAAGAGATGCTGGAATTCGGTCGCGACGATCTCAACGTGGAAACGGGAGCGATTGTCACCCGAGCCAAGTCGAACAAGGGCAAGCGAGACGATATGGATCACTTGCCCGCCGTGACGCTTGAGCATTTGCAGCAGATCGCGTCGGGCTCGCCGCTCGTGTTTTATTGGCCGCACAATCGCCGCACGCTCGATACAGAATTTCACCGCATTCAGAAAGCGGCGGGGATCTACTTGCCTTGTCCAAAGTCAGACGAGCACGAATGCACGGATGCCTGTCATCGTTACGGCTTTCATGCTCTGCGGCGAGCTTACGCAACGCTCAACGTGGACAACATGGCAGCCCCGATGTTGCAAAAGAAGATGCGGCACAAGTCCTTCCAGACCACGCTGCGGTACATCAAGCTAGCAGACAAGATGAAAAAGACGACCGAACAGGTATACGTTCTCGAGTTCCTACGGAAACGGGAGGCGAATTGAATGTTAATTGAATGTCGCGGTTGGCCAATCGTCGTAAGTCAGTGCCCCCACTTGGAATCGAACCAAGAACCTATTGATTAAGAGTCAATTGCTCTGCCAATTGAGCTATAGGGGCGTGAGGCCGGCTGCCTCGAACGAAATAGTTTAGCAAGATCCGTCCTGGACGAAAGCCCTTGAAGGCGAGTGGCAAAAATACACTTACCAGTAGCGATGGCTCTCTGAAGTCGTCGAATAAGAACTCGACGGGCTCGTCGTACTGGTAGAAAACACTCGGCCGCTCGCCTAAGAGAAGGTATCTCGGCTGCTAGCGAGGCCGATCACCCGGAATTTCCGGTAAAAACCGAAAAACCCGCAAGTTCCTCCCAGTTTGACACGATATAGAAGGCAGATACGTACTGTAGACGTCGGCGCAATTGGCGTTTGGACTCTCTCGACTGA
>JBBDHZ010000132.1:0-4665 GCA_040880645.1 Minisyncoccota bacterium
AGCAACCGATGTCGTTCCATCCCTGGTCATCGGTAAAAATCAGCACAATGTTGGGACGGTCGCTTGACTGGGCATTCAGTGGTGGCGCATCGAGGAGCTGTACGATGAGTGCCACAGCCGTCAGCAAGCCGGCCGCAGCGATAGTGTGTAGAAAATGATGTGGAATCGACCGACGGCAACCGGCCTGGGTGTTGTTGAAAATCTGAGACATGGAGACTTCTCTTCTTTAGAAGACGGGCGCGATGCGCTCGTACGGACGTTGTGCTCTGCCATTCTAACGGCCACGCGTTGGTCCCGTCGGATTGTACGTCAGGTGCGCGTGGCTAGCATCGCTTGGCATTGCGAAGTGGAAAACCCTACGGTTTTAGCAAATGTCGGCTAAAACATCGCTCGCGAGTTCGCGCGCCGCTGATCAAGAATTGGGGTCATTGCCTAGCGGAAGTCGACGCAAGTTCCGCTCCGCCAAGTGCCCATTTTGCATGAAGGGGAATGTCAGAAAAATCGGTGACAGAAAAAATGATTCTGGGAAGGACGGCCGGGTTCTTGTGTCATCTTTTACCGGCCCGGAGGGCCCGACGTCGGTAGCCGCGGGCGGGAGCCCGTGGAGCGGGATCGCGCCAGTGATTTGGACGCCCCGAAGGGGCCGACGTCTTTGCTTCAACCCTCACGTCGGCCCCGTCGGTACGTTCTGGTTTGCAATCCGCCAAAACAACAGTGCAGCAATATTTGTGCTGCACCATTGCGTCGGTGTGGCTAACCCGTTATCGTTGGGGAAATCGGAATCTGTGAGCGCACAAAAAAACGGCTTTGCGGTGGAACACAAAGCCGTCGCTGCTCACGCAGGCCGAGAGCCCAAATGGCATTTCATCTAACCATCATTCTGGCTCCCGGCCGCAAAACGTCAAGGATGACACACCGGTATTCGCGGGAAAACCGGTTTCCTCGTTCGCCACCCGCGGTTCATGCGGACCGCGCAATTTTGGAGCCTTTTTGATGCCACGATCCCTGTTATTCGGCTTGCCGCTGCTCATCGCTGCTGGCCTTGCCTCTTCGATTTCGGCGCAGCACGTCGTTCCGGCGCCACCTGCTCCAGCGATTCAAGAGGGTCCACCCGCTCCGGATTATGAAGAGGCACCACCCGCTCCGGTTCCTCGCATTGGTTCGGTCGACGCTTCTTTTCCGCTGCCGGAAAATGCTTCTGCTCGCCTGACACGCCCGTTCCGCTCACCTGCACCGCCGAATTGGAAGGCGGTGCGGTTGATGGCGGAGCTTAGCTTTCTGGCCTACGAAGACAGCTTTCCCACCGTTCAAAACCGTCTGCGTCTCTACGATCTCGCCCTCGGTGAATTTGTGACCGTGGACCACCATCACTTTATTACCGCGTGGGACGAAACGAATGAAGTCTTGGTTGTCGCGTTTCGAGGGACCGACCTGGCGCAACTCGCGGACGTCTGGACGGACCTGGATTACGACCCCGTTCCGACCGACAACGGTAAGGTCCATCGGGGGTTCTACGATGCGTCCACCGCACTCTTCGGTTCCGTGACCGCGGCGATAGACCGCCGGGAGCCACGTCATGTCTGGCTCACCGGTCATAGCCTCGGCGGTGCGATCGCGACATTGACGATGCGCCGTCTTCAGCAGTCCGGCATGCGCGTCGACGGCTTGGTCACGTTTGGCCAACCGCGGGTCGGCGATCGTGATTTCACGGAGCAAATGAACTCGCAGCTCGGCATTCGCATGCTGCGGGTCATCAATGAGGACGATGTGGTCGCATCGCTGCCACCACGAATTCCGCTGCTCATGCCTGCGTACTACAGTGGCGGAAGCGTTGTTCAGTTCCTCGATGGGGAACTCGTCCGCAGTCGCGGTGTGCAGATAATGGCGCAGCCCGAGGAGGATGACATTTTTGGCGCTCCGGTGACGAATCCGCCTCGGGAAGCCGTTCGCCCTCACGGACCGTCTGGCAAAATCCCGCCGGACCCCGATCAACTGACACCAGAGGAATTTGAACAGCTCAAGCAAATTCTCGACGAAGCGGAGGAGTTACCCGACGACGCGAAGCGATATGGCGGGCCACTAGATTGGGTCAGCAATCTAAAACGCCGCGCAGCGCAGCACGCGATGCATCTGTACATCCAGAACATCGAACGCTATGCAGCGGAGGGCAAATAAACCCGAAATTGTGCAAAAGTCACACAACCTCGCGACTGGTAGCGAGCTTGCAAGCGGCATGTGGAAATGCCGACGGCTAGCTTTTGATTATTGATCTTTGGGGGACATCGGGCGGTTTCCCACACGCTTCGATGTTGGCCGGGAAGCTCGGATGGCATTTCATCAGATTGAAATTCGTCTTCCCAATCGCCCGTCCGGGACCACCGTTCGGTCCAGAGGCGCCTTTTTAACTTTTTAAAGCGCGGCGAGGGCCGCAAAGGCATCTGAAGATGAAATTTCAACATTACGATCTTGGAAATCGCCAACGTGGCGAGATCATCGAGGTGACGCTTCGCGGAAATGCCGCAAATGTTCGATTGCTCGATTCATCGAATTTTCATAGCTACAAAGCTGGACGACGCCATCGTTTTCAAGGAGGCCACGCTACTAAATCACCAGTTAGGCTGCCGATCCCTCATTCAGGACATTGGCATGTTGCGATCGATATGGGTGGTTACAGTGGCCGAGTTAATTCGTCAATTCGTACAATTCCCGCACCGTACCGCCTTCCCCAGATCAATGAAGCACCGCTAGCATCCGTCCCAACCCTCGTCCGGCCGCCTTCGAAAGCTGAAGACGGAACCATCGAAGAACCGGCATTTGATGTGTTCATTTCACACGCCAGCGAAGACAAAGATGCCGTTGTCAGGCCGCTCGCAGAGGCATTGCGAGAAGGTGGACTGAAGGTTTGGTTCGATGAATTCGAGCTGGGTATCGGTGATAGCCTTCGCCGAAAAATCGATCAGGGACTCTCTCGAAGCCGGTTTGGTGTGGTGGTTCTGTCTCGCGATTTTTTCGGTAAAGGTTGGACGAACTACGAGCTCGATGGAATCGTCACCAAAACGGTTTCGGGCGATCAGGTTCTGCTTCCGATCTGGCACGAAATTACGAAAAAAGAGGTGATCGAGTACAGCCCATCCATCGCGGACAAACTCGCGCGGAGCACGTCAACCCATACGGTTGAAGAGATCGCCGCAGAGATCGTCACTGTCATTCATAAGGCTGAATAGCAGGGCATCATCAATGAGATTGCAGCTAGGACAGCTTTCCGAAGTCCGCATGGGCTATCACATTCGTGGCCGGGTTCAGGAGGAACCCGGCGGCAATGCGTTGTTGCTGCAGATTCGGGATGTGGATGACGAGGGGCGGTTCGATGAGATGTCGCTGACTGTCGTGGATGTCCCGAACCTCGAAAATCATTCGCTGCGTGGTGGTGATGTGGTGTTCTTGGCTCGGGGCGTGGCGCGATATGCATTCCTGTTCGAGGGTTCGCAGTTCGGCTCGATCGTTCCGGCCAGCTACTTCATGGTGCTGCGAGTGAAGGATGCAGTCGAACCTGCTTATTTAACATGGGCGATCAACCAGGATTCATTCCAGCGACAAATCGAATCGGCGTCGACGAAATCGGCAGTGCCGCAAATCACCAAGACAGCGTTGGTCGAGTTGACGATTGACCTTCCCAACTTCGAAACACAGCGGCGGGTCGCGGCCGTCGATCGGCTGATGAAAACGGAAAGAGAACTCCTGCAGCGCTTGCAAGATCGGCGGTCGGCGCTGCTGCGTGCCGCCAGTCGCGGAACCTCGCGATAAGCTTCCAGCCCGTCATCGCATACGGAACAACGAACTTTTCACCGACTGGAATTCCACCCCAGTTTGAGGAACAACATGGCGAAAGAATTTACCCAAGACGAAATAAATGCGATTGTCTGGAAGGCGTGCGATTCTTTTCGCGGAGCCGTCGATCCGTCGGAGTACAAGAATTACATCTTGACAATGTTGTTCCTGAAGTACCTGAGCGATCTGTGGACGGACAAACGCGAGGAGTACGAGAAGAAGTACAAAGGTGATCGCAAGCGAGTCGAGCGGGCGCTGTCGCGCGAGCGGTTCGTCCTTCCCAAAGATTGCGATTTTGATTTTTTGTACACTAATCGGGAGGCGGCCAATATCGGCGAGCTGATCAATATGGCGCTGCAAAAGATCGAGGACACGAACAAGGCGAAGCTGGAGAACGTCTTCCGCAACATCGATTTCAATTCCGAAGCCGCATTGGGCCAGACGAAGGACCGTAACCGGCGGCTGAAGAACTTGCTGGAGGATTTACGGGGCAGCGACGAGCGGCCGCTCGATCTGCGGCCGTCACACCTCAGTAATCGCGATGTCATTGGAGACTGTTACGAGTACCTGATCGAACGCTTTGCCGCCGGGGCGGGGAAGAAGGCGGGCGAATTTTACACACCCAAAGAAGTCTCGATTCTGCTGGCCAAGTTGGTCGATCCAAAGCCGGGTGACAAAATCTGTGACCCCGCGTGCGGTTCGGGGTCGCTGCTGATTCGCACCGCGCGGGTGATTCGTGAAAAGGATGGATCGCCCAGCCGCAACTTTTCGCTGTTCGGTCAGGAATCCAACGGCAGCACGTGGGCGCTGTCGCGGATGAATATGTTCCTGCACGAG
>JBBDHZ010000133.1:0-12648 GCA_040880645.1 Minisyncoccota bacterium
TGAAAAATGTAACTATATACTCAACACCTACTTGTCACTTCTGCCATGCGGCAAAAGAGTTTTTTAAAGAAAACAATATTGAATTTACTGACCACGATGTGTCAGTTGATTCGGAAAAGCGTCAGGAAATGGTTAAAAAGAGCGGGCAGATGGGGGTGCCTATTATCTTTGTCGACAATGAAATGATTGTTGGGTTTGATGAGTCGAAACTTAAAACCTTGCTTGAAATTGCATAGTTATATGAAAACAGGTACACAAAATAGATACGGAGTATTAGTCGCAATTGTTATTGCGGGCCTAGTAATCGCCGGGGCAGTCGCTCTTACCGGAAATGGTAGGGGTACTGCCATAAATGAAAGCAATTCAGGTCATACAAACACAGAATCTCAAGGTGAGTTTCGAATGCCGAGCGACGAGGATCACATGCGTGGCAATAGTAACGCCACAATCACTATTGTTGAGTACTCGGATTTCAACTGTTCATTTTGTGCCCGTATCCATCCTACGCTTTCAAGAATTGTTGAAGAAAACGAAGATGTGCAGTGGGTATACAGACATTTTGCGAATTACGCACAAGGTAGAGTGGCTGCCATAGGTTCTGAATGTGCCGCTCAAATTGGTGGAAACGATGTTTTCTGGGAGTTTTCAGACAGGATGTTCGATAATCAGAGGCGCCTTGGCGATGCGTTTAGTATAGAGACTGCGGTATCGTTAGGAATGAACGAGGAAGCGTTTCGGACGTGTCTGGATGATAGTAAAGAGATAGAGGCGAAAATAGTCGCAGACCGCAATGAGGCAATTGCACTAGGAGGTCGAGGTACACCATTTGCTGTCGTACTAACTCCGACAGGGAATGTGATACCATTTAGCGGCGCACTACCGTATGAGCAGATTATGAGTGTCGTTGAACGAGCACGTAATAATTAATAACCATGAAAAAGTATCTGATCATTATCGTAGGGTTGGTTGCTCTTGGAGGAATTGCGGTTTTCCTTTCATCTGAACGTGGTGGTGTCGATACTGACTCAAGCGGTAGTGATTTCGATGTATTTGCAAGCGTATCTCTCGTCGATTATGAGGGCGATACAGTTTCCCTTGAAGAATTCCGAGGTGAGCCGCTAGTAATAAACAGCTGGGCGGTCTGGTGCCCATTCTGTACCGAAGAGCTCCCCGCGTTCGCCGAGTTGCAAAAAGAGTTTGAAGGTGAGGTTACGGTTATCGCCATAGACCGGCAAGAGTCACGAGAGAAGGCGAAGGGATTTACCGATGAGCTCGGTATAACCGACGATATGCTGTTTCTTCTCGATTCCTCTGACTCATTTTACAAGTCGATCGGCGGGTTCTCGATGCCGGAGACGATCTTTGTGAACAGTGACGGCGAGATCGTGGTGCATAAGCGTGGCCCGATGGAGTTAGACGAGATGCGCGAGCATACGAATAAAATTATCGAATAGGTATGAAATTGCTTTTTGTCTACAATGCAAATAGTGGCATTCTTTCGTCTCTTAAAGATACGGTACATAAAGCCGTATCACCCGACACCTATCAATGCAATCTTTGTAAAGTGACCTTTGGGGCAGTTTCAATGAAAGAAGAATGGAAGGCATTCGTTGATTCACTCCAATATGATGTTGCGTTTTTGCACAGTGACGAGTTCTATGAACGGTATCCGGATAAGAAAAACGAACCGCTCCCCGCACTTTTCGCGATTATAAATGATGAGATTGAAGTGTTGCTTTCTGCCAAAGCGATTAATGAGACACGCACAGTTAAAGATCTTATCACAGCCGTTTCTTCATCTCTTGAGGGCGCAGATAAAAATAAAAACATATGATTGAATTAAGTTTAGGACTTGCTGCAGCATCATTTTTTGCGGGACTACTGACATTCCTTGCGCCGTGTACACTACCGCTTGTTCCTGCGTATTTAGGATTTATCAGTGGTGTTGATCAGGAGGAGCTTAAAGATCCAAAAACAGCTAGAGGCGCACGCCGTAAGATTTTCTTAAACGGTCTCGCGTTTATCTTCGGCTTTTCAGTTGTATTTATCCTCTTTGGTGTTCTTGCTGGATTTGCCGGAACGGCACTTGCGCCATACCGCATATGGCTCGCGCGAATTGGCGGAGTACTGGTTATACTTTTTGGCCTCTTTATGCTCGGCGTTTTCAAGCTACCGTTCTTTCAGACTGATAAAAGAATCCCTATTCCAAAATGGCTCACGCTCGGAAAACCATCCAGCTCTTTCTTCATTGGCGGAACCTTCGCGCTCGGCTGGACGCCGTGTGTTGGTCCTATACTCGGTTCAATTCTCTTGCTTGCAGGTACATCGGGTACGGCTCTCCAGGGCGGGCTTATGCTCACTATATTCTCAATCGGATTGGCTATCCCATTCCTCGTCATCGCGTTTGCGTTCTCTGGAGCAACTCACTATATAGAGAGTATCTCAAGGTACCTCAAGTGGGTATCAATCATTGGTGGTGTGTTCCTTATCCTGCTCGGCTCTCTTCTCGTGACCGATAACTTTGGGCTTACCATCCAGTACGGATATGAGCTCTTTGACTTTATCAATTACGAAGGATTGTTAGAATATCTCTAATCTCTAAACTTATTGCATGAAAGAATACAATTATACACATTTCAAACCCGAAGATTATGCTCATGATAAGTTTGATGCTCCCGAAATCGGTGAGGAAGCTCCAGATTTTACTGCGTATACTCCGGAAGGTAAGGAAGTCCGTCTGTCTGATTATTTTGGCACCCCGTTGGTGCTAGAAATGGGCAGTATAACTTGCCCGGTTTTTGTGGGTGTTATGCCACGCATGAAAAAACTGATTAAAGACTTTCCCAATACGACATTCTTAGTGCTCTACATTCGCGAGGCACATCCGGGCGAGAGGCGCGGAGCACATCAATCGAACGACGAAAAACAAAATCGCGCTCGAGAATGTCAAGCTATGTATTCTGATCCGAGAGAAATACTGGTAGATAACATCTCCGGCGAAGCCCATAGAACATATGGCCTCTTCCCTAACTCGGTGTATATTATTGATTCAGACGGAAAGATTTTTTGGCGAGCAAAGTGGAATCATCCGAAGGAGCTTCGAGAAAATTTACAATTGCTCTCAGAGGGTAAAGAAGCAACAAAAGAATCAGTATCTGAAGTTCCCGGCGCTCTTAGACCGTTTGTATTTTTGCACGGTGGAAAAATCGCATTGTGGGATTTTGTAAAAGGATTTCCAAAATTAATTTGGTTAAAGTTTATCAAATGAATATGAATCAAAATTGGCAGTGTGAGGAATGTAGTCTTGTGTACGCAGATAAAGAATGGGCAGAGAAATGTGAAGCGTGGTGTAAAGAGCATCATAGCTGTAATTTGGAAATTATTCAGCACGCTATCGTTGATGATAAAACCAAAAAGGGGTAAATAGTGTCAATGGTGTAAATGACATGGAAATTCGACTGTACTGTGCCATTTGTCCCATTCACGAGAGCGACCCAACCTCCTCAAAATCCGCTATACTAAAACCATCAAGAAACCCTTGTGGTGCTTGAAATGTAATCGCGAGGTTTAACCTTGCGATTGGAGAAATGTGGTGTAATTTGTTACGTAGCATGCTACGTAACACGGGCACCTACGCAAACAATTTCTTATAGACATCCTCCAGGGCGCGGACCCCGTCGCCGGCGGCGATGTTGTTCTGGTGATAAAGCACGTTCGTGCAGTCGCCGGCCGCCCAAAGACCGTCCTCGCTCGCTTGCTGGGTCCACGGGTCGATCACGATCTGTTTGTACTCACTGAGCTCGACGATGTCTTCAACGAACGAGGTATTCGGCACAAGGCCGATCTCGACGAACACACCGCTTGCTTTGAGCTCGTGCGTCTCACCGGTCTGCATGTCTTTGTAGACCACCGCCTCAACCATTGCCTCGCCCTGTATCTTAACCGGCTCGGCGTTGGTGATGCCGGTAAATTTCTCGTTCTTCTGGAGCTTTTCAACCGTGACGGGGTCGCCTTTGAATTCATCGCGTCGGTGGAGCAGGGTTACGCTTGTAGTGTAGGCGAGAAGCTGCATCGCGGTCTCGAGACCGGCATTGCCGCCGCCGACAACAACAACATCTTGACCGGCAAAGAGCGGCCCGTCGCAGGAGGCGCAGTAGGTAACACCTTTGTTATCAAATTTCTCCGCACCGGGAATATCGAGTTTACGTCGATGACTGCCGGTTGTGACCAGAACCGCTTTGCTCTCAATCTCCTTACCGCTCTTGGTTTTTGTCTTAAAATGAAACGGTTCGATCTTCTCGACCGTCTCTGCTCGCTCGCCTTTGAATACATCAAGGATATCTCCGGCGTAGGTGGTCAGATGCTCCTCAAGGTTCTTAGCCAGGTCGTTTCCGGAGATAGACGGCGTACCGATCCAGTTTTGGATGTCCGTTGACACCTCGCTCTGTCCCCCGAACGAGTCGGTCACGAACGCAGTTTTAAGCCGCTTACGCGATGCGTACACACCCGCCGCTACGCCGGCCGGGCCGCCACCGATAATAGTTAGATCGTACATAGAGTCAGTCATACATTTGTAGTAACGGGTCACGCACTAAGGCCGGGAACTTTTGTGTCAGACCGGTGACGAAAAATTCTAAATAGTGAATACTGTTATTTCAACTTCGATCGACGTAGAAACGCCGGTACGGCTCCCCAGTCATCGTCGTCATCGTCCTCCTCGATCTCAACCTTCTTTTTCTCGTCCTCAGTTGATTGGCTCGCGGCCTCTGTTTGTTGTTTATTTCCTCCGCCAAAAGAATTGAAAATACGTCCGCCGGATGACGGCTCCGCGCTTTCTTGCGTGGCCGGTTCTGCCGGTTGCGACGGCTGCTGTGCTGCCACGCTTTCCGGGATACCTGACCCAAGCGGAGCACCACCGCCGCTCTGTACGCTCCGCTCCGGGAACCCACTGGCGATAACGGTGATCTTGATCTCGTCCTTGCGGAGTTTGTCGCTGGCAACGGTCCCGAAGATGATCTTGGCGTTCTGGTCAACCGACTCGGTGATGGTCTTGGCGGCCTCTTGGATCTCGAACATAGTGACGTCGGCGCCGCCGGCGATCGAGAACAGGACTCCCTGTGCGCCGTCGATCGAGAGCTCGAGAAGGGGAGAGTTGATCGCTGATTTTGCTGCCTCGACGGCACGGTTCTCGCCGCTGGCGGTCCCGACACCCATCAGGGCGTGGCCGGCGTTTTCCATAATGGAACGGATGTCCGCAAAGTCGATGTTCGCCACTTCACCCGGTGTGGTGATGAGGTCGGAGATACCCTCGACTGCCTGGCGGAGCACCTCGTCGCACATCGCGAAGGCGTCGGTGGCGCGTGTCTCTTTGTCGATCGCCGCGAGGAGCTGGTCGTTTGGAATAATAATGATGGCGTCCACGTTCTTTCGAAGCTCGGTCAGAGCGTTGTCCGCGATCTCGCGGCGACGCTGGCCTTCGAAGAAGAACGGCTTGGTTACCACACCAACCGTCAGCGCACCCTGTTCCTTGGCTGCGCGGGCAACGATCGGCGCCGCGCCTGAATAGGTTCCACCACCGACTCCGCCGGCCACGAAGACCATATCTGAGCCTTTAATGCTCTCCTGGATCTCTTCGGTGGTCTCCTCGGCTGCTTTGCGTCCCATCTCCGGGTTCATACCGGCTCCGAGACCGCGGGTGATGTTCTTACCGATGTGGATCTTCTTTTTAGCGAGTGAATGGTGAAGGTCCTGCGAGTCGGTATTGATCGCAACAAACTCAACTCCTTTTACTTTGGAGTTGATCATATGATCGACCGCGTGTCTTCCTGAGCCGCCGACGCCGAGCACTTTGATCCGCGCAAACGCTTCAACTTCTGGTTTCACTTGTGGCATACAATGAATATCAGCTTACTGTATCGGACTACTTTGAATAACGAAATCACCTCCCGATAGGTCTCTATCCGGACCTTTATCCGACTTCTATCAGAGTACGATCTCGTGACTCAAAGAACCGCGTTGGAAACATCATATCATACTTTGAAAGTATGCAAACCCGCCTAAAGCGGTATCCGTTAGGGCAAAAACTGCTTCACCCAGCGGATGATCTGAGGGAAAAGACGCTTGAGCCACTGCCGGCCACGCCCTCCGCCGTTTCCTGACGAGAGTCCGTAGATGCAGATACCGTACGCGACCGCCCAGCGGGCGTCTTGTATCGGCCCGGGGGTCTGTTTTCCGAACTCCACCGAGGCAACGCGCGAGGGGAGTTCAAGTGACGCCTTAGCCAAGTCGCTGATGTTGGCGATACGTGCCCCGCCACCGGTGATAATGATCCCGGCCGGAAGCATCTTATTGCGCTTGATGCGCTTTAGATGGGTCTCGATCAGCTCAAAGATATCGGACAGTCGTGCGTTCACGATCTCGCTTAACTGCTGGCGCGAGATATTTGTGTTGGTTCGCTCGCCGTGTTTGATCAGCTGAGCCTCTTCGAGCGGGATCTTTAATCCCAGCGCGATGTCGTTGGTGATATCGGTCGACCCGAGCGAAAATGTCTCGAGCGAGATCGGCAGGTTGTTTTCAAATACGGCGATCGAAACGGTCTCCGCGCCGATATTGGCGAGGACGCAGCCGGCGATCTTTTGGCTTTTTGAGAGGCTCACCAGGCTGGCGGCGATCGGCGAGGCCACCATATCAATCACCTCGACACCGGCGCCCTCAACAGCGTCAACAAGGTCATTGATGTGGGGTTCAAGAGCGGTAATAAAAAGATACGTTGCCTCGATCCGCATTCCCTTGAGACCGATCGGACTGCCGAGGACCCGCTGGCCGTCGATCGAGTACTCAAGCGGTATCCGATGGATGATCCGGCGGTTCTGGAGCTGTGCCTGCGGGATGGTCGCCTCACAGGCTTCTTCGATGGTGGTGAGGTCAAGGTCGCTTATTTCGTTGTCGCCGCGTGAGACGGTCGAGGTTCCGTTGGCGGTAATGCTCTCTAGGCTTATTCCGCCGATAGCCAGATACCCTTCCTCGACTTTTGTCCCGCTGGCCTTTTCCGCGTCGGCCAGCGCCGCGGCAACGCTGTTTGTCACCTCGTTCGTGTTTATGATATAGCCGTGTCGGAGACCGCGGGACTCCGCGATGCCGGTGCCGATTATATGGGGGACAACTTTCCCCTGGGCGTTTCGAGAGCGTTCAGCAATAACAACCTTAACGTGATGGGTGCCGATATCGATTCCTGCTGTTGTGGTGCGTGACATATGAATGAGAAGCACGCCCGGCGTTCTATTTCACGTTGTGTACGGAGTTACACCTGAAAACGACGACGGATGCGCGCTTCGCTTTGTTCCATTCTACCCCCGTGTTCCATTCCTTTCAAATGAAAGCAGCCGTGGATAAAGAGAAATGCGAGAAAGTGAGGGAGGTCCCTGTCAAAATCGGACGCTTTGTTCCGGGCGATCTCGGGACAGATCACGACCTCACCGCTCTCGTTTGAGTACGAGAAGCTTAAGACATCGGTCGGTTTGTCTATGTCCCGGTACGTTCGGTTAAGCGTTTGTATGCGTTGTGATCCCGCGAATACAAGGGAGCACTCAAATCGTTTGCCCAGAACTGCATTTTTCAGGGCGACATACTCAAACCCCGCCAGGCTTTGCGTGACGGGGTCAAGGGCGCTCACTGTCCTGAGTGTGGTGGAGATGGTGACGCGAGAATCCGGATGCTCGGCAAGGATCTTCATACACGAAGCACGCCTAGCGACGTCGGTTTTCGGTCTTTTCGCCGATCTTCCCGAGCTTTACGAGCCACTCGATCTTGGCGCGTCGTTCCAGTTTCTCAAGCCGTTTTTGCTTGGTGAGTTGCTTGGAGAGCGGGCGCTGGTAGTACCGGTGCTTTCGGGCGGAAGACAGAACGCTTGAGCTCTGGACGCGTCGGGTAAACCGGCGCAGCAAACTGGTGTTGTTTTCGTTGCCTTTTTTGATGACTTCTGCGTTGTGTGCCATAGGAATAAAAGTGTAACACAGGAGGTTGTTCAAGGCAATATACTGTATGACCCGGCAGATTTGTCCCTCCACTACCGTGTCAACCTGGCAGGTTGACACGGTACGAACCTTCCTAACCCTAAATTTGGACAAAAGATTGGTTAAAAGAGCCGCCCTAAACACTACAGCCTATAGCACGTAGTGTTTAGCGTGGTGTTGAGAGCGGTGTTGAGCACAGCGTTGCCCAACCCTTTTGTCAGACCCCGGGGGTCTGACAAAGGTCTGGACAACAAGCATCTGCCGGGTGCCGGCGGTGTCTGCCCTGTAGCTCCTGTTTATGTATAGTCGGCAAAACTACATCGCGTGGCGTTTGAGATACGCAACAAGATCAGGGACGGGTACCGTCACCTGGGCGCGTGTCTGGGAGTTGCGCACAACGACCACGTTCTCCATCGCTTCCTTCTGGCCCATAATGATCACGTACGGCAGATCGAGGTGCTCGGCTCGCGCCAGCTGTTCGCGGATCTTGTCGCGGACGAGCGAGTGATAGACCGGAATGCGAGCCAGCCGAAGCTCGTCGATCAGTGCTAGGCTGCGCTGGCGGGCGATGTCGCCGAGGTGGGCGAAAAAGTGCCGGGGCTGCAGGGGTGTTTTCCTTCCGCGTGCGCTTTTCCGCCGCGGGGCGTAGGAGAGGGAGATCCCGACCGCGCTAATGTCGTGCCCGAGACGGATCTTGCGGCTCAGGCGGTTGTACCGGGTGCCCATCGCCAGCGGCGGCGTTGTTTCTTCAAGTTCATCGTTCACTTCACGAATAGAAAAAACAGTCTGAGACGAAATGTTTCGATTGCCGACCAGCGTGTTCTTGATCCGGTACGGAACACCAAGCTCCTCAAGATGTTCGAGGACGTCCATAAAGTGATGGCGGCTGGCATCGGTGAGGAAGCTGATCGCGTTGGGAGCATCGTCGTTGAGTTGCTGGCAGACCGGATCGCCGGTGAACTGCAGCATATCGAAGGGGTCGTTCTTGAGGATTTCGTGGTACTTCGGCGGAAGCTCGCTGATACGATCACGATAGAACTGGATCAGGGCGCGTTCAAACCGCTGAACGGTATCACGGTCGCCGATGCTGTTGATGTCAACGATCATATTCTCGTAGCCCTCTTCTTTGAGAATGCAGTACGCGGTCTGGATCGTCAGGGCGTCGGCCACGCTATGAGAAGCACCGATCACGTCGAGGCCGACGTGGACGTTGGAATCGGCCGGCACGCCGGTCGCGTTGCGCGAGCGGGGGTAGTAGACCAGGAGCGGGTACGAGCATTTGTGAAATTTATTGGCGTGGTACAGCCGGAGGAGCGAGGTCTTTTCCTCGGGGGCACAGACAAACGCCGATCGATCAAATGCGTGAAGTCGTTTTGAATCCGCTCGGTCGTCCCGGGAGATCGAGGGGGTCTGGATCGGGGCAAAGCCGTAGTACATCGCGATCTCGGCTGCGGTATCAAATTGGTCGAGAAGCGGGAGTGATTCAGGGAAAATGGTTGCGGTGTCGTATGCGTTACGTTCCTCCGAGGATGATGATGAAAATGGTGCCATAGTGCCCTTGGGTTTAGTGAGTAATTCGAGCGGTCACCGGCGAGGGTCTGCTCCTACGTGCCCGGCAACAGGTCGAGGTGTGTCAACGGAAACAGGCGAAGAATGGGTCTGCCTTGGATCAGGCTTTTTTCAAGCGCTCCCCAGCTGCGTGAGTCCGAGCTGGCCTGGCGGTTGTCTCCCATAACAAAGTACTCGTTGTTCTTGAGGGTTGCCTGAAAACTGCCGTTGTCGATGTGTTCGACGTACGGTTCATCGAGTCGAATACCGTCAGGATAGGTGTTGTTGTGAATAATGACTCGGCCGCGCTGTATCTCAATGGTTTCGCCGGGCAGACCGATGATGCGTTTGATAAAGTAGACGGAATGATTACGCGGGGAGCGGAACACGATGACGTCGCCGCGGTTCGGGTCGCTGAATTGATAGCTAAGCTGGTCGACGATCAGGTACTCTCCGGTGTCGAACGTCGGAGCCATCGACTGGCCGTTGACGATGAACGGCTGAGCAATGAAGATCCGGAACGGAATGACAATGATCAGCGCAATAAACGCAAAGCGAATGACATCCAGGAGAAACGATGAGGCGGATGAGCGCGGTTGAGGAGGAGGGGGTGTTTGGGGAAGATCGATACTCATACCACGTCACGTTACCGGTTACGTGGTCGTATTGTACTCCAGAGAGAGTCGTTGACACAAGCAAAGAAGTGATTTGTTTTTATTTTCGGGTCAGGGGGACGTCATTGGTTTGTGTTCGTCCGTATGTATAATGGCAGTACCTACGTATATGGAACAGGGAACGTATCACATTATCGGGCTCGGCAACCCGGATGAAAAATATAAGAACACGCCGCACAATGTCGGGTTTCAAATCCTGGATATTTTCCGAAGCGCCTGGAACGGAACCGACTGGAAGCGGGATAACGTCCTGAATGCGTTAACATCCATCGGTGCATCCGGCGACGCGACGATCGCACTGCTCAAACCGGAAACCTATATGAACCGTTCCGGTGAGACTGTTCGCGCGCTCCTTAAACAGGTTCCGCCAGCCGAGCTGACCGAGCAGCTGATCGTGGTGCATGACGATATTGATCTGCCGCAGGGACGGATAAAGATAACCCGGCGCGGTGGAGCCGGGGGACACCACGGAGTGGAGTCGATCGCGCGGGCGCTCGAGACCGACGTCTTCATTCGGATCAAGGTCGGCATTGCTCCGAATGATGAGAACGGCGAAATACGTAAACCGAAAGGGGAGCGGACGGTGACCGAGTACGTCCTTCGTCCGAATCCGCATTTTTCAGCGCGGGTGGCGGATACGATCGGTCCGATGCTCGTTGAGGCTGTGGCGCTTCTTGTCCGTGACGGGGTTGACCGGGCAATGTCGCGGTATAACGCGCCCCCTGACCCCGCCCTCGATTCATCGGCAGATACGGTCAACGAGGCGCCGCCGGAGCCGGAATAGTAGTTTTCGTATACATACGCACACCGGCGGATACAACAAGATATAACAAAACGTCCAAAGCCAGGCTTTGGACGTTTTGTATCAGGGCACAACGTGCCTCGGGCGGGTTAGGCGGTATTCTCACTTGCCGTGTTGTCGGCGGATGTTTTATCCGAAGCCGGCTGGCGCGGTGGCTGCGCGGTCTGTTTGTTGACCGGATTACCTTCTTCATCAACAAGCGTGAGGGCCATACGCTGGCTGTCGGGATCAAAGAGGGTGATCTTGAGCGGATAGGTCTTGCCAAGCTCGAGCGCCTCACGCAACGCATCCGTGTTTCCGAATTCAGAAACGTGAATAAGTCCGGCGATCCCTTCTTCGATCGAAGCGAGGGCGCCGTGTTTGTTGTACTTGATCACTACGCCGCGAACAACCTCTCCGCGCTGGTAGTGCTTCTCCGCTTCTTTCCACGGGTTCGCTTTGAGCGCTTTGATTGAGAGCGAGATCTTGCCGTCTTTAATGTCGACGATCTTGACACGAACTTCGTCACCGACGTTGTAAAGTTCCTTGGGATCTTCTACAAGTGACCAGTCGATCTCGGAGATGTGTACGAGTCCTTCGAGGCCGTCCTCGATCTTCACAAAGATACCGAAGTCGACAATGCCGGTTACTTCACCGACAACCTCGTCGCCGAGCGAGTAGCGGTCGATGATCTTCTCCTTGTTTTCGGCGTCCGGGGTCTTCTCCGAGAAGATCAGTTTGCTTTCGCTTGGTACGGCCGAGATGATCGAGACCGAGAGTTTTTCGCCGACGAGCTTGCGTAGTTCGTCGAGAATACGGTCTTTGTCGCCGTCCTCGACGCGCGGGTAGTGCTCCGTCTTGAGCTGAGAGGCAGGAAGGAAGCCCTGGATACCCTGCCAGCTGATGATCAACCCACCTTTGTTCGCTTCAATGACCGGCAGCTCGAGCACGGTCTTGTTGGCGACCAGCTCCTCGGCTTCACTCCAGATCAGGGCCTGGCGAGCCTCCTTCAGGCTCACCTCGATGTAGCCTTGGTAGCCTTCCCGCTCAACCACCTTTCCGGTGACGGTGTCGCCGATCGCGACGCGTTTGATAAGGTCGCGGGCGTTGATGTACTCCTTACCGAAAATAATACCGGTCCCGAAGGGTGGCAGGTCAATGTACAGAGTGTTCTTTCCGTGACCGATAACCGGTCCCTCAACGATATCACCGTTCTCGGGCGGCTCGGGCGTCTCCTCGAGAATACCGGCCATAACGTCATCGTGACCGCTCAGATCGACGGTATGCATCTCTTCGGGTGTCTGGGCCTGGTGGGTAATTTCCGGATTTTTGTCGGCGGACACGGTTCCGGCCGGGCTTTCTTCCGCCGTAGCTATGCTCGGCTGCGTTGCGTCATCCTTCAGCGTTGATGTGGTCATAAATATGTAAGCGTTCCGGAACCCCTCGGACCAGTGATGGAGCCGAGCGAGTATCGGGAACAGGGCGGTCTGTAAGGGTCACCGGCGTCGTTTCTCGTGGCCGTGGTCACCGCGGGTGGGTTACCCTACAAACTGCAGTTACTAATACACCTACCTTCTGGTGAGAGAAGGGACATAGCAGCCAGTATACCGAAATTGAGCCCCGTGTCAAAGGA
>JBBDHZ010000133.1:12748-29475 GCA_040880645.1 Minisyncoccota bacterium
GTGAGAGAAGGGACATAGCAGCCAGTATACCGAAATTGAGCCCCGTGTCAAAGGATTCTCCGGGGTCCGCAGGGATGCGTTGAAGGGCGGTATATGGTATACTGGACGCATCCCCATAGAGCGGGTGTTTGTATATTTGTACGTGTTTTTAACTGTGAACTGTGACCGAGTATGATCATTACCTACCACACCGCCGCCTGCTTCAAAGTTCAGTTCGGTGACATTACCCTGGCATTCAACCCGATCTCGAAAAAAAGCTCGACGTATAAGCCGGCTCGATTCGGTGCAAACGCCGCGCTGATCAGCACCGAGCATCCTGATTTTAACGGTGTGGAGCAGGTTACGTACGGCGAGAAAGAGCCGTTTATTGCGCGCGGTCCGGGAGAGTACGAGGTCAGCGGCGTCGTGATCCGCGGGTATCTCTCGGAATCGCAGTACGACGGAAAAAAGCGGCATAACACGATCTACGTGGTGAAGCTGGAAGGAATGACGCTGTGTTATCTGGGTGCGTTGAGTGAGCGCGAGGTACCGCAGGACGCTCGTGAAGCCCTGGAGGACATCGACATCCTGTTCACGCCGATCGGTGGTAACGGGGTTCTGGATGCCGCCGATGCGTACAAGCTTGCCGTCTCGCTTGAGCCGAAGGTTATTATTCCGATGCTCCACAACGCCCCTGGAAAAGACGGCGACGGCATTACGACGTTCCTTGAAGAGGGAGGGCGCGAGAAGGTGACATCAGTCGATAAGCTCACCCTCAAGCAAAAGGACGTGGCCGCGAAAGAGGGGGAGATCATTGTTCTTGCCGCGCAGTAAGCGCGGCGTATACGAACGTATGGCGTGGATCAGCGATCTTCAAAAAAAGCCTCCCGAAGTGCGGCAAAAAATGGCGTTGCTTATTGCCGGTGGAGTTACGGCGCTGATCCTAGTCGTGTGGGTAGGGTTCCGGATGACCGATTGGGAACAGAGTCTGTCTCAAACGGCGGATTCGTTCGGTTTGTTTTCCGCATCGGTCACCGGTATGTTTGAGAGCGGTGCCGCGCCGCGTCCGCCGGTTTTTGAGCTCGAGAGCGAAGAAGGGCCCATTACCGCGACATCGACGCGGGAGTTCCTCGACGGGCTGGCTTCGTCCACAGCGGCTACAAACAGCGAATCAACCGCGTCATCGTCGGACACGCGCGGAAAAGCAGCGAACGCTTCGGGCACGCCTCCGGTTGAATCGGTTGAATGAGAGAGAAGGAAGGTATAAGATACGAACACCCGGCTCAGAAGATCACGTATCGGTAGTATGGCAGAAAAAAAGAATTCAAATACAAATAACGAAGACGAAAACGCACTGACACCCGAACAGGTGGCGGCGGCAAAGCATGTCGTTCCGGCGAGCATAACTGACGAGATGAAGGACTCGTACCTTGACTACGCAATGTCCGTGATCACTTCGCGTGCCCTGCCCGATGTTAAGGACGGTCTCAAGCCGGTCCAGCGCCGTATTTTATACGCGATGCATACGATGAACCTGACGGCGGGAGGGAAGTTTCGTAAATCCGCCGCGATCGTCGGTGAGGTGCTTGGTAACTACCATCCGCACGGCGATTCGTCGGTCTACGCCGCGATGGTGAACCTTGCCCAGTCGTGGTCGATGCGGTATCCGCTTGTCTGGGGTCAGGGAAACTTCGGTTCGATCGACGATGACCCGCCGGCGGCTCAGCGATACACCGAGGCAAAAATGACCAAGATCTCCGGCGATATGCTCCGGGACATCGAGAAGAGCACGGTTGACTTCCGGTCAAACTACGACGGGACAAAAAAAGAGCCGATCGTTCTGCCGGCGGCAGTGCCGAACCTGCTTTTGAACGGAACCCTGGGGATCGCGGTCGGTATGGCGACCAATATTCCGCCGCACAATCTCAACGAAGTGGTCGACGCGATCAACCACTTGATCGACACGCCGAAGGCAACGAACGAAGATATTCTTGAACACATTAAAGGTCCGGACTTTCCGACGGGCGGGATCGCTTTTAACGAAGCGGATATTCATCACGCCAGCGCCACCGGAAAAGGAGGCGTGGTGGTGCGCGGCGAAGCCGAGATCGTTGAGGGGGCGAAGGGGACGCATCAGATCATTATTTCATCGGTACCGTACCGGACGAACAAGGCCGACCTGATCATCAAGATCGCCGATCTGGTGCGCAATAAAAAGATCGAAGGGATCAAGGATATCCGCGACGAGTCAACCGACGAGATCCGGGTCGTGATCGATCTCAAGGGGGGCGGGCATCCGCAGAACGTCCTGAACAATATTTACAAATACACACAGCTGGAAGATACGTTTCATTACAACGTGGTGACGTTGGTCGACGGAATCCCGCAAACGCTGTCGCTCAAGGGGATTCTGGAGCAGTTCATTGCCCACCGTATCGAGGTGATCACTCGGCGAACCAAACACGACCTTGATAAAGCCGAGGCGCGCGAGCATATCCTGCTCGGACTCAAGAAGGCGCTTGACCACATCGATGAGATCATCAAGCTCATCAAAAAATCAAAGGATACGCAGACCGCGCACGCGAACTTGATGAAGGAGTTCAAATTCTCCGATCGGCAGGCGACGGCGATCCTCGAAATGCGCCTGCAGAAACTTGCCGGCCTGGAGCGCCAGAAGATCGAGGATGAGCTCAACGAGGTGCAGAAGCTCATTGCCGAGCTCAAAGCGATTCTTTCAGATGAAAAAAAGATTCGCAAAGTGGTCAAGGACGAGCTGGCGGAGATGCAAAAACAGTACGGCGACGAACGCCGCACGAAGATCGTGAAAACCGGCGTTAAGTCTATGTCGGTCGAGGATTTGATCCCGGACGAAGAATCAACGCTGGTCCTGACCGACGGCGGATACATTAAACGAATGAGTCCCGACGAATTCAAGAAACAGAAACGCGGCGGGGTGGGTGTTGTTGATATCGCAACAAAAGACGACGATTTTGTGCACACTTTCCTGACGGCGAATACGCACAACGATCTGTTGTTCTTCACAGACCTCGGTAAGGTCTATCAAACAAAGATGTACGACGTACCGGAAGGCAAACGGGCGACCCGCGGCAAATCGGTGATGAACTTTCTGCCGCTCGAAGCCGAGGAGCAGATCACGACCGTGCTGCCGATGCCCAAAGAGATCAAAAAGAGCGACGACCTCTCGGTCTTGATGATGACCAAGCAGGGCGTGACAAAACGCGTGAAAGCCGAGAACTTCTACGACGTGCGCCGAAACGGTCTGATCGCGATGAAGCTCGGCGATAACGATCAACTGATCAAGGCTGATTTTGTGAACACCGGGGACGACGTCGTGACGGTCAGCGCGTACGGGCAAGCTATTCGGTTCAGCGCCAAGGATATTCGTGAGATGGGCCGCAGTGCCACCGGGGTGCGCGGAATGAAGCTCGCGTCGGGAGATTATCTGATCGGGGCGCAGGTTGTACGGGCGGATGCCCACGAACCCGGTCTTTTGGTTTTGACCGCGAGCGGGTACGGAAAGATAACGGCGTTGAGCGAGTACAAGCGCCAGAAGCGTGGCGGCAGCGGCGTGAAGACCGCGAAGGTGACGAGCAAAACAGGAAACGTCATCGCAATTCGGGTGGTGACCGAGGAAGAGACCGAGCTCGTGGTAATGTCCAAAAAGAGTCAGGTAATCCGCACGGACCTCAACGAGATCCCGCACCTCGGCCGCGTGTCGCAAGGTGTGCGAATAATGAAACTGCGTGAGAAAGATGAGATCGCGTCGGTCATCTGTTTGTAGGCGTGGGTTTGTAGATGTAGGTTTGTAGGCGTGGGACGTGCGGGGCGGTCGAGAGAGCATCGGCAGAGGCCGATCGGAGAAAAAACGAAAGCAGTCGATCGGCCCGCCACGACTGTTTTTTTAAAACAGACGCAGTGCCGGACATCGGGAGCGTGCCGGGAGAACATCTAGTTATCCCCTGACAGGAGCTTTTGCTTTTTGCTATACTGAAAATACAGAATCGTTTCCCGTTTGTGTCCCCGCCAGCGCCCCCCCTTTTTTTTCTGATCGTATGACTGACCCTACTCAAAACTGCCAACACCTCGGTCTCCAGCCGGGTCAGCACGTCGCCGACCTCGGCGCAGGGGCCGGATATTACACGCTCGCCGCCGCCGAATTGGTCGGGTCCGGAGGCAAGGTGTTCGCGATCGATGTGCGCAAAGATATGCTCGAGAAGATCAAGTCAACGGCGACCGACGAAGGGTACAGTAACGTCGAGGTGGCGTGGGGGAATATCGAGGTTGAGAACGGAACCCGACTGCGGAGCGACTCGATCGACGCCGTGATCATCGCTAACACGCTGTTCCAGATCGACGATCCGGCCGGAATGGCGCGCGAGACGGCACGGATCCTCAAACCCGGCGGGAAGGTGCTGGTGGTGGATTGGTCCGGATCGTACGGCGGGCTGGGACCGGCCGAGGATCAGGTTGTGCCGGAAGAAACGGCGCGCGAGCTGTTTGAGCTGGCGGGTTTCACTCCGGCTAACGATGTTCCCACCGGGGAGCATCACTACGGATTTGTAATGACGAATAACGTATGACCGAACTTTCTCCCTTTAAACTCGCGATACTGATCGGATTCGGTGTGGCGATCGTTGGCGGCTTTCTTGCTATTTCGATGTTTTCCGGTGTTGGCGGTGGCGGAACGACGCGTGTGGCCCTGTGGGGCACGGTTCCGACCACGGTAATGAACGGTGTTATTCAGCGAGCCGTACCCGACGATGCGCCGGTTTTGATCGAGTACCGGCAGATCGCCCCGGAATCGTTCGATAATGAGCTTCTGCAGGCGCTTGCTGCGGGACGAGGGCCGGATCTTGTGTTGATGCCGAACGACAAAATCGTTATGCATCGAGACAAGATATGGACGATTCCGTTTGAGACCTACGACGAGCGCCGGTTCCAATCAACGTTTGCCCGCGCCGGAGAGATCTTTCTTCGGCCGGACGGCGTGGTCGGTCTGCCGTTGACCATCGATCCTTTGGTTTTGTACTGGAACCGAACCCTCTTTGACCAAAACCGCGTTGTGAATCCACCACGTACCTGGGCAAGCTTTAACGACGACCCGATGAAGAGTTTTATTCTCCGTGATGGTTCGCGGATCGATCGTTCGATGGTTGCGTTGGGGAACTTTGATAATGTTCGAAACGCCAAGAGCATTCTTGCGGCGCTGATGATGCAGTCCGGCTCGTCGCTTGTTCGTCGAACAAGTGATGGTTACCAGGCGGCGCTGATTCAAAGCTCGAGGTCGGGACTGCTGCCGCCCGCGGTAACCGCAGTCAACTTCTATACCCAGTTTGCCAACTCGAGCCGGCCGGTCTACACCTGGAACAGCGCGCTGCCGGAGTCGCGGCAGGCATTTCTCAACGGTGATCTGGCTGTGTACTTCGGATTCGCTTCGGAGCGACGAGATCTTATCGCGCAGAACCCAAATCTTGATTTCGGCGTAGAACTCCTTCCCCAGGCCTCTGAAAGCACCGAGCAGCTTACGGTCGCCCGGGTTCAAGGTCTGGCGATCCTCAATCGCTCACCGAACAAAGGGGCGGCGCTTGCTGCCGCAATGTTGCTGAGTGACCGGGAAGGCTCGCTGCGCACGGCTGAGCTTCTTGAACTTCCTCCGGTCCGACGCGATCTTCTGGGCGAGCGGCAAAATCGGGCGCATATGATCGTGTTCTACGATTCCGTGCATATCGCCCGCGCCTGGCTCGATCCGAATCCCGCGCGAAGTACCGAGATTTTCCGCGATATGGTTCAGGCAATCCAGTCCGGCCGGTTGCGTACAGCCGACGCCGTAAGCCGGGCGAATAACGAACTGCAGAATATTTTTTGAAAATGACCATAATGCTTCAAAAAATACACCGACGATTTCCGGCGCTGGCGCCGACCGTTCTCTCTCTCGGGGCGGTCTGTGTGGTTATGGTTGCGTTGGTGCTGCCGGTCGGAGTGAGCGCCCAAGGAGCCGGGGACTGTCGAGCCGCTCCATCCGGCGGTGTGCTGGGCGGGTTGGTGCCGTGCGGATGTGATACCGGTACATACAGGCTTGATGATTCGGGGGGGTGGAATCTTGAATCGGACAGCCCGGACGGAATCGTCAACGGCCCGGAACAGTGTAAGTTCAATCATTTTATGGTCTTGATCCAGAATGTGATCACCTGGATCATTCTCTTCACTATTCCGGTCGCCGCAATTATGTTCTCGTACGCCGGGTACCTACTGATCTCAGCGCAGGGTAACGAGAGCAAGATAACGCAGGGCAAACAGGTATTTGCTACCGTCGCGATCGGGTTTGTCTTTGTGTTGGCTGCCTGGCTGATCGTGTATACTATTGCCAGCGTGCTACTCGACGAAGGCAGTGGTGATCCGGACGACCCGAATTATTTACAGTTCCTTAATCCGTAAAGCGATCCGTATGAAATATCTCACTACTTTTTTTGCCCACGGTCTTGTTTGTGCCGCTTTCGTGCTCTTGCTTGCACCGGCTGTGGCCGGGGCGACTTCTCACGGTTTGCAGAACCCGTTTGGATCAGGCGGGCCGACCACGCTGATGGAGTTTATTCAAATTGTGATCACGGATGTTATCTTGCCGATCGCGTCGGTTGTTGTGGTGATAGCGATCATCTACACCGGCTTTCTCTTTGTCGCCGCGCGCGGGAACGCCGCAAAGCTTGAGACGGCGCGCACGGCGTTCGTCTGGACGGTTATCGGGACGGCCGTGCTGCTGGGTTCGTGGGTTATCGCCACGGCGATCGAGGGAACGCTCTGTGAGATCACAAACAACAACATTCCGGGGCTGTGTAATTAACGTCTGTATGATCAAAAAAATCAGCTATCAGTATATTCCGTCACTCGTGTTTTTCTTATTGGTCATGGCGCTACCGCAGCGTGTTGCTGCTCAGCCGGAGACATTCGCGGAAGTGATCGGTGAAATTCTGAGTATTCTCGGTGTGGTCTTTCCGCTTCTGTCGGTGGCGGCGGTGGCGCTGTTCTTCTGGGGTCTGGCGAAGTACGTCTTTCAGGCCGGAAACGAGGGTGCGGTTCAGCAGGGTAAGTTTATGATGACCTGGGGCATCCTGGCTATCTTTGTGCTGTTTTCGATCTGGGGTATCCTGGCGTTTTTCTACGGCGAGTTTGGATTTACTGAGGGATTCGGAACGTTTCTTCTGCCGACGGGGTAGGAGAGTATGAGTGAGGGTATCGAGATATGAACCTATTTTTTCGGCACAATCAATCCGCCCCGAACGGGTATAGGACGCTCACGCTTGGCGGCGTGCTTGGTGGTGCGGTTGCTCTGCCACTGAGTGCGCAGGCCGCCGAGCTTGAAGCGATCCTCGGCAGCGCGTTGAACATCGTCACTTCCTTGGTTGTCGTGGCGTTTGCCCTTATTGTGCTGGCGTTTTTCTGGGGTCTGGCGAAGTACGTTTTTCAGTCCGGAAACGAGACCGCGGTTGCCGAGGGTAAGCGGATTATGATCGGCGGAATACTTGCTTTGACCGTTGCGTCGCTGATCTGGGGGATCGTTGCTTTTATTCGTGGTGATTTGGGAATTACTGACGTTACGACGATCGATATCTCTGAGGGTCCGGGTGGAAGCGGGAGCGGGGGATCAGGTGGCGGCTCGTCGGGCGGAGGATCAAGTGGGGGCGGGGCGCCGCTGTGCTCTGATGTTCCGTTCGGTGTTCCGTGCGTTGATGTCCGCTAGTTTAAGGGCTCTCTCGTTCCGGCATAGATTTTTGTTGGTCGCGGTGCTGGGCCTGACTAGGAGCCGCGGGGGAGATACTGCGCGGCATTCTTTTTTGGTGAGTACTGGTTCTGACCGCGAACGCACGATAGGCGCCAGCGTCAGGCCTCGGGTTGTCCACAACTCTGCTTGTGGCGCTTAACAGCTAAGCCGACTATAATAAAAGACAAGACACCTTTATTACGTATTATCAATAATGGGTGCTTATAAGATTTCACGTATGAAAAAATATTTTTCAATGTACGCAGCGATAACAACAGCTGCTGTATTCACGCCAATCGTCACTTTTGCGCAGTTGGATGAAGTAACAAATCTTGTTACATCGGTTCAGGAAATTATAAATCTACTTATTCCAATTGCCTTTGGTTTGATCGTCGTCGCGTTCTTTTACGGACTGGCACGGTATGTGTTCAACGCCGATAACGAAGACGCCCGTGACCAAGGCAAGCGCATAATGGTCGGTGGTGTGATCGCCCTGACGGTGGCTGCGCTGATCTGGGGTATCGTTGCCTTCATCGGTGATCAGCTCGGAATTGACGAACAAGGTGATCAATCAGTACCAACGGTCAGTCTAAACAGGTAGAGGGTGCATACATAATGCCTGATACCGTTACAGAACTTCTTGATCGGATCAACGCCACGATCCTCAACCCAATCATTCTCCTGCTCTTCACGCTGGCGACCGTCTTGTTCGCTTGGGGTATCGTTACCTTCATCGCAAGCGAGGAGGGTGGCGAGGCGCGCGAGCAGGGAAAGAAAAATATCGTCTACGGACTGGTTGGTTTGTTTATTATGATCTCGGTTTACGGGATCATTCGGATCATCGCCGTGACGTTCGACATTCCGATCGCTGACCTCTACATTTTTTGAGGTGACGGGGTGAGTGTGGGGGAAAAATCAAAAACCGATCGGCGAGCCGATCGGTTTTTGTATGTCCATATCTCTCTGGGACCACGTGCGGTATCAACGTAGCTGACCGGTCAGTATTCCTGAAATATCCTGAATAACCGGCAACTTTTTTGAGTCCGTGTGACGCTTTTCTTGCGATAAGCTACGCCCCCGGCTAATTTTTCGTGGAACTCAAGGTGGGCAGGGGGAGACTCGCCGTCAAGTCACTAAGCTCACTCATCCCTTCAGTCTTCGTTCGCTAAGTGCTTCCTGGCCGGGCTCGGCAACGTACTCGCCTGCCTGCCTGCGCAGGCAGGCTGCGTACGATATGCCTCCGCCTTTCAAATCTCTCACGCAGGCAAAGAAGTTTGCCTGCTCCTGCCCACAACAAAAATGCCTGTCGGCGATTTTGTTGTGGGCAGGGGGAGATTTGAACTCCCAAGGCGTAAAGCCACTAGCTCCTAAGGCTAGCGTGTATACCAATTCCACCACCTGCCCTTCTTTATTTCACTAACGCCACCACCGGAGTAAGTGAGTACCGGGTTGCGGTACGAAGCCACTCGTGCTCGCGGATCACATCGGCGAGTGCCGGACTCACTGTATAGTACAGCGAGACGAGGGAATTGCCAACCGGGTTCGGTAGCAGCGTTGTATCGCGGAAAGTGCGCAGGTGGGTCAGCTCGGGAGCAAGTTCGGTTCCGTACGCGGCGGTCGCGATAAAGCACCCACTCGATCCGTTGGGAGCTTGCTCAACAACCGCGACGGCACACTGAAACGTGAGATTTCGCTCGGGTGTGTCGATTACAACTCGTGCCCGTTTGATCCCGGTGGTTTCGTACTCGCCGATCGCTCGATTGGCGTGGTCGTTGTCTTGATCGAGGTCGTGATCACCGTCCCATTCATACGAGAAGTCGCGTGAGTCGGTCCCGAATATTCGGGCGCGCCAGCTGACTTTTTCACCGATGACGTAGGGAGGCTGTTCAACATCGCACGAAAGTCGTGCGTTCGCCAGTCTTTCCGGCGGGAACTGCATAAACTCCGCCTTGCAGGGAAGCGTGATCGTCTGCGTGCCCGATGAGATCGTGACGGTTCCGTTTTTGATACCGTCGTCAAAGTATTCCTTGGTGACCGTACGTCCTTCTCCATCGAGACCTTCCGAGCCGCTCCAGGTATACGTGCGCGGATCTACACCGCCGCGCGCGTTTGCTTCCCAGGTAATTTCACGACTTGTAACATTCAATTCAGCCGTACACGAACCGGTGAGTGGCGGCTCAATGATCGTAACGCTCGGGGCGCAGGTGAAAGTGGCGGGATCTTCCCCGTCGGTCGAGACGGTGACGGAGGCGCTTTTCGTGCCGGCTTCGCGGTAGCGAATAGTGGCACGGGTCCCGATTCCCTCCAGCTCCTCGCTCCCGTTCCAGCTGTAGCTGAACGTGCCGGAATTGCCTCCGACGGCAAATGCCCGCCACTCAACGCGCTGGTTATGCTCAACCCGCTCCCGGTCCGGTTCGCACGAGCCGCTTACTCCGACGGTCTCAATATCTTCCGCGATCACGTCCTGAAGGACCGCAAAGATCCGCTCAGCCATCCGTTCGTAGCCGCGGTCATTCGGGTGAACCGCGTCATCCAGAAAGGACGGATTGCCGAGTATGCCACGCAGAACATTGTTGACGTACGCCGCGCCTGTGTCACGGGCAAGATCACGATACTCACGTTCGCGGTCTAAACGGAACAGCTGTCCGTGTGCGCCGGCGAGGATGACCTCGGCGCCGGTAGCTTGGATCTGGGTAATAATACTCTCTAGGTTGTCGAACGTTTCCTCCTTTGCGATATTCTGAAGGACGTCATTACCGCCAAGAAGAACGATCACGATGTCGGGGTGTTTCTGAAGCACGGCCGTGTCAAGGCGTTCAAGGGCTTTCGCGGTTGTATCACCGGTCCGGCCCTGGTTGTCGATCGAGAGATCGGTCCAGCGCTCGAGATCGGATACGTAGCCTTCATCCGTTGATCCGACGCCGACGGTGAGACTGTCGCCAAAGGCGATTATATCGAGGTCTCTGATCGCTCGGGCGCCGGCGGGGACCTCCGGCGCGGTGGTACCGGTTGAGGTTCCGGTCTGGTTTATTTCAGCCGTACTGGTGGGGACAGTGCCGGTTGGAGTGGTCGTGGAAAAAGCGAACAGCGGCAGCAGTATAGCCACGCAGGTGAGTACGGTGAAGGCAAGGATAGCCGTGGTGCGGCGTGAGGTGATTGGCATTCCACAAGTAAACTCCTTTCAGGAAAGAGTGTCAAGAGTTTGCGAGTGAAGCAGTTCGCTTGGGGTGGGTGAGTCTACGGGAGACCGCTACGCTTCTGAAAGAATCCAGTGATCACGCTATAACGTTGTCCGCCCACTTGGATTTGAACCAAGGACCGTTCGCTTAAGAGGCGACTGCTCTACCAACTGAGCTATGGGCGGATGATAAAAACTATGTTCCTTTTTATATCACAGACTTACTGCTGAATAAAGCTACGTGTGCCGGGGGCGGGACTTGAACCCGCACGGACGCAATGTCCCGGAGATTTTAAGTCTCCTATGTCTACCAAGTTTCACCACCCCGGCAATCGAGATCTAGAAAAATACGGTTACATCCTTCGTACGCAACGAAGGTTGCGTACTCCAGTCCACCTCGAAAACCTGTCAGTTTCCGTGAGGCCTGGGGGGGAATCGAACCCCCGCATATCGGTTTTGCAAACCGCCGCGTTACCACTTCGCCACCAGGCCGTTTGTTCAGTCAGCGTATCACAGATCACGCGACAGCTCATCAATTCGTTGGCGGTGCTTTTCGCCCCGGTCGAGTTCAACGGTCAACCACGGGATCCGGCTGAGCTGAGTGTGTGACTTCATATACTCCTTGAGACCGTAGATATTCTTTTCGGTAAGTGTCAGGATGTTTTCGGTGTGTTCGTCGGGGAAGACGGTTATATAGATCGTGGCGTGTTGATAGTCGCTGCTGATCGTCGCGTTCGTCACGGTGACAAGGCAGTTCGTGGGGGAGATGTCATTCAAGTACGCTGCCGCTTCTTTTTTGAGCAGTTCGGCAACCTGTTCTTTTCGGCGAGCCATACAAGTATATCAGAAAACTATTTCTTTACAATGTCAAACGCCTCAATAAAGTCACCGGGCTGGATCTCGATCCGCGCTTCGATCTCGGTTCCGAATTCCATTCCTTCCTCAACCTTAGAAACGTCTTCTTTTTGCTGCTGAAGATTCTTGATCGTCCCCTTGGCGATCTCGGCTTCGCGACGGTAGACTGAAATTTTCTCACCCACCTTGAGCACTCCTTCCTCGACGCGCCCGCCAAGGACCTGCTTGTGCTTGCTCTGGCTGAATCGGCGGAGGATCTTCGCTTTGCCGGTCGTCTCCTTCTCTTCGATCATCGGGGTGCGTCGTTTCACTGCTTCGGTGAGCCAGTCGATGGCGTCGTAGATGATATCAAAAGCGCCCATCTCTATCTCGTCCCGCTGGGCGGTTGTTTTTGCGGAGCCGCTGACCTCGATGTTAAACCCGACGATGATCGCTTTGTTGTTGGTTGAGGCCAGCATTACGTCGTTCTCGTTGATCGGTCCGATCCCGCTGTGCACGATCTGCAGGGAGATCCGTTCATTTTCAAGTTTTTTCAGTTCGTGGGTCAGCCCCTCGATGCCGCCGGTTGTGTCGGCTTTCAGGATGATCGGGATCACTTCCTGCTCAGAAGCGGTGTCTGAAGCATTTGATGCCGCGCCGGACGCGGTGGCGCCGGATGCGTTCTCCTCGATGGACCGCTCGGCCGCTTTTTTGTTGATCACCGTTTCCCACGGTGCTCCGGCTTTTGGCATATCGCTCCAGCCTACAATGTTCACCGGCTGGGAAAGAGAAGCGCTGTCGATCCCTTCACCGAGAAAATTTTCCATAATACGGACCGGGGCGTATGTTGATCCGGCAACTACGAATACACCTCGTTCGAGTGTGCCGTTCGTGACGATCAGTGTTGCGGCGATACCTCGCTGAGGATCGCGAATGCTTTCAAGTACGATGCCGGTCGCGGGAGCGGTCGGATCAGCAATGAGTTCCTGCATTTCCGAAACGAGGCTGATCATATCCAGCAGATCATCGATCCCGGTACCCTCGAGCGCCGAGATCTCAACAACCGGCACGTCACCCCCGAACTGTTCGATATAAATCTCGTACTCAAGCAAGCTTTGCTTGGTTCGTTCGATATCCGCGTTATTCTTGTCGACCTTGTTGATCGCTACGATAAACGGAATGCTGGCAGCACGAATTGCGTCCAGAGCTTCTTTCGTTTGAGGCTGAACGCCGTCGTCGGCGGCAACAATGAGAATCGCGATATCGGCCACTTCCGCTCCGCGAGCGCGCACGCCTGAAAAGGCCTCGTGGCCGGGCGTGTCAAGAAAGGTCATCCGACGCTCGGTACCGTCTGCCCCCGGGGAGGCAACCTCGTAGGCGGAGACATGCTGGGTGATACCGCCGGCCTCGCTCTCCACCACTTTGGTACGGCGAATGGTATCGAGCAGCGTTGACTTGCCGTGGTCGATATGACCCATAACGGCTATGATCGGCGGTCGAGTTGTGGTGGTGGAAGTGGTCATAGCGGTAGATTGGAGCGGGGCGTGTGGTTATTCCGATGCGCCGGTCAATTGACGGGCGAGATCGATCACGTTCTGCTCTTCTTCGGAGAGTTCTTGGTGCGGTTTAAACTTGGTTAAGCGTTTGGAAAAGATGTTTGTGCGCTCGCGTGCGTACAGACTGGAAAGCACGATTCCGTCACCTCGTTCGGAAAGCAGGGCAGTGGCAAAGCTGTGATTGCCGCCCGACCCGTCCCCGGCAAACGGGTTGAATCGAACGGTTTCCACGCCGCGCACAGCCGTCTGCATTCGACCTTCCAGGTTATCGAGATGGGACTGGGCCTGGTCACGAAATCCGTTGAGTTTATCGAGGTTCTTATAGATCGCGCGGAGCGTGTCCTCGATGGTCTCGGCGTTCTTTGTGGCCAGCAGAATACGGAATTTACGCTCGATGCGCAGGATCCAGAAACAAAGAACGATGACGAGCAGTACCAGTATCGCGATCGTTGCGATCACTAGAATATCGAGTGAGACGGGAAGGTCAAGGTTCATGGGCGCGGGTGTTAGGGCGTGAGAAGGTAATGAACAGTCCCCGTTCTCGCCGGGGAGAAGTGCCGGATAGGCTTGGTTGCTGATTATATACGGGACGAGCGATAAGTGCAATAACGATGCGGTTCGGAAGTGTGCGCGGATCAGCCGAAAAAAAGCGCTTCGTGTGCGAATTTTTCGTGTATCAGGGGCTCGAAAAATGTGCCGAAATGTGATACACTATGCTCAAGACAGAAGCGACAGAAGCGGAAGCACTCTGCCACGACAGCACCGGTTGCGCGAACACGTGAGTCATTACTACACTTTCACAACCTATACATATGCCCCCATTTCACAACTTTACAACAAAAGGGAAAGAGGCGATCCGGAAAGCGCATGAGTTGGCGATCGAGCGCGGGCAAAATCACGTCAATCCGCTTCATCTGCTGACGGCATTGATTCTGCAGGAAGAATCAATGGTCACCTCGATCCTTGATAAACTCGAGATCGACACGATTATGCTGACCGACGCGCTGATCGAGCAGATCGAAGCGCCGGAGGCTGCCCACACAATGTCGCCGTCGTATCAGATCTATCTCACGCCGGAGTTGGCGACGATCATCGAGAGCTCCGCCCGGATCGCCCAAGAGCTGGGTGATGAGTTTGTTTCAACCGAACATCTCTTTATCTCAACGATCGAGTCTCCCGGGAACGCCAACGATATGCTGAATCAGTTCCGGATCGAGAAAGAGAGCGTGCTTGCGGTCCTCGAAGAGCTTAAGCACAGCACGATGGTGGAAACCGATGAGGCGCCGAAAAAGAACAAAACACTGGCACGGTATACGCGCAATCTGACCCAGGAGGCATCGGAGAACAAGATCGATCCGGTGATCGGACGGGAAGAGGAGATCAGCCGTATCATTCAGATCCTGTCACGGCGCACGAAGAATAACCCGATGCTGATCGGAGAGGCCGGCGTCGGGAAAACGGCTATCGTGGAAGGCCTTGCGGCACGGATTGCCGGTGGCGATGTCCCGGAATCACTCAAAGATAAAGAGATCGTGTCGCTTGACCTCGGGCTTTTGATCGCCGGTACAAAGTATCGCGGTGAGTTTGAGGAACGCCTGAAGAACATCATAAAGGAAGTCGAGCGTTCCGAGGGGCAGATCATTCTGTTCATCGACGAAATCCATACGATCGTGGGGGCCGGGGCGGCTGACGGTTCAGTGGACGCCTCGAATATGCTCAAGCCGGCGCTCGCGCGCGGGATGCTTCGTGCGGTCGGAGCCACGACCTTCAAAGAATACCAGCGTCACATCGAAAAAGACCCGGCGCTGACCCGGCGTTTTCAGCCGGTTAACGTTAACGAACCGACTGATGACGATACGGTAACCATTCTCCGCGGACTCAAAGAGCGCTACGAGCTGTACCACGGTGTCGGCATCACCGACGAAGCGATCCAGTCGGCGGTGACGCTGTCGAGCCGCTACATCACCGATCGCTTCTTGCCTGACAAGGCGGTCGATTTGATCGACGAATCAGCGTCGTTCCTGAAGATCTCACTCGAAAATATGCCTCCCCAGTTGCAGGAAACGCACCAGCAGATCATGAAGCTCGAGATCGAGCGCGAGGCGCTGAAGAAAGACGCTGAGGATAGCAAGAACCGCAAGGCGAAGAATCGGGTAAAACAGATCGACAAAGAGATTGCGGACCTGCGGGAAACAACGTCTGAACTTGAGCTGAAATGGAAGAACGAGAAAGAAACAGTATCGGGCATCAAGGTAGACAAAGAGCGCCTGGAGCAGCTGCGCCTGGAAGCCGAAGCCGCGGAATCACAGGCTGATCTCACGAAAGCCGCTGAAATTCGCTACGGCGCGATCCCGGCTATCGAGAAAGACCTGGCGAGCAAGACAAAGCGCCTCAAGCAGCTTCAACGAAGCCGCCGTATTCTTCGCGAAGAGATACTCGGTGAGGACGTAGCCAGTGTGGTGTCCCGGTGGACCGGCATCCCGGTGGCGCGGATGCTTGAAGAAGAGGCGAACAAACTCAACCGAATGGAGGACGAGTTGAAAAAGCGCGTGATCGGTCAGCAGGACGCAGTCCAGAAGATCGCCGACACGGTGAAGCGTTCACGGGCCGGTATCGCCGACCCGAATCGGCCGATCGGTTCGTTTATGTTCCTTGGACCGACGGGTGTGGGGAAGACCGAGCTCACCAAGGCGCTGGCCGAGTTTATGTTCGATGACGAAAACGCCTTGATCCGTGTTGATATGTCCGAGTTTATGGAGCGCCACGCGGTCTCGAAGCTTGTCGGCGCGCCTCCCGGCTACGTGGGTCACGAAGAAGGCGGGACCATCACTGAACAGGTTCGCCATCGACCGTATTCCGTAATTCTTTTTGATGAGATCGAGAAGGCGCACCCCGAGGTATTCAATATTCTCCTGCAGGTGCTGGATAACGGCCGCCTGACTGACGCTAAAGGAAAGACAGTGAACTTTAAGAACACGATCATAGTGATGACCTCGAACGTCGGGGCGAGTTACATCGATCAGATGCAGCAGATCGGTTTTTCAAGCGCGGGCGATCAAGACAAAGCAAACTACGACCACGCCAAAACCAAAGTGATGGAAAGTCTGAAAGAGTCATTCAAGCCGGAGTTCCTGAATCGTCTGGACGACATTGTGATGTTCGATATCTTGAGCAAGCAGGCAATCCGCGGTATCGTGCGCAATCAGATCGATATCGTCAAGAAACGCCTTGCTGAAAAGGAGATCGCGCTCAAGGTCTCAAACAAGGTGGTCTCATATCTGGCTGAGGAAGGATACAATCCGCAGTACGGCGCCCGGCCGCTGAAGCGATTGATTCAGAGCAAAATTCTGACCCCGGTCGCCTCGATGATGGTCTCGCAGGGCGTGATGCGGGGAGGTTCGGT
>JBBDHZ010000134.1:0-4589 GCA_040880645.1 Minisyncoccota bacterium
CGTCCAAACTTGGCACGTTTTTGTTTCTCTCGCGAGAATAGATGTTGGGAGAGGGAATGGCTTGCGCCGCCTCGAATGCCTGTGAACGCTCATGTCCCTCGCGGGTAACGGAATGAATTCCGCTTGGCGGGTAACGGAATGAATTCCGTTCTACGATGTTTCTCGTTGAGTTACCGGCGCGCCGTCTTCGATTGCGTCGCTGGGATGGACGATCACGGGTGTGTCGACGGCGATGCCTTCAACGACCTCGGCTTGCAATCCGTTGTCCTGACCGATTTGTACAGGGGTTAGCACGGCTCGTCGATCTTCGACTCGAAAAACATGCCATTCGTCTCCGACTCGGAACAGGGCACTTGTCGGCAACCACACGACCCGGTCACTTTGCCAAACGATGATGCGACAATCGACGCGAAAGTTGTCCCCTAACAGGATTCGCTGGTCGGACGACCCGGTTAAGTCGATGATCACGTTAACGCGTTGCTCTTCCACCCCGAGGGCAGAAATCTTGGTAAATCCGGAACGCTCGACCAAGCGGACGCGGCCTTGCAGGTTATGATCACCGCCCCACTGTTCCAGACGGACCGGGGCGCCTGCCCGAATCCGCACCGCATCGCGGGAGAGCACATCGGCGACCACTTCCAAATCGGTCGGGTCCCCGAGCTCCAATAGAGTCGTCCCCGCCTGGACGATCGCGGCGCTTTCCTGGTGAATCCGCAAGACCCGGCCGTCGATGGGCGCCCGGATCTCCAGTTCCATCTCCTGGTTGCTCGACTGGTCCGGATCAGCAAGCAGCAAAGCGGCTTTCTGTAGTTCCAATTCGTATTCGGCAATGTCGACGGCGAAGGTAGCCGCCCTTGCATCCTCGGTGCTTTGAAGAAATTCCAATTCGCGTCTTTCGAACTCGCTTTGCGAAGCGGCATCGTTCTGTCGTAATTGACGCGCGCGGCTCATTTCCTTTTCGGCATAATCGACCGCGGCTTCGGCTTTCGCCAAGCTTGCCTTTGCAGATTCCATCTGACGTTCCGCCGCGCGAACCCGAGCCTGTGCCTGGGCAAACGCTCGGGGATCGAGCAACGAAGGGTCGGCTGGTTCCATGCGTGCCAAGACGGTTCGATCGGCATGCACTTCATCGCCGACATCCAAGCGAATCCGCAAGAGTCTTCCGCTGAGGGGGCTGGAAACACTGTAGCGTTCACGGATCCGCGTCACGCCATCTTCGTCGACCGTCACCTGCATCGGACCTTCTTGGACGATCGCCAAATCGACCAACGCGGGGCGAGGACGCAGTGCGAGCACCAGGCCGATCGCAATGATTGCGAGGCCGACCGCCCAAATCCCCCAGCGTTTGATCTGTTTCATCACTCTTGGCTTTTAAGTACTTCGACCAAATCCAGTTCGTCTAAGCGACGCCGGACGATCAGGCCGCTGATCGCCGAAGCCACAGCCGTCACCAGGGCGGCCCTCGCATAACTGGCAGGTCGAATCACCAAGGGGATCCGGTACAATTCTGACTCGAACCCCCGGACCATTGCGTAGGAGAATCCATATCCAATTGCCCAGCCGATCGGGATCGCCAAAATCGTCAATATCGCCAGTTCGCCCAACAGCATCGCTGAAACCTCGCCGCGCGTAAATCCGATGACGCGCAACGTCGCCAACTCGCGGCTTCGCTCGTCCAAGGAAATCCGCGAGGTGTTGTAGACGACGCCGACAGCGATCACTGCGGCGAAGAAAATCGTGAACGATTGCATCGTCAGCTGATTCTTGGCGATCGTCTCGCGGAACTGGTCGACGGTTGCCGATTTGACCGTCACCGAGGCGACGCGCGGTGTCTGCTTGAGTTGTTGGTAGAGCTCGTCCTGCTGAGACGAATCGACCGCCAGGTAGGCCCCGGAGATGGCGTCGGTTTCACGCATCATCCGGTTCAGTGAGTGGCGTTGCATGTAGGCTCCCATGCCGGAATATTCGGTCGCCACGCCAGCGACCAGGAGGGAGCGAACGGGCTGCTCCCCTTCCAAGACTTCGACGGTCAATGTCTCTCCCGGCTGGATATCGAGTGTTTCGGCGAGCTTGTCACTCAGCACGACGCCGCTGCTCGGTACCCGAATCGGGCTCGCGTCTGTGTCGAGCAACAGAAACAAATCGCGGTCTTCCTCTAGTCCCAGGATGCTGGTGCGGTACACGTGGTGCCGATGTTGCATCTTCACCGGGACGGCTCGAAACGGTTCCACCAACTGCACCCCGGGTAGGTGAGCCAAGTCATAACGTGCTTGAGGCGACGTCACTTGATAAAAACTGACCTGCATCTCTTGACGCTGGGCACGAACAAATTGGAATTCGATCAAATGTTCAATCGCATCGCTACCGAATCCGCTAAGTACCAAAACGGCGACCGAGCATGCGATGCCGAGCGACGAAAGCAAAGCGTTAACCGGTCGACGCGCCAAGCTGCGCAAGGTCATCCGAGCGGCCACCGGCAGCCAACGGCTCAAACCGAGTGTTTCCATAAACGTGGCGTGAAATGCCTTTGGAGCCGCTGGTCGCATCGCTTCGGCCGGCGGTAGGCGGACCGCCGCAAGGACGGCTCGGTACGATCCCAGCACGGCTGCCGATAGGCTAATGCCCATCGAGAACAGGACCACTCGCCAATCGGGACGGTAAACAAAAGTTGGAAAGCGGTAGAATTCCGAATAGAGCTCTGCCAGGCCGCTTCCCATCCACATCCCCGCAACGGCTCCCAAGACTCCGCCAAGCAGGGCGAGCAAGATCGATGTCTTTAAGTAGTGCCACGCGATTTCGCTGTTGGCGTAGCCGAATGCTTTCAAGATCGCGATGATGCCGCGCTGCGTGGCGATCCGTCTGGAGAGGACGACGTTCAGCAGAAAGGCGGCGACGGCGAGGAAAATCATTGGCGAAACAAACGCGGTCGCGCGAAGCTGTTTGATTTCGTCGGCTAGGAATCGAGCAGAAACTTGATCCTCGCGGCCAATCGCTCCGACACCCCCATAGGGCTCCAAGATATTGTCGAGCCTGGCAATCACTTCATCCTGACTGGCGCCGCGCAGCAAACGCACGGTCAGGTTGTTAAACGCGCCGTCCATATCAAAAGCGGCTTCCATCTGTCGTCGCGGCATCCAGAATACACCGAAACGCTTCTGATCCGGCAACAGATCGCCACCGCGAACTTGGAAGACATACTCGGGTGAGAGAGCCACCCCGACGATGCGGAGCGTCTGCATTCGACCGTTGAGCACCGCCGACACCGAATCGCCGACCGACAGCCTGTTGGCTTCCACAAACGCATCACTCGCTAGGACTTCGCCGGCTCGATCTGGATCGGGAAGTCGACCGCTTTGCAAGTAAAGTGCGTTCAGTTTCGCGGACCCGCTATTCGGAATCGAGACGAGTCGACCGACGGCCGGTTCGGCAAGCCCAGGGACATCGAGCGTCACCTCGGAAACGATGCGGGTTTGCACGGTGGCAACGCCAGGCAGCGATTCGACCTGACGACCGACATGCTGGGGTGCGAGGTTCAGTGAAGCGAACAGATCGGCCAAGCGATAGCGGTCGTAGTAAGCGTCCCGCGTCGACTGGAGAAAGGAAAGCGTCCCCAGAGCCATCACGAAAACGGCGACCCCGGAGGCCACCACCAAACCGATGGCCAGAGCTTGTCCTTTGGACTGGCGGAGTTCACGGAGCAATTTTCGATCGAGTGCACGCATGGTTGGCATTCACCAAGCGATTTCGGCAAGGGGCGTCTTGCGTTCAATCCGGCGATCTTCGGCGATCGTCCCGTCGCGCATGGTGACCACGCGATCGGCCATCCCGCCGATCGCCGCGTTGTGGGTAATCACCACCGTCGTCGTCCCCAGTTCGACATTGATCCGATCGATCGCCTGCAGTACGGTAATGCCGGTGGTGGCATCGAGCGCCCCGGTCGGTTCGTCGCATAACAAAACGTCGGGGCGTTTGGCGATGGCGCGTGCGATGGCCACGCGTTGCTGCTGCCCACCGGACAACTGCGAGGGAAAGTGGTCCTGTCGATCCGCCAGACCGACCATCGATAGCGCTTCCTCCGGAGGCATCGGATGACTGGCGACTTCGGTCACCAGGCTGACGTTTTCTTTGGCTGTCAGGCTGGGAATCAGATTGTAGAACTGAAACACGAAGCCAACGGATTCGCGGCGAAAGAGCGTGAGCTGGCGTTCCGAAGCGGCCGTCAGATTTTGATCACGGTAATAGACCGTTCCGTCGGTTGGGACGTCCAGGCCACCCAGGATGTTCAAGAGTGTCGACTTCCCGCTGCCGCTGGGGCCGAGCAAGACGGTGAAATCTCGCGAATAGATGTCCACATTGATCCCGCGCAAGGCGTGAACTTCCACTTCGCCCATCGGGTACACCTTGGTGACCCCACGTACACGGAAAACAGGTGTCGCTCTGTAAGCGGACAAAGGAGCCGAATCCGGATCGCTCAGAGGGTCCGCGTCGGGAGAATTCATCAGAGGCAACTGCCGTTTGCTATCGTAAAGAAGCTGGGGTGTCGCTGCGCGACCGTCTCCTGATTTTAAAACACGTTCTTAGCGAATGCG
>JBBDHZ010000135.1:0-3311 GCA_040880645.1 Minisyncoccota bacterium
CCGCGGATCTGTTCAAAGTCTTCGCCGACGTTCTCTTTCCAGAAGGCGCGGAAGTTATCGACGTACAGGCTGTATGAGTTGAGCCAGTTGATGGTCGGGAAGTGCTTCTTGTAGGCCAGAGCGGCGTCGAGCCCCCAGAAGGTTTTGGTTACACGCAGGGTTGCCTGAGAAACCGGTTCGGAAAGGTCACCGCCGGGAGGCGATACCGCGCCGATGATCGTCAGCGCGCCCATTCTGTTATCCGAACCAAGACAGGAGACGTAGCCCGCGCGCTCATAAAATGCCGAGGTTTTGGAGGCGAGGTACGCCGGGAACCCTTCCTCGCCCGGCATCTCTTCGAGGCGGCCGGAGATCTCACGCATTGCCTCGGCCCAGCGCGAGGTCGAGTCGGCCATCAGAGCAACCGAGTACCCCATATCGCGGTAGTACTCGGCGATCGTCACACCGGTGTAGATAGAGGCTTCACGCGCCGCCACCGGCATATTTGAGGTGTTCGCGATCAGAACCGTTCGTTTGATCAGCGGCTCGCCGGAGTTCGGGTCGAGCAGCTCCGGAAACTCATTGAGCACCTCGGTCATCTCGTTGCCGCGCTCGCCGCAGCCGATGTAGACGATCACCTGCGCGTCGCAGTACTTGGCGAGGGATTGCTGGATCACGGTTTTGCCCGAGCCGAACGGACCGGGCACGGCGCCGGCGCCCCCTTTGGCGATCGGGAACAGACTGTCCACCGAGCGGATGCCGGTCGCCAGGGGAGTGGTCGGAAATTGCTTGGCTTTTTTCGGGCGCGGATTTCTGATCGGCCAGTGCTGAAGCATCTGGATCTCTTTGGTATCGCCGTTTTTTGTCTGGACGGTGGCAACGGTGTCGGTGACGGTGTACGTGCCGCTCGAGATCGATTTGATCACGCCGTCGAGCTCCGGCGGTACCATAATTTTATGGGTGATGAGGGTGGTTTCCTCAACCGTGCCGAGAATGTCGCCAGCCTCGACCGTGTCGCCGATCTTGGCCAAGGCTTGAAACTCCCATTTCTTTTCACGGTCGATGCCGTTTGCTTCGATACCGCGCTGAATATAAAAGCTCCCTGATTTCTCCTCAATGAGGTTCAGGGGGCGTTGGATACCGTCATAAATAGACTCAAGGAGGCCCGGAGCGAGCTCAACTGACATTGTTCGTCCGGTTCGGAGAACAACTTCACCCGGGGTGAGACCGGAGGTATCTTCGTAGACCTGGATCGAGGCAACATCGCCGTTGAGCTCAATCACCTCGCCCATAAGCTTTTCGTCCGAGACAAAGACAACCTCGTACATTTTTGCCTGGCCCATACCGCTGGCTTTCACGAGGAGGCCGCTAATGCTCTCGATCTCGCCCCGGTCAGTCGTCTGTGTCGTGGTGTCGTCTGTCATAGCTGTTTAGTGTAAAAAGTGGAAAATAAAAATCCCCTACGCTGTGTGTCGAGCACACAGTATCGTACCGGAAACTTCCTGCTTGCCAATATGCCCTTCTATTATACACATTCAAGTCGTGTGTCAAAGGTTTTCGACGTCGAAATACGCTTCCACAGGGTGACCCGTCGTTTTTGTCTTTGATATACGGTACAATACTGCTATGTCGTCCGAGATAACCGGTACCGTTGTGTCGTATATAACCTCGCCCGGGGCACTGTGGGCCCTGTTCGGGGTTGTGGTCGGACTGGTGGCCACGATCAGTTTTATTCTGCATTACCACTGGCGCCACTACGGCGTGAACCGGCGGGTCATAACCCGGGCCCAGTTTGTATACTTTGTCGGCACCGGAGTGCTCTTGGCGGGCGCGTTCTTCTCGCTGAGTGGGTATTTCGTACTGTCGATGTACTAATCTATCGTATGATCCTCGAAAAAGGAGAACAGATCTTGTTTGAAGTCCGGAAACACTGGTTTATCTACGTTGCCAAGGTGTGGGTTTTTCCGCTGCTTGCCCTGGTTCCGCCGGTTGCCCTGATCGTGGTGGTGTTTTCGGGAGCGGAGTTACCGGCGAGTGTCGGAGCGGCTCATCTGGCGCTTGGGTTCTTTTTCTATTTTCTTTGGCTGCTTCTTTTGTGGGTGATCGCGTTTATTCTCTGGACCGATTACTACCTGGACGAATGGATCGTAACACCGCATCGGATCATCGATATTGAACAGCGGGGATTGTTTTATCGGGACATCGCCAGTCTTCGGTTTGACCGAATCCAGGACATCACGGCGGAAGTGCCCGGGCTTATCGCGACGGCATTCAAGTTCGGCGAGATCCGTATTCAAAGTGCCGGAAGCGAGCGCGAGGTTGTCCTGACGGGCGCCGAGAACGTTATCGAGGTTCGCGAACGTCTGAGCGAACAGCTTAAGAAGATCGCCGAGGCGCCCCAGCGGGTGGTTATGGCTGAGGAAGAAAAGGGGAGTGGTGTTCAGACACAAGAGACAACAGAATAGAAAAATCGGCGCACATCCCGGGGGATGGGCGCCGATGGGCGGTGCGTTGCGGATGCGGTACGGGAGCTACTCCTTCACGTTGCCGGCAGCCGTATCGGTCGTGCGATTGACCAGTTCAAAGTCATCGAGAGCAGGGTGGCTAAGGATTCTGCTGAGAACTGCATCGGGGTCGTATGTTGTGATGCTGACCCACTGTTCGTGGCATTGGCCGTTCCAGGGGGAGGTAATACGCAGGTTCAGTTGGTTCCCTCTGATTTCTGAGCTGATCCGGGGACCTTCCTCCCCCGAAGAATTGACTTGGTGGGGGATGACGCGGACGACGTCGTTGGATTTCGCTGCTTCCCGGATCGCTCTCTCGGCGCCGGGAAGAATCGTTCCTTCTAGTCCTCGTGCCACTCCTCGTGTTGCACCTGCGTTCGGTGTCTGGTCTGTCACGGGGGTCTCCTTGTGTGGGTTGTTGTGCACCTCCGAGGTGCACAGGGGGATGACTGAATCTGCGAGTAGATCGGTCGAACAACTGGATACAAAGCATACCCGGTTGTCATATTTTTTCAAGTCCGGAGGTCTGTTATACTGAACGCCTATGGCATACAAAACAACAACTGATTACAACGAGATACGCACGTGGGTCGAGGAACACGGTGGGGAACCGGCTATCGTGGCGGGGACAACGACGGAGAATACCTTCGGTGCTCTGCGCATTCGCTTTGCCGGTGATCCGCGGTACCGGAGTATACCCTGGGAAGAGTTTCTCGATCACTTCGAAAGTGGTAATTTGGCGTTTGAGTACAACGACGACGGGATCAAAGGTTCGCCGGAAGAGAATTTTAAATTTGTCGATCGCGACAAAACCGCTCAGTGGCCTGA
>JBBDHZ010000135.1:3411-4547 GCA_040880645.1 Minisyncoccota bacterium
ACCAAAAGCGCGGTTTCATTTTCGAACTGAGGAAGTTTTGCAGTGATCTTCATAGGGCAAGGTAGATTATATATAGGTGTAGTATATCATAGACACGAAACACGCTCGATTCTTTCCGAAAACCGCCGAAAACCGGCCGAGCCATAGCAAACCGGCTGTCGTCAGAGACGACAGCCGGTGTTCGTGAGCAAAGCCGACAGCAAAGAGGCTTGTTAGTACTGGATCTCGACTCCTCCCTCGGTCTCGACCGTGGCTCCGGCGCCACCGGTGCCTGCGCTTGCATTGCCTTCAGCTTCACCACCGGCTGAAGCCCCGGTGCTGTTCTCGTCGGCGTTTTCCCCGTTGGAACTGCCGCCGAGATTAATGTTGATGCCGCCGTTTGTGTTGATCTCGATAGCCTGATCGGCATCCAGCGTGAAGTTTACACGGCTCTCGCCGGCGAGATCAACGCCGACCGTTACGTTTGCGTCGATTGTTCCGCCGCTGATGGCGACGATGCCGCTGTTCGCATCGACGGTCACCTCAGCGCCGCTTCGTGATTCCATCTCGACGACCGGCGCGAAGACAAAGCTGCTGTCTGCCGCCAGGTGGAGTGACTGATTAGCCTTGACGTCAAAGAGGACGCTCGTGGTTGCCGTGGCGTTCACACTCACCGCTCCGTCGATCGTTACCTGGTTTGAAGGAAGCCGTGCTTCCGTGGTCTCGCCGTCGTCGGTGGTGACCTCAATACGGTCGATCGTTACCCGTACTTGGTCGTACGCTCCTTCCGCGACGTTTGCCTGTGCCCAGAGTTTGTTCTCGCCGCTGGCGTTGAGGGCGAGCAGATCAAAACGCTCTGAGTTGGTTGAGGCGGTTACCCAGCCCTCGGTCGCGCTGTGAAGCTCGACACGGTCGGTCGTCATCGTAACTTCGCTGACGTTGCCCATATCCGCGGCGACGTCGGTTACGGAAAAGTATACGGTGCCGCGGGTCGCGTCGTCGGCGTCCGGACCGAACAGCAAGATGCCGGCCAGAAATACGATCGCGAGTACGGCAATGATGGTAATAGCTTTATTCATAGATGATAGGTAGTTAGATAATGGCTAATTGATAGAAATGCTCCGGCACACCACCCCTTCTCCCGTTGGAAGGGAAGA
>JBBDHZ010000136.1:0-4506 GCA_040880645.1 Minisyncoccota bacterium
GTTGCAAAGCAGCGACGGCCTCAAAAACCACCGCCGGCAACTCAGGTTCCCCGTCCTCCGGAACACACCAATCACGTCTTCGGCTCCCAAAACCGCCATCAAGCGATGGCAGTTCAACAAGCCACCCCGCCAAATTGGCTCGGTCCAGAACCGCCATCGACACGGTAGCCGACGTTCGACGCCCTGGTCGGCTCTTTTAAGGCTGAGTCCGGCGAATCGTCCCTCGGTACAAAGCTGCGCCGAGTAGCAATCCGATCCGCTCGATCATGCTCGTCCCGGCAAATAGCTTCCAGAGAGCCGGGGCAGAGAATGGTACGTCTGGTTTGAGCGAGGAAAGGGAGTCAATCGCTGGCTGCGTTTCTGCCTGATCCAGCGTCTCCCGCCGATCAATCTCCAGCTGATCGCCTCCACGCCAGTGCGTCCCAGCCGCCGATTTCAGCGGCCGGGACGTGGGTATTTAGCAAATACCGATGGCCACCGGCCTGTGTCTTCCGTCGGCAGGATCTACGCTTTCTTCATTTTGACAAAGCGATACTCTCGGCTGCCGCCGCTCTTTCGGCTTGCGAATCGGTAACCGTCGCAGGAGACTCCGATCAGACGCTTTAGATTTTTTCCAAGCCCGCTCGGACCAGGAGTCTTGCCACCGCAAAACTCGACGATTGCCGCGACGCTCGTTCTTTGACTGACGGAGGAAAGCGGCTCCCTCGTTTTTTCCATCGCCACGTGCAGGTGCCTTGCGCGCCACCAACCGTTGGTGGACGGCATGAGTTCGCGCATGGCCTCAAGGGCGGAACGCCGCAGGATCACGTCATTGTCGAGCTCAGCATCTCCTTCTCGCATCAGCTCGATGATGTCCTGCTGGCTGAGTTCCATGAGGGGTTGAGCTACCAGTTTCGACCATTCAGGAAAACTCGCGAAGTAGCCGGTGGTGCTGTTTTCAAACCTGTTCTGGATAATCCAGACCCAGATCGTGAGGACATGGCCGAGCAGCCTGCAGAGGTTCTTTTTCACATACGGTTCCAGCTCTCCGTATACGAATGTCTGCTTATCCTGGCGTTCCAGGTGAATGATCAGCGATCGCCTCGCGATCTCGCCACTGTAGGTCAGGGTGTTTCCTGTTAGTAGGATGGTCTTCTTGCTTTCGACGGTTGCGTTCCGGCTCTGGCACAGCACTCGGTCAGTAACGGTGGTCGCGGTCAAGTGCTCGGCCAGAGCACTGCCACGGATACAGGTTCCTTCACGTACATTATCGAACCGCACCACCGACTGACCACTGATCGCCGCGGCGAATAGCATCTTCCTTTGTTCTTCTTCGTTTTTGGGCGTAGTTGGCGGCACCATTGCCATCGGTCCGTCCTGTGCCTATCTCGGCGATGGCCTGCGCCATCAGGGTCTTACCCGATCGCGGCCGGGCGGCCGTAAAAACGAACATTGGCACGTTGCCGTTGATGAACTGTCGTCCGGCGATCGTCAACATCGCCGCAACCGCGGCAGCAGGCACTGCAGGATCGTGGAAATTGAAATCGACAAACAACTCCGCCAGCTCTCGATATGCCATGGATGCTTGCTCGAGCGTCGGCTTAGATATCACATGGGTCTGGGCATCCCAGCCATCGGGCACGGCTTGCACATACGCACCCGTCCGTTGATCGTAGCCCGGCGTGGTGACCAGCCGTCCGTCGGACATAACGGCCGGACCAGGCACGAATGCGGTAATCGGCGGCATGCCCGGATAGTCCCAGCGGTAATACGCTTTTTTTGCGAGCTCCTTGGGGCACGACGTCGGCGTCACCTCTCCGTTGGGTGTCGGCCGCTCGAACAGGCAAAAGCGGTCGACTTGTGCAGGAAATGCATCGGCGCTGAGCGGCGTCATCTGACGCGTCAGGCCGTCCACCATCGCTGGTGTTCCGTCCGGCAGTCGATAAATACCGCATTCGCCGAGTCGGTCGTTGATTTGCTCGGCTGCCGCGGAATGCCCATCGGGGGTGATGGAGATTCGCGGCCGGTCGTCGGGTTGCTCGAGAGAATGCTGGTCGGCAAGCCGTTTCAAATACTTCCGCAGATCGTCGCCCTCGAGGGTGCGGATAGTCGCTAATTCCGCAACCGGTATGTCATCGATGCCTTTGTACTTCGGATCCCACAACATGACGCCACAACTCAGACGCTGTTGTCGGCAGACGGAAAACGCCGAGATCATCGCCTTCGCCACATTCTTATTCGTTCGGTGATCCGCATCGAAAGCCCAGTCGATTCTCGCTACACCCAATTTCGCGGCGCAGCTGATTGCTTGACGATGTGACCCAACCCCTGACATCGAGATCGCTGGTACTTTCATCTTTTGAACGATCCACTCCGCCTTTAGCTCTCCCTCCGTGATGATGAGCTGCGTCGGCGTCGACCCACGCTGAGCCTCCCCAAGGCGGCTAAGCGTCAGCGGGGGTACATGGACTGTCGTATGTCCATCGTCGGATGAGGAGCGACCAATGAAGCGGTACTTGCCTCCTTCGCCGGGGTTGTCGAGTCGCAGGCGCAGCCGAGAAATCAAGCCGAAGCGGTTATAGGTCGGAAAGACGATTCCTGGACATCGCGGTAATGCAAACTCCAAACTCCCGTCAACGACCTTGACGCCGGGAACTTGATTTATCAGTTCCTCGCGTTTCTCCTCCGAGAGGCTGTCATACTGCTTATCGTCCTCCAACAAGCCGTGGAGCTCATACTCCACCGCCTGCGAATGGCTATCGACGCTGTCGTATTTTCCAAGGCCGACGGAACGCACACTGAGAGCACGGATGGTGGCTGCATTAAATCCTCGGGACTCCAGTTGTTTTCCATGACGCTTCTGCAACACCATCACATTCAACACAGCCGTGTACACCAAATGCCGAAACTTCGCATCGTAATACCAACCGCTGGCTGAACCACCTACCCAGGGCATTCCCACCTCTTCCATTGCGGCCCGCATCTCGTCCCCTGAGGTGCCACAAGCGGGGCACGCGATGATCAGCTTTGTCCGCCCCACCTTGACTGTACATTTTTTTGATGTCGCGGGCTTGCCGCACGCTGGACAGTCCACTGCGATGGCGGGCCCGCTGCTCGAGGGCATATCCACATAATCGAAGCCTTTTTCACTGAGCTTCTTCTCGTAAGCGTCGAGCTTTGCGCGATCGGGGCGGTGATAGCCGGCGTTTTTTGGCACCGTCTGGCGAGCAGATGACTGGCGATCTGCAGGTTGAGTTTTCTTGCCAAATTGTCCGTTTTTTTGTAAACTCAAAGTCTTAATCCTGATTGCAGCAGGGTTATTGATGTCCGGGGCCAGCTGACTCGTGGTAGGGCTGGCTGGCCCTGGCTGTTTTTTGTGCCTCCGTGCGAACAACTCCTATTGAACTGGGTTAGATCAGTGTCTAGATCCCTTCGTCGTTTAGACGCTGCATCGCAGCTTGGTAAGTCGAGTTTTGTGAGTGGGGAAACTGTCGCTCGGACGCAGCCGTCGTTTTGGCGACAAACGCGTGAACTGCCTCCACAGTCGTCAAACGCCGTCCTCCGACCATCCAGGACGCGAGCTTCACGCCTTTGATTCCGCGGGTGCACCAGCGCATACAGGTCGACAGATGGGGCTGGCGTCCCGTTGCGATATCGATCGCCTCCACGAGGGGGCGGAGTTTTTTGGTAGGAGTAGTGGTCATTGGCTGATCTCCGAATGCAGTGATGCGTAGGTAAGTGGAAATCAGAGCAAACGCTGCGGGCCACCAGCGGGCCATTAGTGAGCTTTTGCTTTTTTTGAGTGAACTCCTCGTGCAATCGCCCCCCTACCGTGTTCACTGCCGTGGCATTTGATGGGGACAACCAAGGACAAGCCGTCCTGAGCGAGGCTGCAAGAAGGAAGAAGCCTGTCGACGTCATCATTTGCCGTATAACGCCCTGGAACTTGGCTTGAGCGAGGATTTCGACCGATGCACCCAGCAAGCTTGGCGGTTCAGAATCAGCTGAGGTAGGCGCCTGGTCTGCCACTGAGCAGGCCGAGCCAAATCGGCCTAAACTGACCATGGTGTGAGGTCCATTTCGCCAGCCACTTCAGGAGGTGATCCTGAGCAGGGAGTCAGCGTGTCTGGACCTTCCTTACCTAGGAAGAAGGTAGAGACCCCTGGTGCCGGCGCGTCAGCCACGATCGGGGCGGCCGAGCATACGGCTCCTTAGGCTGTGGGCGACCAGCTCGGTCCGCGGCGGCGGCGAAGAGGAGAGGAGCAGCAGCTCAGTGGGTCGTTCGGTGCGGCTGCGATTAGCCGCGACACGGTACGGCAGCCGGTTGGCCCCAATGGCAGGAGCGGACTCGTCTGCGTATCGCGCGCATAGTTGATTGATCGGTTGTCGGTTCGATGAATCGTACAACTTTGGCTGGTCACCGATTTTGGGCCGTAGGGCGTGTTACTAAGTGTTGTGCTCGACGACGTTTTTTTGTGATGCGTTCACTGTTGTTGATCGTAGGGCAAGCACAAAAAAAAGCCGGCC
>JBBDHZ010000137.1:0-4478 GCA_040880645.1 Minisyncoccota bacterium
TCCAAATCGAGCCCCGAATGACAAGTCCGGCTCGTTAGTGAATAATCCGGGCTAGCATTGCGGCGAATCGGGAATTCTAATTGTCGCCCGCCGGGAGAACCAATCGTCGCTAGACATACCACCCAGCGACAGGCTGCCTGTGACTTGGCAAGCTGGATCAACTGACGCTCCATCATTTCGATCGTGCGGTATCCACCGGCGAACAACCCGACATTCTGGTCAGCCAGTTGTTGCAAGTCGGCTGCGCCAAGCTCGCATTCTTCGAGGACTCGATCTTCGAGTCGGGTGACACGCAGCAGGTGCAGCGGCGCAGGGGCTTCCTGAGCGATTGACGGTGAATTAGACATTTGAAACCTCCAGTTTGTGACCGCAGTTTCCGCAGAAGTTAGCTTGGCTCGAAACGGATGCCTGACAGGAAGGGCATTCGATCTGGGATGGCTCGGCCGACAAGAAGGCATTTCCGTCATCCGCTTCCCAGGTTTTCACCGCTCCTCCGGCGAGGCTCGTTTGAAGCTCCCGCAACAGCGCCAGCGCAGCTGATTTGCTAGACTCGGAATCTTGGTGCGGATGCATGACGCAACGGATACAGCCGCGGTCTTCCTCGCACTGACATGATTGAACCCGTTCCAACGCGTTCTCGATTAGTTCACTCGCCCGACGATACACAACCTCCGTCAGACCGATTCCGTTAGGTGCAGTGTCGTAGAGTACGATCGCCGGATCGCCTCCGACAAGCGTTAGCGTTCCCGATGAAAAGTCCTGCGGATCACAGGGGCCAGCGATGGTCGGAAACAGGCCGGCAAGCAATCTTTCTACTGATTCGGTGGCCAGGGGGTGGCAAGATTTAAGCCGGGGTCGAAGGCTCTTCTGCAGGTCGGCCTTGAGGATTATCAGTGTGCCCTCGGTTGTTAAATGGCAACGGGGCACGCCACCAGGACGCGACCATGTGTTTCGGACGCGTCCCGATCGGTCCTTTTCCGTCAGCGTCATCAGATGCTCATCCACCCCAAGTATTCCCGTAGCGAGTTCTACGCCTTCATAGACGGTTCTCCGCAAGATCCGCTTTAGGATCAGCTTCTTCCGCACGAAAGAGACCGTCTTGTGGCTTGTCTTTTCCCGCACAAGGTGAACTTGGCGGTCAGCCTCGCGAATTGATTGGACCCGATAAACCATTCCACCATGGCGGTAGAGGGCATTTCGGGGGGCCTCGCGCAGCAACTGCGACTTGCCGATGTCGCCAATCTTTTCGCCATCGCAGAACAGTTTGAAGTTCGTGTCTCCCGTGCTCCGAAGGTTGATCTCTCCATGGGGATCATTTGTCCCGAAGGCCGCGTCAGCCAGACCGGCGCCTTCCTGCCTCGCTTCTTGAATACGCTCTGCCAGTGGCCCGAGAACTTTCGCGTCGACCAAAGCTTCTTCGTTGCCGTGCTCCACGATCGCGGCCGCGTAATGCTGGCCCACGATCTTCTCGTTGTGGGTACTGATTGCGATGGGTTCGTTGTCGCGGTGAAACAGCTGCTCAGGGCGCTGTGCGTAGTAGCTATCGATGGGGGAATTCCCTGGGATCAATACAATCGCTCCCTCTCGTCCGGCACGGGCGACACGCCCGGCTCGCTGCATCAGACTCATCATCGTTGCCGGCAGACCGATGCAGACCACCACGTCCAGCTGACCGATGTCGATCCCGAGTTCTAAGGCGTTTGTAGAGAAAACAAGACGCTTCGAGCCATCCTTTAGCCCTCGCTCAATTTCTTCCCGCTGCTCCGCGGTGAGGCCAGCGCGGTAGACGGCAATCTGCTCTGCGGAGAGTCCCTGTTTCCCTTGCATTCTGTCGGCCATCTCTTCCGCCGCAACTCGGCTTGGGCAGAACGCCAGGACTCGGAGCCCGGCTTGAGCAAGTTGCACCGCCAGCCGCCGTCCAATCGTGTGATGATGTTCATTTCCATCGAGCACCCAGATTTTTCGGCGACCCTGACGGCTGCGGTCCATTTCGGGACCGACAAGCTCAAAGTCGAGGCCGGTCAGACGCTGAAGATGCTGCTGCGGATCAGCGATCGTAGCCGATGAGGCGGTAAAGACGGGATCGGAACCGTGGATGCGACAGATCGCTCGCAGGCGTCGCAGTACCATTGCCACGTGCGTTCCGAATGCGCCGCGGTAGTCATGACACTCATCGATGGCGATCAACTTCAAGTTAGCAAAGAACCTCGCCCAGAGCTTCTGGTGGTGACGTAGGATCGCTTTATGAAGCATGTCAGGGTTGGTCGCGAGCAGCTGAGCCTGTTCGCGGATGCTCTTGCGGTCAGCTAGCGGCGTATTGCCGTCGTATCGGCTGACCATCATCGGATTGGCTTGCAGGCGGGTTGCTGTCTGCTCCAGCATCCGAGCCAGCTCGGTCAACTTTTGCAGCTGGTCGTTAGCGAGGGCTTTCTGGGGATAAAGAAAGAGTGCAGTGGACTCTGGTTCCCGGCAGAGGGTGTGGAAAGCTGGAAGAGCAAACGCAAGGGACTTCCCGCTACTCGTCCGCGTCGCGGTGACGGTGTGCTTACCCGATAGGACATTCTCGATGGCCTGATGTTGATGGGCGAACAACCCGCCAGGGTGCAGTTGCTGCAGGCAAGCAGTGACCGCTGGATGCAAAGAGGAAGCGGCAACCGGAACCACCTCGCCCGTTGTTGGTTTGGAGGCGGGAGGGTCATAAGCTACAGTCGCGCCCTCGAGCGACTTGATGATCTTGGCGGCGACGGCGATCGGTGATTGTTTTTTGGACATGAGTAAGTCTCCAAGAATTTGCGGGGATGATTCGGTACGGACGTACGGGTAGCGATCACCAGCTTTCCGGAATGAAAAAGCGGCGTTTTCACTGTGGTTATGATGCACCGGCGTCGAGCTGCCGATGCGTCAGAAGAAGATGCGGGTTACGCTGCGAGACAGCGTGCGAGCTTGTTGCCGAGTTGGTGTTTAGGCGTCGCCCTGCGACCATCCTTAATGAACGTCAGGTCGTGATAGAAGTCATCGAGTTCGATCACTCGTCCGCCGTGGTCGTGAGTCCAATCCCTGAGGTGCTGGTTGAAGGAGTGTCGCCAGGACATCACTTCAACACCAAAACCACTGCGATGCAGGGCGGCGAGGGTCCTGATGAAGCCCTGATTGTCGCTGAATCCGTTGCCATCCCCGGTGGCGAGAACCACTGTCCCCTTTTCAACGTCAGGTTCGAGCAACCTCATCATTTCCAGCTGGATTCTCTGATCCACGTTCTGCTCTGCGCCGGTAATGCAACCGCGTTCGCAAATATCGAACGTGATATCGACCTGTTCAAATGGACGTTTGATTAGAGAGCGTTGATCTGTCAAGCCGGCGGCCGCATAGCCGCTCCCCCAGATGCGCTCCCGTTGGACAAAGCTGCGAAGGTTTTCAGAGTGCAGACGCACAGAGCGTTGCCCAAAGACACCGTCGCCGTAATCCGGAGCAAGCTGGGAGGCCGATATCGCGATGTTCGAGAAGTCCAAAAAGAAATAGACGACCTGGCGCAGCGCGGCCCTTAGCGGCCGGATACAAGGCGTTGGGGCGGCCCGTGTGATACGGGGCGGTCGTTCAAGCGTGGCAGTCATGGTCATTAGCTCTCTCCGTGGTAGGCAGGTGGTCAAAAAGTCGGCATGCGGACGTCGGGATTAGAAGGGGATGGAACGGACAAATTTCGCGAGTCGCTTTCCTTCCTCCTTCGTTAGGTCTATGGGCAGCTCAATCGAAACAATCAAGTCCGGCCGGAGATGGAGAGAGTGAGTGCGGAGGTACTCATGTGGTGTCGCAGATGCACCACCTTCGGCCACGGCGGTATTTTCCTTTGCCTGGCGCATTACCCTCTCGGCCTCGTCTGGTGTCATGGTGCTGTTGATAAACGTTTTGGCCACCTCAATCGCTCCGGAGGACTCCCACTTAATACGGGTGGAATGGCCTCTCCTTCCGGGAAGGAACTTTCCAGCCCCTGCGGCTTCTAGTTCCTTGAAAAAATTGACGGCGGCTTGACGCTCTTCGCCCAGTTCAACGAGGTCTTCGACCGCCGTCTCTCCACCGTTTGGCTCCCGCCGGCGCTCGGCAAGTTGCTCCATAAGCGCTCGCTGAGGCTCGGTCGCATTGCATGACAATGCACTGACGCGGATAGCTACGGCTTCCGGCAATTCTGGCTGAGGCATGTGGTTTCCTTGGTGCTGGGAAAGCGGGTGGTGAACCTGAATTGTAAACAAGAGGACGCGCCCTGTCAACAACCTTGTTTGTCCGGAACGCCAGAAAAGCCGCAATGCACGCACTGCATGTACGCGCGTACACTTTTCGTAATTTAAGGTTATCTTATGGCTTAATGGCCTAGGCTCCAATGTAGTAAAAACTAGATATATATCTTATGGTTTCTTTTAGTTATTGGTTGTGTTTAGTTTGGATCTGAATTGAATTGATTGGTTAGTTCTGTGATTACGCGAATC
>JBBDHZ010000138.1:0-28497 GCA_040880645.1 Minisyncoccota bacterium
AAAAACGCCTCTCCTGAGAGCTTTCCGGAGAGTTTTCGTCCGGACGAACCGGCGCTGTACGTACTCGAGGTTCCGTCCGGTTTCTCAGAGGAATACGGGGTCGAGGAAGGGGATCGGTTGGATTTCCAAGCAGATACCTGTGGATAACTCTTGCTGATTTGCATCGTCCGGGAGCACTCTTTGGGTGAAGGTTACTGAGGGCCGTGATTTTGTTCAGTGAGTACGGGCGTTTCCATCGCTCGTGATTGACACCGGCGGGTCTTTTATTTCGTGCCTCTCAGATCCTCTGGCGGGTACCCCGAAGAGGGGTAAAATGAGGAAACCCGGAAGAAAATTATCAGCATCAGCATTACTATTGAGTTACGTAGCACCTTATCCTTATGGCACAGAAACGATCTTCACAGTCCAAGAAAAAGAACAGTAAAAAAGCCGCTTCTCAAGCCGGCGCGGCGAGGAAAACAACCGTAAAAACAGCCTCGAAAAAGGCAACCGCGTCGTCGCGAACCGGTATGACAAGCGCGCAGACAGGCGCCTTCGTGAAGGGCGTGCGCAAGCGAGACGGATCGGTGGTTGAGTTCGATCTCGACAAAGTGGCGAACGCGGTCTACAAGGCAATGCTCGCCACGAACACCGGCTCCGACGTGGAGGCAAGTATGGTGGCCAATAAGGTGTTTGCTGAGCTGGTGAAGATCTCCAAGAAGCACAAGGATTTCATTCCGACCGTGGAAGGGATCCAGGATACCGTCGAGAAAGAGCTGATGCTTTCCGACTACGTCGAGGCGTCCAAGTCCTACATTCTCTACCGCCAGGAGCGTGCCCAGAAGCGCGATCAGGGGCTGAAGGTGCCGGCAAAGGTGCGCAAGCTGGCGAGCGATAGCAAGAAGTACTTCAAAAACCCGCTTGCCGAGTTTGTCTATTACCGCTCGTACTCGCGCTGGATGCCGGAAGAGAACCGCCGCGAGACCTGGATCGAGACCGTTGACCGGTATATGGATTTTATGAGGGAGAACGTCGGCTCCGCGCTCAAGAAGAGTGAGTACGACGAGATCCGTGAGCACATCCTGACCCACTCGGCGATGCCGTCGATGCGGTTGATGTGGTCCGCCGGCGCACCGGCTCGAAAAACCAACGTCTGCGCGTATAACTGCTCCTTTATCGCGCCGAGTCAGCTCCAGGACTTTGGTGAGATAATGTATCTCTCGATGTGCGGGACCGGTGTGGGCTTTTCGGTTGAGAGCCAGACCGTGCAGCAGCTGCCGATCATTCAAAAGCAGACCGGACAGCACGTGGGAACGCACACGGTCGAGGACAGCAAAGAAGGCTGGGCCGACGCGTTCGTGTACGCGATGCAGACCTGGTTTGATGGCAAAGACCTCGACCTCGACTACTCGCAGGTTCGTCCGCAGGGCGCCCGGCTCAAGACGATGGGCGGCAAAGCCAGCGGACCCGATCCGCTCAAGGAGCTGATGGCGTTTGCGCGCCAGCGCGTGCTCACCCGCCAAGGGAAACGCTTGAGCAACCTCGACGCGCACGACATTATCTGCAAGATCGGTGAGATCGTGGTCGCCGGCGGGGTGCGTCGCAGTGCGTTGATCTCGCTCTCGGACCTTGACGACGAAGATATGCGAGACGCCAAGAAAGGGCAGTTCTTCCTGTCCGATCCGCAGCGCGGGATGGCGAACAACTCCGCGGTGTACGAAGAGAAGCCGACGAACGAAGATTTTCTTGATGAATGGGTAGCCCTGATGAAGTCGCAGTCCGGCGAGCGCGGGATCTTTAACCGCGGAGGACTGAAAAAACAGCTCCCGGAGCGCCGGTGGAAGATGTTTGAAGATCACGCCGGCACGTCCGGCACCAATCCGTGCGGTGAGATCATTCTTCGCTCAAAACAGTTTTGCAACTTAAGCGAGGTGGTGGCACGAAAAGAAGACGACGAGAAGTCGCTTATCAAAAAAGTGCGGATCGCGGCGATCCTGGGAACGTTCCAGTCAATGCTGACTCACTTCCCGTATCTCTCGAAAGAGTGGAAGGAGAACTGCGAAGCAGAGCGGCTTCTGGGCGTGTCGATCACCGGTCAGTGGGACTGCCCGGCGGTGCGCAACCCCGAGACGCTCACCAAGATCAAGGCAGAGGCACTGAAGGTCAACAAGCAGTACGCCAAACGCTTCGGTATCAACGAATCGACCTGCGTGACCTGTGTGAAGCCGTCCGGCACCGTCTCACAGCTTGTGGACGCCAGCTCCGGAATGCACCCGCGCCACTCGAAGTACTATATCCGTCGGGTCCGCATTACCGGAACCGACAGCCTCTTCCAGATGCTCAAGGACCAGGGGGTACCGTATAAGCCGGAAAACGGCCAGAGTATGGAAACCGCCCACACATTCGTGCTGGAGTTTCCGGTCAAGTCACCGGACGCCTCGATTATGAAGGACGATATGAGTGCGCACGAGCAGCTTGAGTACTGGAAGATGGTCAAAGAGAACTTTACCGAGCATAACCCCTCGACCACGATCTCGATCGGACCGAATGAGTGGGTGGAAACCGCTAACTGGCTCTACGAGAACTGGGAGAAGATCGGCGGACTCTCGTTCCTGCCACGGTTTGACCACGTATATCCGCTGGCGCCGTACGAGGAGTGTGATGAGAAAACCTACAAAGAAATGCTGAAACGGTTTAACGGGATTGATTTCTCCAAGATCGTGACCTACGAAGGCGAAGACAACACAAAAGGGGCGAAGGAGCTGGCCTGTGTAAGCGGGACGTGTGAGATCGTATAGGCTCTATAGTCCGCAGTCGATAATCTGGAGAAAGGCTTCGCTTCTGGCGAAGCTTTTCTCAACTATGAACTATGAACGAAAGACGAGAGACTGGTGTACGTTTATCCATACATTTTTGCTCTCACAGGTGATATACTACAGACATTACTGCACCTAAACTAATTACCGAGTATGGCAACACGAGTCGCAATTAACGGAGTGGGACGAATCGGACGCGCGTTCATCCGCGCCGCATTTTCGCGCGAGGAACTTGAGGTCGTGGCACTGAATGATCTGGGAGACATTCATACGCTGGCGTACCTTCTCAAGTATGACAGTGTGTACGGTCGAGCGCCGTTCACGGTAGAGGTGAGCGAGGATGCCAAGCAGCTTGTTATCGACGGCCGACCGGTGAACTTCTACTCCGAGAAGGATCCGGTGAATCTGCCGTGGGGGGAAGATAAAGAGAACATCGACGTGGTGGTTGAATCAACCGGCGTCTTTCGTACGTACGAAGATGCCAAGAAGCACCAAGAGGCCGGAGCGCGCCGCGTGGTTATCTCGGCACCGGCCAAGAGCGACCCGATCGACACTACCCAAGGAACGGTGTTGATGGGGATCAACGAAGACGCGCTCACGACCTGCCAGATCAGCTCGAACGGCTCCTGCACGACCAACGCCGGTGCGCCGGTGGTGCAGATCCTTCACGAGGCGATCGGGATCGAGAAGGCAATGCTTAACACGACCCACAGCTATACCACCAGCCAGGCGCTGGTTGACTCGCCGAACAGCAAAGATCCGCGCCGAGGCCGGGCGGCAGCCGAGAATATGGTGCCGACCTCGACTGGCGCGGCGGTAGCAACGACTAAAGTCATTCCGGACCTGATCGATAAATTTGACGGTATCGCCGTGCGCGTGCCGACACCGGCCGGCTCGATCGCCGACGTGACCTTTGTGGCTAGTCGGGATACCAGCGCGGAGGAAGTGAATGATCTGCTGCGGACGGCCGCGAGCGACGAGCGCTGGAGCAAGGTCCTGCTGGCGACCGATGAGCCGCTGGTCTCGAGCGATATTGTCGGGATGAAGTACGGCGCGATCGTAGACCTTGCCCTGACCCGCGTGACCGGGGGCAACCTAGTTAAGGTGATGAGCTGGTACGACAACGAGGCGGGGTACACCCACACGCTGGTGGAGCACGTGATCGCAACGGGGAGGCATATTTAAGTATGAAAATTTACTTCGGAACTGACCATACCGGGTTTGAGCACAAGGAGAACCTTGACTCAAAGTTTATCTAAAGATAAACTTAAGCTATATGGAAATGAAGCAAAATCAACACCAAACAGTAAGTTTAAAAGAGCTCCGGGAGAATATGGAGAACTATATTCAACGTGTAAACCGAGGGGAGCGTTTTACTGTATTTCGTCGTTCTCATCCCGTGTTTACGCTCGGTCCTGTTGATAGTGCGGGGAATGATGGATGGGAAACGGTCGTTGACTTTACGACGATCAGAAAAGGAGGCGTTCCGTTGGCCCAGGTGAAGAAGGCGGTCGCCGGTTTGGAGTAGGTGTATCCAGGAGCTGTGCAGTTGGCAAATTTCCACGTTGCTCAAATGCGCAGCTCCTGAGAGGTTTGCATAAATCCTGTATGTATGGATCGGATCCAGAAAGAACTGCAAAAACTATCGGCAAAAGAATTTGCGGCAGTGAAAGAAGTGATAGCAAAGCTGGAGAGCGGCGTCATTGATGAACTGCACGTTAAAAAACTGAAAGGACACACTGATATATACCGCGTTCGGATCGGGAATATTCGTGTCATTTATCGTGTCGGGAAAGAAGATATACATCTTTTAGCCATCCGCAGGCGAAGTGACAGCACATACCGTGAATTTTAATTGCATCGTAAGGTTCAACCTTGCGATTTGCGCAAATGTGGCGTAATTTGTGTCGCTCTTTTACGTTTTCAAAAGTGGTGAAAATGTATGCTAGAATTAGCTTGTGAAAACCGTATTTATTGCAGGTCCGCTTTCAAGTCCGGATGGTGACGCCGGGATTGAGCGAAATAAAAAAGAAGCACAAAAATATCAGGTTACTCTCGCTGAAGAAGGCATTTACTCGTTCTGTCCGCACGTCCATACAATTTGGCGAGGAAAAGAGGGCGCCGGTATTTCTGATGAGTTTTTTCATGACTGGCACATGAAGTTTCTGCAGTGTTGTGATGCGCTTGCAGCTCTGCCCGGTTGGAAAGAGTCGAAAGGAACACAGCTTGATATCGAGGAGGCGAAAGCCGCGGGCTTGCCTGTTTTTTATCTCGATTCTGAAAGTGATTTATCTGAAGTAATAGAGTGGGCGAAAAATGGTTAAAGTTGAACTTATCTAATTACTCACTACAACCTAACCACTATGACCATCTATTTCGGAACCGACCACGCCGGGTTTGAGCTCAAGGAGAACCTTGTGCCGTATGTTCGTGATGAGCTGGGGTATGAGGTCGAGGACCTGGGTGCGCACGAGTACAACGAGGACGATGACTATCCGGACGTTATTGCGCCGGTTGCCACAACGGTTTCAGCGGATCCTGAAAATAACCGTGGTATTATTTTAGGTGGATCCGGCCAGGGCGAGGCGATCGTGGCGAACCGATTTCCCCGGGTACGGGCAGTGGTGTTTAACGGACAGTACGCCCCGGGAGACGGGCGCGATATTCCTCACGAAATTGAGCTTTCCCGTGAACATAACAACAGCAACGTCCTTTCGCTGGGCGCGCGTTTTTTGAGTGTCGAAGAGGCTCGGGAAGCGGTGAAGCAATGGCTCGAAACCCCGTTCTCCGGGGACGAGCGGCATATTCGACGACTCAAGAAGATCGAGGAGCTAACTAACCATCTGTACCGGTAATGCCTGCAGTAATCCCCGCCATTCTTCCCGAAGATCTCAACGACCTGCGCGAACACCTCGTGCTGGTCCAGGGCCTTGTGCCGTGGGTACAGATCGACATTACCGACGGTGAGTTCGTACCGGACGCAACCTGGCCGTACGTGAACGACCCGGACGGACTTTTCACGCGTATCGCGAGCGAAGAAGAGGCGCTGCCGTACTGGCAGGATTTTGATTTCGAGGTCGATCTTATGGTGAAGCACGCCGAGCGCGTGGTCCTGGACTGGGTCAAGGCCGGTGCGCGGCGGGTTGTCCCGCACGTGGAGGCGGAAAGCGATATTGCCGCGATCATTGCAGAGCTCCGTGAGATAACACGGGAGAAAGATTCGCTGGCCTACACCGAGATTGGAGTAGCACTGAACACCACAACGCCGCTTGAGGAGGCAACGCGGTGGATCTCCGAGACCGATGACGCAGACAGTATTGATTTTGTTCAGTGTATGGGGATCGAGCGGATCGGGTATCAGGGGCAGGAATTCGATGAGCGAGTACTCGAGAACGTTCGCGAGCTGCGCCGACGGTACCCCGAGCTGCCGATCAGTGTTGACGGGAGCGTCAATCTCGACACCGCGGGCGAGCTGGTCGAGGCCGGCGCGACCCGGCTGGTGGCCGGATCGGCGATCTTTGAGAGTCACGATGTCCACACAGCAATCGAACAGTTAAAAGTGGTACAATAGAAGGTACTAAGTAATTTCTCGCTATGTCCCTTACAGACGAACAGACACAAGAACTGGAACACAAGGCAAACGAGATCCGCCAGGACCTCATCGAGATGCTGGTGGCGTCCGGATCCGGGCACTCGGCCGGGCCGCTCGGTATGGCCGATATTTTCACCGCCCTGTATTTTAACGTTCTCAAGCACGACCCCCAGAATCCCACCTGGTCGGAGCGTGACCGCCTGATCCTCTCCAACGGCCACATCGTGCCGATCCGGTACGTGACGATGCATCATGCGGGGTATGACATAACCAAAGAAGAGCTCGGCACGCTCCGAAAGATCGGCTCACGGATCGAAGGGCATCCGTCGTATCGGGAAATACCGGCGCTCGAAACCTCAAGCGGACCGCTCGGCGAAGGACTTTCGCAGGCGGCCGGCATCGCTCACGCGGCCCAGATGGACGGGCGGGAGCACGACTTTCACGTTTGGTGTCTTACGTCTGACGGTGAGCACGAGGAGGGAATGACCTGGGAAGCAATTATGTACGCGGCCAAGTACCGGCTCAATAATCTGACGGTCATCATCGACCGCAACAACATCCAGATCGACGGGGTGACCGAGGATATTATGCCGCTCGAGCCGCTGCGCCGGAAATATGAGTCGTTTAACTGGGCGGTACTCGAGATGAACGGGCACGATATGGCCGAGATCACTGCGACACTGGAGGAAGCAAAATCGATTCAGCAGAGTCCGGTCTGTATCATCGCCAACACCACGCCGGGCAAGGGGGTGGACTTTATGGAGCAGGACTACAAATGGCACGGGGTTCCGCCGGATAAGGAGCAGGCCGCGGCGGCACTGAAGCAGCTGCGAAGTTTGGGGGAGAGGATCGAGGTCGCCGATGATGACTAACACTATGAATTTCAATCTTGTCGATACTCTATATGACGCCGAAACCATCGCCATCGAGAAGATGCGCGACGGTGCCGGCAAAGGTGTGGCGGAGCTCGGAGCACAGAAAGACGATGTGGTCGTGCTGGGCGCGGACACGATGGGCTCAAGCCGGGCGAAGTATTTTGCCGAGCAGTTCCCGGAGCGCACCGTGCAGGTCGGGGTGGCTGAGCAGAACCTGATTGGGGTAACCGCCGGTTTTGCCTACTACGGCAAAGTTCCGTACGCCTTTACCTACGCACCGTTTCTGATCGGCCGGCCGTGGGAGCCGATCCGCACGACGCTGTGCTATCCGAACAATCACGCGGTTCTGGTCGCCTCGCACGCCGGATTGGCAACCGGTCCGGACGGACCGACGCACCAGATGACCGAAGACATTGCCCTGACCCGCTGTCTGCCGAATATGACCGTGCTGTGCCCGGCGGATTTTGAGCAAGCCAGGAAGGCGGTCAAAGCGGCGTACGATCTCGAGGGGCCGGTCTATGTGCGCACCGCCCGGGAGGGAACCGAGGCGTTCACCACCGAGGATACGCCATTTGAGGTCGGCAAAGCACAGGTGCTTAGGGAAGGAAGCGATCTGACCGCGATCGGCAACGGCTATATGGTGTACCGCTTGCTTCAGGCGGCCGAACAACTCAAAGACGAGCTTTCAATAGAGGTGATCAATCTGCACACGATCAAACCGTTCGATAACGAAACGGTGATACGCTCAGCGGAGAAGACCGGCAAGGTCTTTACCGCCGAGGATCACAACGTGGTCGGTGGAATGGGTTCGGCGGTGGCGGAGGTGCTTGGGCATCACCGACCGGTCCCGCTTCAGCGTCACGGTGTCCTTGATCGGTTCGCCGAATCCGGCTCGAGCAAGGATCTCTGGAAGAAGTACAACCTCGACACGGAGAGCGTTATTGACGCGATACGGGGCTTTGTTACCCACGCGGCAACCCTGTAGTCCTCTGCTCACCGGACGCCGGTTTTCAGTATTATGTTCTCTTATCTTTACGATGGTTTTCGCCGAGGGCTGCAACGGATCTATCAGAATCCCCAGCTTTCGTTTACGCTGTTTATCGGAGCGGTGATCGCGGCGGCATTTTTGCTTGTAACGTATTGGTTTTTCGGTATCGCCCAGGACGCCCAGGAGCGGTTGGTTGATGTGCGGGGCAGTGAAATGCTCGACGGGTTTGTTCAGTTTGCCGACGAGAAGCTCAGTGATCCGGACGACCTCGAGGCAGCACTTCAAAATATCAAGCGGAATAACGAGACGATCGAGGAGTTTCAGGTTGTTCAGTTCCGGAACGGGGAGCCGGTCGTTGTCGCGGCGCTTGACTCCTCGCGTAGAGGAAGGGTATCTGAGGACGCGAGTGAGTTTCTCCTCAATCTTGCACGAAGCCGGCCGACCGATTCGATTCGAAGCGAAGAAGCCCGGAGAGGGGAGCGGTACTTTCAAACAGTTCGGGCGATCGTGAATGAGCACAACGAAGCGGTTGCGTTCGCGGTTATGCACCACCGGCTCTCTGAGGCCGATCAGCAGGCGAACACCAGTATGCGCAACGGCGTTATCTTGTTGACGAGCGTTTTGATCCTGGTGATGGCGCTGTTTCTGCGGCACTCGAGGATCATCGATTACGCTCAGCTGTATGCCAAACTCAAAGAGCTGGATCAGATGAAGGACGATTTTATCTCGATGGCGTCGCACGAGCTGCGGACACCGCTGACGCATATTCGGGGTTACGTTGATATGGCCCGTGACACAGAGCTTCCGGGCGAGGCGCGAGAGACGCTTGAGCATATCGATGGTCAGGCGATGCAGTTGGATAGACTGGTGGCGGATATGCTTGACGTGAAACGACTGGAACAGGGCAGAATGAGTTTTGAGTACAAGGAAATGAAGCCTGACACGGTTGTCGAAGAAGTGGCCGAGGAATCGCGTAGAAGCGCACAGGATAAAGGGCTTGAACTGCGCTGCAACATTAAAGATACGGCCCGGCTCTCGATCGACCCGCAGCGGCTGAAGCAGGTCCTGGTTAACCTGGTGGGCAACGCGGTCAAGTACACCGACCAGGGGATGATCATGGTCAAACAAGAAAAGAAAGGCGATCGGCTCGAGATCCGGGTGCACGACACCGGGCAGGGGATGAGCGCCGAGGAGCAGGCGCAGCTGTTCCAGAAGTTCTCTCGTGTCGGCTCAAAGGACCAGCAAAAGAACATTAAAGGAACCGGCCTGGGGCTCTGGATCACCAAGCGTATTGTTGAGCAAATGGGCGGAACGATCAGCGTACAATCAATCGAGGGAGTGGGGAGTGACTTTGTCGTGCAGTTTCCTATCCTGCAGGAAAGTAATTCCTAGTCTGTAGATAATGCAGTAGTTGTGTAGAGTTTTAAAACAGAGCGGTAGAGTAGCCACGCTCAATAGTTTGACAAGTTCACGTGCTGTGCCATACTATGACTCGTTCTTTGAGAAGTGCGAGAGGACAAACCGTTCTGCGTGTGCAGGGCGTCCCGGGCCTCGGGTGAGAGGCAAAATCTCTACGGGCTACGCGGCCCAAGGAGGACTGTTATGAAACGTCTGTTTATTGCGTCGGGATTGACTATGGGAGAGGTGAATCAGGTGGTCAAACAGCTCGGCGGTGTTGAGAATTTCCGCCGACTGAAGAACGGCAACACGCTTGCGAATAATGTCCGTGGCCTCATTGAGGAAACGGAGATCTCACCGGTCCTCAAGCCCACCGGCGATCCGCTCGTTCTTCCCGCCCAAACTGGCTACTTCTGTGTCTCGGATTGGTTCCGTGAGGGTAAAATGGACGACGGGGTGGAGATCGTCAACACGAACGTGACCTTCGAGAGGCAATTCTTCGACAAGGTCGAGATCGGTATTCCGGAGGTGGAGCTCACGCCGTACGCGCTCACCAAGGCAAGGCGGAGTCCGGAGATTATCATCGCCCTCGGGGGCGAGGAACGTGCCGAGATCTCGCTCTGGCACCTGCGTAGGCTGATGCGGCGCACGCAAGCGGGCGAACCGACCGTTATCCAGTCCGGCCGGAATGTCTTCTACGGCCGGGACGCCAGGCTGGTCCTCTGGGAGATCGCCGTTTACTGGAATGACGACACGGGCCGCAACTGGAACGTAAATGCCCTTTCGCTCGACTACCCGTTCGCGTCCAATCGCGGCGACCGGGTGTTCTCGTGCGATTCATGATCTTTGGACCTATACGGTCCTTGAGCGATCTGACCCTTCGTACTTTGTGCTTTGCGCAAAGATACGAAGGGTTTTTTGTTATAAGGTGTAATGAATAGCGAAGCGTTTGTGGGGCGTGGGCCTTTTGAACACGGTAGTTCCGAAGACGCTACGTGATCTTCTTGGGTCTGTAGTCCTCCGGCGCATTGGCCAGATGTTCCTCGAGCTGCTCGCGCGAGAGCAGGCCTTTCTGGGCGCCGACGTGTTGGACGACCGACATCGAGTTGATCGGTCCCCACTGGAGGGCGGTCGGAATGTCGTTGCCGAGCGCAAGTGTGGCGGTGAAGGTTGAGGAGAAGGCATCGCCGGCGCCGGTCCGGTCAACCGGTGGTTTCGGGTCGGGGTACATCGGCTGCCACCAGGCGTCTTTGCCGTCAAAGGCGTAGGCGCCCTCCGGTCCGTCGGTGATCACGGCGATATCCGGACCGAGATCGTGCATTTTTTGAAGCAGATCAAGCATCTCGAGCTTTTCGTTAGCCGGTATTCCCAGGATACGCTTGGCTTCTTCGCGGTTGCAGAAAAAGAGCTGGGAGCGTTCGTAGAGGCGCTTGAGCTTATCCTTGCCCAGTACCATCTGAAAGGTCCCGGGCTGGAAAGCGAGGTGGATCTCGGGGTGCTCGTCGAGGTAGTCAGCGATTGTTTCGTGGTACGGATAGGAGTTTTCGGCCAGTGACGAGAGATACAGCCACTTCGGAGAGCCGATGTCCGGGAGTTTGTAGTCGTACTCTTGGTGTTTAACGAGAATGGTCCGTTCCGCCTCGTACCAGAGCACGAAGTGGTAGTTGGTCACCTCGTTCTCGTGCACGGTCACAAAGGTGTCGTCAACCCCGTTTCGTTTTAGAGTGGCGACACATTCGTGGCCGTTGGTGTCGTCGCCCACGTCGGTCACCAGACCGGCGTTGAGCCCCAGTCGGGTGGCCGAGACAGCGGCGTTCGGGCTGTTGCCGACGGCGCGCAGCTCGGTCGCCGATTCGTACGGCACCTTGTCACCAAAGTTAAAGCACAGTTTTTTGTACTCAGCACTGAACCGCTCCGCGATACTCTCGTTGGTCAGTTTAATAAAGTTGTCGGTTACGATATCGCCGAGAGCAAGAAAATCAAGGGTGTGAGGGGTGTCACTCATACACGGAAGAACATTTAAATACTAGAGTCCCAGTATATCACCTTGTCGTACGCCCGCGTGTGAATAACGGAGCGGTGTCGCACGGCGAGCAATTCCACAAAGGCTTGTCTTTTTGGGCAAGCTATGTTTATAATAGGCCTCTATGATAACGCTAACAACCCAGGAGCGGGACACCGCAAAGAATCCGGATGCCGTTCGGGCCGAGGGATTGATGCCCGCCGTATACTACGGAAAGAAAGAACCGGCTACACCGATCGCGATCAACAAGGCTGAGTTTCTCCGGGCGTGGCGTGACGCCGGTGAATCAACGGTTGTGTCGTTACAAAACACGGCGGACGGTGACACTATCGATACCCTGATCCACGACGTTCAGCTTGATCCGGTCAGCGATATGCCGATCCACGCTGATTTCTATGTATTCGAACGAGGCAAGCCGATCGAGGTGAACGTTGAACTCGAGTTCGTTGGCGAGTCGCCGGCGGTAAAAGAGCTCGGCGGTATGCTGGTGAAGGTTATTCACGAGCTTGCTATCAGCGCTTTGCCGAAAGACCTGCCGAATCATATCGATGTTGATGTGTCATCGCTGGTCGATTTTGAAAGCCACATTGTTGCCGGTGATATTACGCTTCCGGAAGGAGTGGCGTTGGCGATCGAGCCCGACGAGGTGGTTGCGCTGGTTAACGAGCCGCGCGAAGAGGAGCCGGAAGAGCCGGCCGAGGAGCGCTCACTTGATGATATTGAGGTTGAAGGCAAGGGCAAGGAGGAGGAAGCTGAGGGTGAGGGGGCAGACGACGACGGCGAGAAGAAAGAAGACGCCGGGAAAGACCAGAAGGAAGAGTAGTCCCCGTTTATTTTCAACAAAAAACAGAGCGCCCGGCGTTCTGTTTTTTGTTTTGGCCGCTCGGGTTTTTTGGTCTTCTGCGCCGGCTACTCACCGTCGATGGCCTGTGCTATGATAGGTTCTGTAATGATACCCCGGCCTTCAGCGTACGTTCGTATCGGTCTCGCGGTATGCGTGAGCGTTTTTGTGCTTACCTCGATCGTTGCCTTGGTCACGGCTGTGTCTCCGGTACGGGCGCAGTCTGAAGAAGACGTACAGGTGCGAAAAGAGCGACTTGAGCGAGAGTTGCGCCAGGTTGAGGACGAGATCCGTGAGCAAACCCAGGTTCTGAATCAGAAGCGTTCGGAAGCGGCTTCGATCGAGCGCGATATCGCGATTCTGGACGGAGAGATACGCGGTGCGCAGCTTGAGATCCGCCGAAAAGAGATCACCATCGAGCAGCTGGGAAAGGACATCAACGTCCGAACACAGACCATCGAAGAGCTTGACCAGAAGATCGGCCGGAGCAAAAGCGCACTGGCCCAGTTGGTGCGAGAGACCGACGAGATCGATGAATTGTCACTGATCGAGGTGTTGCTGACTCACGAAACACTTTCTGATTTTTTCGTGAAGCTGGACGATCTCGACACGGTTCGATCATCGCTCAATCAGTCTCTCGAAGACATTCGTGTTCTCAAAGAACAGAATCGAGAGGAGAAACAGCAGCTTTCAAACGAGCGCGACGAGGTGCAGGACGCTCGGGCGGTTATTCAGGCACAGAAAGAGAAGATCGAGGCGAACCAGAACGAAAAGGAGCGGTTGCTTTCTATAAAGGAGAGTGAAGCACAGAGCTACGAATCGCTCATCGCGCAGCGTGAACAGCGCGCCCGTGAGATCCGCACCGCACTCTTTGCGCTGCGAGACTCGGCGGCGATCCCGTTCGGGCAGGCGTTGAGCCACGCGAACCAGGCGCAACGGAATACCGGCATTCGTCCGGCGTTTCTGCTCGCGATCCTGCAGCAGGAGTCGGAGCTCGGGGAGAACGTCGGTACCTGTAACCGGCCCGGAGATACGCAGACCTGGCGTGATATTATGCCCGGTCCGAACGACAATTCCTGGCGCGATGATCAGACGAATTTCCTGAAGATTATGTCCGATCTCGGGATGGACCCGGTCGGTGTTCCGCTCTCGTGTCCGTGGGGCAATGGCTGGGGTGGCGCGATGGGGCCGTCTCAGTTCATTCCGACAACGTGGCTTGAGTACGCTCCGCGTATCCGTGCCGCGACCGGTCAGACACCCGATCCTTGGAACCCGGAACACGCCTTTATGGCCTCAGCTCTCTATTTGACCGACCTCGGCGCCGCTAATGGCGGGTATACGGCCGAGCGAACAGCCGCACTGAAATACTACGCCGGAGGAAACTGGAACAACCCGCAGAATGCGTTTTACGGGGACCAGGTGATGAACAAGGCGCAAACGATCCAGCAGACAATGATAAATCCGTTGCAGGAGGCAAACTAGACGCGAGGGGGTGCGCCGTATGTATTGCAATACCTCGCCGGATGTGATAGTTTTTACCACTATGAAAAAGGAAATTCACCCGGACAACTACCGACTCGTTATATTCAAAGACACCGCAAGCGGTGAGCGGTTTTTGATCGGGTCAACTGTTGAAACCACCCAGACGGACATATGGGAGGACAACAATGAGTACCCCTTTGTTGAGATCGAGATCTCAAGCGCGTCGCATCCGTTCTACACCGGTCAGGACAAGGTTCTCGACACCACCGGGCGCGTTGAACGCTTTAAGCAGCGTCGGGAGAAAGCGACCGCAGCCTCTTCCGCCAAGAAGGCAAAAGCGCAGGCAAAAGCAGAAGCGAAAGAGCAGTCCCGAAAAGAAGCAGAAGCGAACGAGGAACGTGAACCTGCGGCACAAACATCAACTTCCGCGAAGAGCGAAGGAAGCATCTCCATCACCACTGACGCTCGTTCGTAACGTAGCGTCGGCCGGCCGCCCGTTTGGTTGGGGGCGGCTTTTCGTTCTCTCTACTTACCCCGCATAGCTATGGACCTTACGCCGTACAAAGACAACTACAAAACAAGCTATCTTGCCTCGACGTACGAGCAGCTCGAAAAGGAAGAGCAGGAGCTGCTGCAGATGAGCCGGGCGGATGAATCGATGAAGGAGCTGGCGGTCGACGAGCTGGCGTCGCTTCGTGAACAAAAAGACCATGTGAAACAGCAGATGGATGAGATCCTTGCCGCCGACCGGAAAGAAGAGGTGTTTCCGAACGAGCTGATCCTCGAGGTGCGCGCCGGTGCCGGTGGCGACGAGGCCGCCTTGTTCGCTCGTGAACTTGCCGAGATGTATCAGGGGTACGCCGTAACACGCGGATGGAAGGTGAGCGTGATCGATATTTCGGAGAACTATCTCGGCGGGTATAAGGAAGCCTCGTTTGAGGTGAGCGGGAAGGGGTGTTTTGAGGAGCTTCGGTTTGAGACCGGGGTGCATCGGGTGCAGCGTATTCCCAGCACGGAGAAAAGCGGCCGCACGCATACCTCCACCGCGTCCGTTGCCGTTCTGCCGATCCGGCCAAAGCAGACGGTCGAGATCAACCCGGGCGACCTGGAGGTGACGTTCTCGCGGTCCGGCGGGGCAGGCGGTCAGAACGTGAACAAAGTAGAGTCTGCTGTTCGGATCGTTCATACGCCAACCGGAATAATGATCCGATCAACCGCGGAGCGGAGCCAGGCAGCGAACCGCGAGCGAGCGATGAACGCCCTCCAGGCAAAACTGGAGGCCCTGCAAGAGGAATCAGAAATGCAGTCTGTTTCGTCCGAGCGGGCGGGACAGATCGGGACCGGTGACCGCTCGGAGAAGATCCGTACGTATAACTTTCCGCAGGACCGGATCACCGATCACCGTATTAAGAAAAGCTGGTCTAACGTCGAAGGAATTATGACCGGGGAGGCGCTGGGAGGCATAATTGACGATTTAAAACAGGCACAGAGCGAAGTCTAACAGGTACGTGCTTCAAGCCGCGGTTTTCTTGCACATACAAAAGAACTTTGCTAGACTTGTCGCTACTTCAGTATGGCATCACAGAACACACAACAAGACTTTATTAAAGAGCTCTTTTCGGTCGGAGCGCATTTAGGCTACCGAAAAGCACGCCGACATCCGAGTATGAAGCGCTACGTCTACGGCGCGAAGGACAGCCAAGAGATCATTGATCTCGAGCAGACCAAGCAGGCGGTCGAGGAGGCACAGACGGTGCTGAAGGACACTGCGGCTGGGGGCGGGGTTGTGCTTTTTCTCGGCGGGAAGCAGGAATCACAGGAATCGGTAGGGCGTGTGGCAAACGCGGTGACAATGCCGTACGTACTCGGTCGATGGATCGGGGGGACCTTCACTAACTTCGGGCAGATCCGCCGACAGATCGACAAGCTCGAACGGCTCCGTGATGAGCGCGAGAAAGGTGAGCTCGGAAAATACACCAAACGCGAACAGCTGTCGTTTGACCGCGAGATCGAAAAGCTCGAAAAATTCTACGGAGGATTGACCGCACTGAAAAAGCTGCCGAATGTTCTGGTGGTGATCGACCCGACTCAGGAGCAGATCGCGGTTGATGAGGCAAAACAGATGGGAGTTTCTGTTGTTGCTCTTGCTAACACCGATTGTGATGTTTCAGCTATTGACGCCACCATTCCGTGCAATGACCACTCACGGTCAACTATCGCGCTGATAATGGACGCGCTCGGCGATGCGGTGACAGCCGGCCAGGATGAGGCTGCGGCAAAAAAGCCGGCTCCGGAAGCCGATGAAACTGTAAAGGAGCCGGCAAAACGACACAAAGTGGCGGCTGCCTAAGGTGGCGCAGCTCGGAAGTAGTTACTACATCAAATATAACGCGTTGATCTATATGAGTGATATCAAGACCGAGGACGTAAAAGCACTGAGAGAGCAGACCGGCGTGTCTATTATGCAATGCAAGAAGGCGCTCGAGGAAGCCGGCGGTGACGCGGAAAAAGCGATCACGATCCTCCAGAAAAAGAGTAAAGAAACCGCGGCGAAGAAGGCCGATCGTGCGTTGGGAGCCGGTGTGGTCCAGGCGTATATTCATAACACGAACACGGTCGGCGCGATGGTTGAACTTTCGTGCGAGACTGATTTTGTTGCGAACAACGAAGAGTTTAAGCAGCTCGCGTATGATATCGCGATGCACATTACCGCCGAGAACCCTCAGTACGTGAGGAAGGACGAGATCGCCGAGGAGGATCGGGTGAAAATAGAGGAGGTGCTCAAGCCGGAACTCGAGGGGACACCGGAAGAAAAACACGACCAGATAATGCAGGGAAAACTTGACGCTCACTTTCGGGGATCGGTTCTTATGGAGCAGCCGTTCGTAAAAGATCCTGAGCAAACGATCGCCAACCTGATCGAATCAGCAATTCAGAAATTCGGAGAGAATATCGACGTGACCCGATTTACTCGCTTCTCGATCAAGTAGTGCGGCGGGCGGGCGCCCGGTCCTGATCTATGACAACACTGTCTCTCATCGCTACAATTTGCTTGGGCGTATCGATGCTGGGTATCAGCGTGATGCTGTGGTGGAAATGGCACGAAGCCTGCCGTCACCCCGTGCGCGGCTCGTTTCGAAAGTATATTACTGCCCTTGATTATGTGGTGCTTGTGTCGCTGCATCGCTCCGGCCACGTAGCACACCGAACCTCCCGTCGGCTCAAGCGCGGTGTGTTCGGGTACCTGCCCGAGTTGCTGCTGGAGTTTAGCGTTATCGGGGTTCACCGGTGTTATATTCAGTATCGGCGCATCCTTCTGACGTTGCGGGGCCATGCCGCGCGGCGGGATCGTCGATCGCGCCGCAATGCCTCGGCGTATATGCAGTCACTTGCCTCGAAGCCGGAGGAACAGAATAACGGGCAGTAAGGCCACCCTAGCTCAGTTGGTAGAGCAACGGTTTTGTAAACCGTAGGTCGTCGGTTCGAATCCGACGGGTGGCTCACGAACAACGTGAGGGGAGACACCCTATGCAACACCGGGTGTTGCATAGGGTCGGAGATGTCTCATTCAAAGCCATTTTTTGCAGGGCTTGTGTTCACAAAACTTACGTAATCAGTTGAATCTTTGAATTGATCAAGTAGTGTAGCTTGATCCAATAAAGGCCCCCAACGGTTTAAAGATGTATAGTCAGGGAAACTCGACCATTCGTATCGAGACTCATTCCCCGCCCATCCTTTTAATTCTCTAGGATTACGATGAATATATGCTGAAGTGTGAAGAAGCTGTGTATTTGAGCTAATGTGTTGGGCTTGGAATTCTTTTTCAAAGAGGTGCCCCGACCTGTCATATTTCGTGTTAAAGTACTTAGCATAACTATTCAAAACTCGTTTCATATATTGGCTAATGCCGCCGTCTTCCAGTTGTTGTAGAATTATATGGAAATGGTTTGGCATAACACAAAAGGAAACAAGGCTCACAACTCTGTTTGTGGCTATGTCATCCGCAATTGGTTGGGTAAAGCCAAATGATCTTGTTTTAATGTATCGTAATGATAGGAGAGAAGGATTAGCGATACGTTTAAGTGACTGGCTTGCAAGGATTGGCAGTAAGAATCTGGTTTTATCTTCATCCAATTCAAATATGGGTTGCTTGTTGATGCCACGTTGATATACGTGATAGAACTCATTTATTGCAAGAGGAACTTTTCGAGTAGCCATATACTTTTATTGTAACACCTTGTCACCTATGCAACACCCGGTGTTGCATAGGTTCTGTGACCGCTAGCGATCACGATGCGGCTTTTCAAAGGTTCACCTCACCGTCTTTTTCTGTATAATAGAGCTTAGTATGGCTGAGGAGAATACTACGAATCAAATAGGACATCACCACCCGATCACTCGAATGAACCGGCAGATCAACAGTATTTTTTTTGATCTCGGCTTTGAGGTGGTTGACGGTCCGGAAATAGAGGATGAATGGCATAACTTCGACGCGTTAAATATTCCGGAACACCACCCTGCACGAGATATGTGGGACACCTTTTGGTTGAAAGGAGAGAATCCGCGCACGCTGCTGCGAACGCACACGTCACCGATCCAGATCCGGTATATGGAGGAGTATGGTGCGCCGGTCCGGATCATTGCGCCCGGAAAAGTTTTTCGCAATGAAGCGACCGACGCTACCCACGAGGCGCAGTTCTATCAGGTCGAGGGGTTGCTTATTGCCCAAAATATAACCTTGGCGCATCTCAAAACAACACTGACAACCTTTTTTCAGGAACTTTTTCACGCCGATATTAGTGCGCGGCTCCGCCCGAGTTATTTCCCGTTTGTTGAGCCGGGTGTTGAAATGGATATTTCGTGTTTCCTCTGCGAGAGCAAGGGGTGTCGGGTGTGCAAACAAACCGGCTGGATCGAGGTGCTCGGCGCCGGAATGGTCCACCCCAATGTGCTCTCAAATGTCGGACTGGACCCCGAGAAATGGCAGGGCTTTGCCTTCGGCGGCGGCACCGACCGCTTCGCGATGCTGAAGTACGGGATTGATGATATCCGCAAACTGTACACCGGCGATCTGCGAGTGGTGAATCAGTTCTAGAAATATGAAAACGTTGAAATTTGCTCACAATTTGGTTGAAAAAGTCCTTGACGGAAGTAAAACTGTTACCTGGAGATTATTTGATGACAAGGATCTATCAGTCGGTGATCGACTGCAATGTAGTACCAGCGATACGGGAAACGGTTTTGCGGAGGCGGAGATCGTTGCTGTGCAAGAAAAGAAGTTGGGGGAGATCGAGGGGGCTGATTTTGTAGGGCATGAGAAGTATGCGGACCAAGAGGAAATGTTGGAAACGTATCGGGGGTACTACGGCGACAGCGTTGACCGGGACACGGTTGTAAAGATCATAGAATTTAAACTGCTGAATTAACTCACATGAAGGTACACTACGACTGGCTCCAGGATTTTATTACAGAACCGCTTCCAAGCGCGAAGGAATTAGCGCATGAGCTAACCATGCGTGCTTTTGAGGTTGAAGGAGTTGAGAAGGTGGGGAAGAAATATCCGGGTGTGGTTGTGGGGAAAGTTGTGAGGGTTGAAGAACATCCAAATGCCGATCGTCTCAGAGTCGCTTTTGTTGATATTGGCTGGGGAGAAGATCAACAGATTGTGTGCGGTTCATCAAATCTTGAGGAAGGGCAATTTGTTCCGGTGGCAACAATAGGCACTTCCTTGCCTGGTGGTATTGAAATTTCGCAGGCCACGCTGCGTGGGGTAGATTCTTTCGGTATGATTTGCGGAGCAGATGAGTTAGGCCGTGGAGAAAAATCAGACGGCATCTGGGTACTCGAGACCGACGCAGCCCCCGGTACGCTGCTGGACGAGATAGTAGAAGGAGGTGGAGCGGAAACGGTCTTTGATATCGACGTGCTTCCGAACCGCGCCCACGACTGCCTTTCTCACCGTGGCGTCGCTCGTGAGATCGCGGCACTGTTCGGGCTCACCTTTACTGAGTATGAATCGAGCCTCGAATTTTCAGAAAAGGAGTCTTCAGAAACGCCGGAGACACTCTCGGTATCGATCGAGGAGCCGAAACGATGCCGCCGATATGTCGGTGTTCATTTGACCGGACTTGTGGTGCAAGAGTCTCCCGAATGGCTCCGGGCGCGTCTGCGCGCGATCGGTTTGCGGCCCAAGAACGCGATCGTGGATGCAACGAATTACATTATGTTCACGATCGGCCAGCCGCTTCACGCCTTTGACGCGGCACGGCTGAAGAAAAAAGATGATACGTACTCAATTCACGTTCGCGCGGCGAAGACCGGCGAGTCGTTGCGTGCGCTCGATGAGGAGACCTACGCGTTGCCCGCCGAGGCAACGGTCATTGCCGACGCACACAACAACAGCACACCGATCGCGGTCGCCGGGGTGATCGGCGGGGAAGCAAGCGCGGTGTCGGAGAGCACGACCGAGGTTATTCTGGAGGCCGCAACGTTTGATCCTGTCCTAACCCGTACAACGTCACAGGCACTGAAGCTGGCGACAGACTCAAGCAAGCGCTTCGAGAACGAGATATCGCCGGAGCTTGCAGTGATGGCAATGAACGCGCTTGTAGCGCTTCTCAAGGATATAGCCGGAGGCAGTGATACGCGCGTGCACAGCGTGGTTGATCTGTATCCTGCGCCGAGTGACCGTCAGAATATTTCGCTGTCACTCGACGACGTGAATGCTCTTTTGGGAACAACTCTCACAGAGCACGATGTTGTTGATGCTCTTACGCGCTTATCATTTCAGATCGAGAAACAAGACGGTACGTTCTCTGTTACCCCGCCGCCGGATCGACTGGACGTAACGATCGCCCCCGATGTTATCGAGGAGGTCGGTCGTGTTTATGGCTACGATGCATTGTCCGAGCAACTTCCTCCTGCTCGCGAAGGTAGCGCGCCGATCAATACACGCTTCTACTGGCTGAATCTCATTCGTGATGTGCTGATTGAGAACGGGTTTAGCGAGGTTATGACCTACGCGTTTCACAACACCGGTGAGCTTGAGATCCAGAATCCGCTTGCCAGTGATAAGGCGTTTGTGCGAAGTGATCTTATGACCGGTGTGTCACAGGCCCGAGAGCAGAATCAACGGTATAAAGATCTTTTAGGTATTGCTGAGGTGAAGATATTTGAGATCGGAAATGTGTATCGAGAGGGCAGTGAGCGGACAGCGCTATGTATTGTTTCATCAGACACAAAAGCGGTTGAACAAGTTCAGGGCGTTCTCGAGGAGAAACTCGGGTATGAGCTCACGGTGACTGCGGGTGAGCACGGTGTCGAGCTGGAGCTTGACGGTATGCTCGAGGCCCTCCCGGAACCTTCTTCGTATAGTGATCTTGCAGATCTCTCGGGAGATGTGCGATACACGCCTCCCTCGATGTATCCGTATGTACTGCGTGATGTGGCGGTATGGGTGCCGAAAGAGTGTACGCAGAAGGAGGTCGAGCAGGTTATGCTTGCTCAGACGGGCGAGCTCTTGGTGAACCACTATTTGTTTGATGAGTATGAGCCGGCAGAAGGGAGCGAGAAGTCGTACGCGTTTCGGCTCGTGTTTCAGTCGGTTGAAAAAACACTCTCCGACGAAGAGGTGAACATTGTTATGGACGAGGTGTACAAAGCACTTGACGCGAAGGAGGGGTGGAAGACGCGGTAGGGCCGGGGAGGTATGAAAAAACCCACCGCGTATGCATCGCGCGGTGGGTGTAGGAAGGGGGTGGCCGTCCGTGGGTCGGTCAGTGAATAGAAACCGATCTCATGCCCTGACGAACAAGGAGGTCAACCGTTTCATCAGAGGCCTGTCGAGCCTCATAGTCGTCCAGGTCTTCGAGCGGCGGGTCGATCTGAGGATACTTCTCCTCGGTTCGGTCGCCGCCCGGTACATGCATGATGTGCATCGAGTTGCGGACGGCGGTGTCATTTCCCGCAAACTGTTGAAATGAACCTGAAAGCCGTAGACACATGATATGTCTCCTTAGAAGAAAGGAACGATGAGATGAATTGGGTTACGTCCATATAACCCAACTGTCAATAATTATAGACACTTATCCAGCAGTGTCAAGTGGTTTTTGTCAACGGTGTGGATAAACGGAAAAATAACGCTCAATATACGTTGTTTTCCGGCAGCGGTGTGATATAATAGATAGGTATTCGAGAACGATCCGAGAGGGTCGTTGGCGGTTTATTTTATGGCTCAACAAAAGGATAAAAACAGCAAAAAAGGGGCGGGTAAAACCGCACCGAGCAAAGCGGAAAAGAAAACCTCAAAGAAGGCGAAATCGTCGGCTAAAAACGGCAGTGGACACCATTACGGCGCAGAGGATATCACCGTACTCGAGGGTTTGGAGCCGGTTCGCCGCCGGCCGGGTATGTACATTGGGACAACCGGTCCTGACGGTTTGCACCACTTGATCTGGGAGATCTTCGACAACGCGCGCGACGAGGCGATGGGTGGATTTGCCGATACGGTCGAGATCGCCCTGTTGCCGAACAATCGCGTGCGGGTGGCCGACAACGGCCGCGGTATTCCGGTTGAAAAGCACAAGCAGTCCGGGGTATCCACCTTGGAGACCATTATGACCACGCTGCACGCCGGCGGAAAGTTCGGCGGGGAGGGCTACAAGATCTCCGGTGGTCTTCACGGCGTGGGGGTCTCGGTCGTCAACGCGCTTTCCACCTATGCCAAAGCCGAGGTGCACCGTGACGGCGGGCGGCACGTTCAGGAGTATTCGTGTGGCGATCGAAAGGCGGCGGTGAAGAAGATCGGTTCGTCGAAAGAGACCGGGACGGTTATAAGTTTTGAGCCGGACGAAAGTATATTTGAGACGACTGAGTTCAGCTGGGACAAGATTATCAATCACCTTCGCCAGCAGGCGTATTTGGTAAAGGGAATGCGGATCACCGTGCTCGATCTTCGGGCAACCGATGACGAGTATGATCTTGACGTGCTGTTTCTCCAGCATCAGGGATTGGACGTGCCGTCGATGACCTTTTATTTTGAAGGCGGACTTCGTTCACTGGTGATGTTCTATAACCAGACACAGTCACCGATCCACAAGAACATCTACTACGTGGAGCGTGACCTTGAGGACTCGCAGTCGCTCGAGATCAGTCTCCAGTACGCGGATGATATCTCGCCGCGGTTATTTGCCTTTGCGAACAATATCTATAACCCCGAGGGCGGAACGCATCTGACCGGGTTTAAGACCTCGCTTACGCGCACGCTTAACAACTACGCCCGGGCCAACAAGATGATCAAAGAAGACGGTGACAACTTTACCGGTGACGACGTGCTTGAAGGATTGACCTGTGTTATCTCGATCAAGCTTCGCGAGGTTCAGTTCGAGGGACAGACCAAAGCCAAACTTGGTAGTCCGGAGGCGCGCGGGTACGTGGATACGATCTTCTCCGAGACCTTTGCCGAGTTCCTCGAGGAACACCCCGAGGATGCTAAGGCGATCATCGGCAAGGTAACGCTTGCGCTGAAGGCGCGCAAGGCAGCCAAAGCAGCCAAGGACAGCGTGCTTCGCAAGGGGGCACTTGAAGGAATGACCCTTCCCGGCAAACTGGCGGACTGCCAGACACGTAATCCGGCGGAGTCCGAGCTCTTCATCGTGGAGGGTGATTCCGCCGGCGGTACCGCCAAAACCGGCCGTGATCGCCGCACCCAGGCCATTCTGCCGCTTCGCGGAAAGATCCTCAACGTGGAACGGGCACGGCTCGATCGTATGCTCGGCTCAAACGAGATCAAATCGCTCGTAATCGCGCTCGGTACCGCGATCGGCGATACCTTCGATATCGAGAGTCTGCGGTACCACAAGATCATCATCGCAACCGATGCCGATGTCGACGGTGCTCACATCCGTACGCTGCTCCTGACGCTATTTTATCGGTACTTCCGTCCGTTGATCGACGCGGGTTTTGTCTACATTGCGCTGCCGCCGCTCTACAAGATCAAGGAAGGGAAGAAGCTGACGTATCTTTACACGGAAGGAGAGAAGGACGCGTACTTCGGCAAAGGGGTCAATATCGACGATTTTCTCGAGGAGGAAGAAGTTGAGGTGGAGGAGGGCGAGGAAGCGCCGGTCAAGAAAAAAAAGAAGAGTGTGTCGATCCAGCGATACAAGGGTCTCGGTGAGATGGACGCCGATGAGCTCAAGGAAACAACGATGTCTGCCGAGAATCGGGTTCTGAAACAGGTGACGGTGGAGGACGCGATCGAAGCGGATAAGATATTTGATATTTTGATGGGGACCGATGTACCGGCTCGCCGTTCGTTCATCCAGTCGAACGCGCAGGAGGCGGAGGTGGATGTGTAGAAAAACAAGGAGCACGGCGACTTCTTTTCCAAGCCCCGCCGGGTTTCGCGGGGCGGGGCTTTTGCAGTCAAGGTCAGACGTGCACCGACGTGCACCGACACGAATTGACTAAAAATATACCACACCAAAGCTGAACACTTTCCGAAAGTGTTCAAATAAACACTAAAGACACCGTCCTTAGTGTTTATTTTAATGAAAATAGAGAAAAACCGATCTTGTAGCGATCGGTTTTTTAAAACAAGTTGTTTTAGTTAATTCTCTCAACAAGTACCTGAAGACTCATCGCGCCCAGGTCGCCCTCGTCTCGGCTCTCAACGTTTGCGGTCTGGCTCTCTTTTTCTTTGTCGCCGACGACAAGGAGGTACGGGATCTTCTCGGTCTTGGCGAGGCGGATGCGTTTGCCGAGTGACTCGTTTGAGGTGTCAGTATCAACGCGGACGGCGCTACTCTCGAGTTGTGAGCGGACCTGTTCGGCGTACTCGCTGTGTGCTTCGCTGTTGACCGGAATAACGCGCGCCTGAATCGGGGCAAGCCAGGCAGGGAAGGCGCCGGCAAAGTGCTCAATGATGACCGAGAGGAAGCGCTCGAGTGATCCGGCGATTGCGCGGTGGATCATCACCGGTGTTTTTCTTGAGCCGTCCTCGGCGGTGTATTCAAGCTCGAACCGACCCGGCATCACAAAGTCAAGCTGGATCGTTGCCAGTTGCCACTCGCGCCCTATCGCGTCCTTGAACATAAAATCAAGCTTTGGTCCGTAAAACGCAGCTTCTCCTTCTTCAACCACGTAGGGCAGACGGCGCTTTTCGGCGATGCCTTTAAGGGTTTGCTCGGCTTCGTCCCAGTGCGCGGGGTCGCCGAGATACTTCTCCGGTGTGTTGGGGTCGCGGACCGAAAGGAAGACGCGGTAGTTCCCTTGAGTGTACATTCCGAGCGAGGTGTAGAATTCTTTGACGACCTCCATAATATTCTCGATCTCGCCCTCGATCTGTTCGGGCGTACAGAAAATGTGCCCGTCGTCCTGGGTGAGCGAGCGAACGCGCGAAAGCCCGAGTAATTCACCGGTCTGTTCGTCGCGGTAGTTTGTTGTCGCTTCGACGAACCGGACCGGCAGGTCGCGGTAGCTTCTGGCGCTCGAGGCGTAGATTTGGGTGTGGTGCGGGCAGTTCATCGGTTTCATCACGAACTCTGACTCTTTGCCGTGCACCTTGAAGAGTTCGTCGCCGAACTTCTCCCAGTGGCCGCTGGTTTTGTAGAGATCGGGCTTGGTGATATGCGGGATCCAAACCTCTTGGTAGCCGAAGGGTTTCTGGATCGCGTAGATCTTGTCGATGATCGCGTTCCGCATCGCCGCCCCTTTGGGAGTGAAGAGGGGAAGGCCGGGTCCGACCAGGTCAGAGAAGGTGAAGAGGTCCAGCTCTCTCCCCAGTTTTCGATGGTCTCGCTTGGCGGCTTCCTGGAGTTGTGTGAGATGCTCGCTGAGTTCCTGCTTCGTGCGGAAGGCAAGGCCGTAGATACGGGTCAGCATCTGCTTGTCTTCGTCCCCGCGCCAGTAGGCGCCGGCTACCGAGGTGAGTTTGAACGCGCGCGGGTCGATGTCGCCTGCGCTCTCGACGTGCCCGCCGCGGCAGAGATCGGTAAAGGTGCCGGAGGTGTAGAAGGTGATCTTTTCGTTGGCGGCTGAGATCTCGTCGATCAGCTCGAGTTTATAGGGATTGTTCTGGAAGCGCTCCTTCGCCTCTTCGACCGAAACCTCGGCGCCGTCAAAGCTGTCCCAGGATTTGAGCACCTCGCGCATCTTCTTCTCGATCGCCGGCAGGTCGTCTTCCGAAACCCCGTTACTCTCGCCGAAATCAAAGTCGTAATAAAAGCCGGTATCGGTCGCCGGCCCGATGGTCGGCTTGGCGTGCGGGTACAGCTCGAGTACCGCGGCGGCCAGAGCGTGGGCGAGGGAGTGGCGAATATGCTGAAGGTCTTCCTGTCGCTCGTCGTGATTGTCTGCCATATACGAAAAGTATAGCGGATGTTACCTATTCACGCAAAAGCGGTATGTCAGTGAGCACCATCCGCCGATTTTTTCGTCATCGTCCGAGAGCGCGTGCTTTCTAGGTTTCCTGTGAAGCAGGTGCGGTACCGGGCTCCTCCTCGAGCTGTTTGTTCTCGGCGCCGAGTCGTTTGGCTTTGTCGATCGCGATCGAGGTTTCGCCGTCGCGTTTGGTAACCGTTCCTTTTATCACGACGCAGGTGTCGGGTTCAAGTGTTGCGCGGAGTTTTTCATAGACCGAGGGGAACGCAACCGCTTCGATCGAGCCGGTGTAGTCACCGAGCTTAATGAACGCCATACGGTCGCCCTTTTTGGTGAAGATCTCCTTCTTGTCCTCGATGAGTGCTCCGAGCACAACGGTCTGCTTGTTGGCGCCGTTCGTGCTGATGTCGTTGATCGAGAGCTTTTTCTCCGCCAGTTTATCCTGAAATGAATCAAGCGGGTGGCCGGAGATATACAGTCCGATCAGCTCTTTTTCCCAGCTGAGTTTCTCCTGCGGGTCAGCCGGGTTGCTTTCCTCGAGGGTGAGCTTGGGAACGCTCGACTGATCACTCAACAGGCCGAACAGCGAGTCCTGCCCCTCCGGCTGGTTCGAGGCTTCTTTATGGTACTTCATTAGGTAGTCGATGTTGGCGAGCATCTGGCCGCGTTCGCCGAGGTTGTCGAAGGCGCCGGTCTTGATGAGCGACTCGAGGGTCCGTCGGTTGAGGTTGCGGTCCTCGACCCGGGTAAGGAAATCGGCGAGCGAGGCGAACTTGCCGCCGCGGTCCCGCTCGGCAATGATCGCGTTTGCTATCCCTTCGCCGACGTTTTTGATCGTGTAGAGCCCGAAGCGGATCTTCTCGCTTCGTGGATCTGAAGTCTTACGAGGCTCTTCGGTATCGGTATCCCGGACGACCGTAAAGTCACCGCGGCTTTCGTTGATATCCGGCGGCAATACCTCGAGCCCCATACGCGTACACTCGGCCACCGTCGCCGCGATCTTGTCGGTGTCGCCGGACTCGGCGGTCATTACCGCCGACATAAACGCGGCGGGGTAGTTGGCCTTCATATACGCGGTTTGGTAGGCGACACGGCCGTAGCTGGCGGCGTGGGAGTTGTGAACATATATATCGTTGGCGACAAAGTTATGATGCACAGGGACGGTGAGGTCGTACGTCATTTCTGTGCCTGCGTACTCGATAGACACCACCGTGTCCCAGTACACGTCTGCTTCAGCATATTTTGCTACCTCCTTCGATTCCAGGGTTTCAGCGACAGTAGCAAGAAGTCCTCGTTGGAACCCCTTCTTGCGCGCGTCGTAGGAAAAAGAGCGGACCGCAATGCCGGTTGCTTTTGATACGGTCTGTACGGTGTAGCCGTGTACCCTCATTTCTTGACGGACTGTCGTACGTACGGATGCGGGAACGGTATCACTCGTTCCTCGAGCGTAATACACGCCCTGTGTTTCTCGATTGTCATACGCTCTCTCGGCAAGGGTTTTGAGTGCGCTCTGTTTGGCGCTGATAAGGTGTTTTCCAACCGTTTCAAAAAAACGAATGATGTTGTCCCGGTGGGACACAACGATCGTGTATCCTTGTTTGTACCCTCCTCGGTAGCGGAATTGCTTTGTGTGTATCGTCGATAGAATATCAAAGCGAAGGAGAAGGTGCTGAACATCACGGGCAAGTCCGTACGAGCTTGTCGCATAAAATAGCTGTTCATTTGTAATGCTTACCGCCCCATCACCCTGCCACATCTTGCCCAGACATACTGCCTGTGCTTTCTGGTCCCAGGTGAATACGCACTCGGGGATGCGTTTTTTGGTTGCGGTCTTTCCGTGAGCGCCGATCGATCGTAACCACGAGAAGATTCGGTTTTCCTGTGTTCTGTTGCTCCGACCTACATAAAGCGCGCCGACACCATGCTTGGTGCTTTTTGTCAGGGAGACGTTATCGAAGGCGCGTACATTTGCTGAAAAATCTTGCAACTCAGCTTGTTCCTTAGCGTAGAAATATACCCCGTGCGGGTGGGTGAGATGACCCTCCGCGATGAGGTATCCGAGCGCGGCCGCCTTCTGCTCAGGAACGGATGTTTTTGAGGAAACGGGAAGCGTTCGTGGTAC
>JBBDHZ010000139.1:0-4417 GCA_040880645.1 Minisyncoccota bacterium
GCGGAGGCGGTGGCTGCCGCGGTGAGCCGGGCAGGCCGCCATTGGTTCCGCGGCGCAAACTTCTGCGCGGCGGTACTCGGTTGAGTCACTCGCGCTCGATACCGCCCGCCTCGCCTCGGTCGCTGGAAGCGGCCTGGGCATCTTCGTCGACAAGACCATCGATCGCGGATCACTTCAGCAGCCAATCCGCCCTCGACAGACGCCCTTTCCGCACCTGAAGGCCGTTGCGCGGCCGATCCAACCCACGACGCCCTGGACCCGGCAACACACGATCTCGATCAACTTCCGACCGACCTCGAAGAAGTAGACCGTCTTGTTTCCCTCCGCTGAAAACGTCTCCGCGGAACAAGCAGCAAAGAACCTTCTCCAGTTAGCTGAGTGCATCAAGGTGACGGCCGAAACATGTGCCCGCCAGGGCGAATGCTTTGACCAAGCCGAAAGAGCCGTCCGGGATTCGGTGTTGCAAATGGGCTATCAAGCCATGCAACTCTTCGTGGCACTTCAAGGGGATGGCGACCTCGGTTCGGAGGTTCAGACGGAGTCGGAAAAGACGTGGCGTCGAAGTGAGGAAACTTCTTCCAGCGTGATCCGCTCGATTTTCGGAGAACACACTTTCAACCAGTACACGTACAGCGCTGGAAAGAACAAACCAATCGCGTTGCGGCCCATCAGCGCTCGGATGTCGCTACCAACTCACCGCTGGTCCCATTTGCTCCAGGAATTCTCACAAATGTTCTGCGTGGACCAGGCGTTCGGTCAAGCGGCGACCAATTTGGGTGAGGTACTCGGCAGCCGTTTTTCGGTGGATACGATCGAAACGATTAACCAGCAACTGGGAAAGGCGGCCAATGAGTTCTTAGACGACTTGCCGGAACCGGACCCCGGCAGCGAAGCAAAACTGCTCGTCGCCTCGGCAGATGGCAAGGGCGTTCCGCTGATCAAACGAGATGCCGCGAAACTCGCTGCTTTTGAGACAGCGAAGAAGAAGCCGGGCAATCGGAAGATAGCCACCGTTGCGAGCGTCTACACGGTTGATCCTCATGTTCGCACGGCGGAAGACGTCGCGGCAGCTTTGTTTCGCGACGAAACCGATTCCAAACCGGACGAAAAAAACAAACGCCCCCGGCCGCAAAATAAAAACACAACCGCACACTTCTTGATGACGGAAGATGACGGAACCGGCAATTCGGTACTCATCAGCGGGATTCATGTGGCGATGGCCTGGATGATCGGTCAGACCACTCAGCGGCGCCGGGCAGGGCAAGTGCTCGTCGTGTTGATGGATGGGCAGGAGAGCTTATGGAATACTTTTGAACTCCACCTGTCGTTTAGCCAGCGGACCGTGGGCGTTTTGGATATCTTGCATGCGCTGGCCTATGTTTGGGAGGCGGCCGCACTATTTTGCAGCACCGAGGATGAACGAAAAGCATTTACGCGGGTTCGCTTGCTGCGGATCTTGCGTGGCGAGGTGCTGGGAGTCGTTCGCGGACTGCGACAAATGGGAACGACTCGCGGCCTGAAAGGCCAGCCGCGGAAGGAACTTAATCGCATCTGTGGATATTTGGAGAAGAATGCGAGCCGGATGCGATACGACGAATATTTACGAAGAGGCTATCCCATCGCCTCGGGTGTGATTGAAGGAGCCTGCCGTCACTTGGTGAAAGACCGGATGGAACGGAGCGGGATGCGTTGGACGCTTGAGGGCGCTCGGAACATGTTGAACGTCCGCGCAGCTTTTCAAAGCGATCATTGGCGATCGTTCTTGGACGATCATATCACCCAAGAAACCAAGAAGACGCATCCCCACAGGAACCTACTGGCCGAATACATCCCGCTAACCCTAGCCTGCTAGGCGGCGGATCACCGATTACGCCCGTTCGCTTCCAGCCCCGCGTATCGCCGTCGGTCCTTTTCGTTCAGGGAGCGATAGAAGTCCCGCATACGTTGTTCAGTTTCCGCGTTGAAGGCCGTGATAGTCATGAAATTGCTCCTTCCGACAAAGACACAAATTCCATCTCCCCCAGCATTAAAACATCGATCAGCGAATTGGGGAAGTAGTTTCGTGAGCGATCCTACCGGTGGTCGATGAAGCCGGCGCTACCGGCAAAGTGGCGGAAATCTTCGCCAATATCAAGCAGACAAAGAACATCGACTTCGTCCCAGATTTCTGGCGAGTCCTCGCAACGAATCGGGCGCAACTGGAAACAGCCTGAAACGCCTGATGCATCCGGAGGCCGCGGGGACGACGTCGCTGTTGGACCCGTTGACGCGCGAGATCATCGCGTTGGCCGTCTCCGCAACCAACGGCTGCAACTACTGCATCACCTCGCACACGACCGCCGCGCTGAAGCTGGAGTTGAGCCGCGAGGCATTGGGGGCAGTCCTCGCCATCGCCGGACTGTTCAACATGACCAACACCTTGGCCGACGGCTATCAGATCGAACCCGATGTTCGACCGCCGTCGGAATAGATATGGGGAATGAGAAGAGTGCTGTTTAGTCTGAAAACCGAAAACAGGGTCTGACCCGCTCCGGCACGATCCCGGGCGGGCTTACGAGCGTGCATGGGGCGACCCCCGCATGACGCAAGATATCGACGTCGTCGTCGACAACGGTGCGATGGCCGCCCGGATTTTTTGCCTCCTCCGCAGAATTCGTGGGTGAGATGTGCATCTGAATCGCGGTTTTCCGCGGCTTTTCCAGGGATTTCAGGGGCTTCGCGGGTGCGGATATTCCGACGCCGAATTCGAATGGCAACGGATTGCCCTGCGGGCCTTTACAGATGTCACCAAGGGGTACCGACGAGCCCCTTTTGTCGAGCCCGAGCTGAAGTCTGACCGCGATCCTGCCTCACAGTGGCGAGATTCTCACCCACGAATTCTGCGGAAGACCCGATTTTTTATCCTTTGCAGACGACACCAGGGGCTGCAGCTCTTTTCGTCGCCCGTTCTCCCGCATCCGCAAAGAGCTGCGTCCCCTTTCGTTTCTCATGGACTCGCACGCCAGTAGCCGTCCTGAATCACACCGGCCCTTTGATACCATCCCAATGCCCAGTCCCACCATGAATCGCCACTGCTCCGGGTTGGAGATTCCCATGGACACGGTGGAAAATAACAGTTGTCGGGATACTCGGGATACGGAGAAAATATTGATTTATTCATCACCGTAAATGAGAAAGCTCCAGGGCTTGGATAATCGTCGGGAAACGGCGAAAGTTCGCATCCTGGCAATAACGGGTTTATGGCGCAAGCGTGAGTGTCCGAAGCATCGGGCCGTACCTGAACGGGGAGCGGATTCAAAATGATTTCGCAGCCTGGGTGCCAAGGTTCAAATCGACAAATTATTGGATTCGGAGGCTCGGGTTCGGGACGCATTCTATTTTCGCGCGCCGCCGATACACGTGTAGCAACCGAAGAATCGCTTCCTGACACCTTAATCACATCCGAGGCATTGACATGAGGACGATCTCGTCCCGCTCCAGAAGTTGCACCAGGTACAAGTGCCTTGGCGCAATCTGAAAGATCACGTTGCAGTCGATTCCATCCTGAACCGCCATCATATTCATAACCGGGATACGCCATTGCTTCCGCATGCACCTTTCCGGACATACACACAATAAAGTCAATGCCCTTGCCGATGATATAGCTGAGTATATATCTCTTCTGTCCCATCGGATCAACCGTACCAGCAGGATGATTTGCTCCGTAGGCGTAGCCATTCCCGAGGTTGCTGAGGTCACCCCAAACGCCAATCGTGTCCCGCGAGATGAAGCGACCGATATCGGTGTCGAAATACCGAGTGCGGTAGTAATACGACCCAGTTTCGTCGTCGAGCCGCCGACCCGTGAACAGATATGGGTTTTCCAATTGCGTTCTCCCATTGCCTACAACAAAGTCGTCACCACCAAAGTCCACTACTCCATTTGTTCCAGGCTCGAAGACTGTTGGTTGACCATAAGCATCGTATTGATAGCCCTCCCGGACGACGGCGTATTCTACCTGCTGGAGGCTGGGAGCTGCCCCGGTATCGACGCCCTCGATCGTCGAGCCAGGAGCGACGACGCCGCGGCCCAGTTTCTGCGCGTCGGGCGCGCTGCCTGAATCGCGGATTGCGGTGGCGATCGCGCTAGCGATTTGATCCTGAGTGTCCGCAGCAGTGAACGGGATTGCGATATTGCTAACAGCAGTTCCGCCATCGCTGTCAAACTCAAATGTAAAGGTCTGCGAGCCGTCGTCGATTCTGAAAAACGCGCCGTCCGCCAGGGCGGCCCCTCCCCCAGCCGGAACAAGAATGGCGTTCGTCGCACCCGTCAGCGCGAACGCCGAGTATTGTGAGTTGTGGTGATAGAACAGCCGCTGGTCAGCCGCCCCTGTGGCTATCGCGTCACCATTCAGATTTCGATCCATGACCAGCACTTC
>JBBDHZ010000140.1:0-6301 GCA_040880645.1 Minisyncoccota bacterium
GTCCCGATACACCGTAACGAAGTACTGGTTCCCCGGCTCGGTCGCCCGAAGGAGGCGAACCACAACATCCGTGTGGGTGCCGGCTTCAACGCGTTTGGCTCCGAGAATGTTCCCCATTCCGGCCTCACTTGACTCACGAACCGCTACCCAGCTGGTTGTGGTTGTGGTTACGGTCGCTACCTGGACCTCATCACCGGCGACCTGATCACTGGCTAATACACTCACCTCGCCTGACGATACGGACCCGGATCCGTCGCTGTTTGAACGATCCGCAAGGTCACTCTCATCGTCCGCAACGTTTTCGTCCCCGGTTGATCCGTTGTCCTCCACCTGCTGAGTGTCAGTGCTGGTTGCGTTCTCACCCACTCCATCACTGTCGCCCTGATACCAGCCGGCGGTAATAAGAACACCGATCAAGAATCCGATAAGCAGCATTACTACCGCGACAATGATCTGCTGTTTTTGTGACTGACTTTCCATATGTTATCTCTAATTAGGTAATTGCTTCTTTGCGAGTGGTCCTCGGCTAGTGGTCCCAGTATGTATGCAAATGGTCACGCCACAAACTGAGGGCAACCACCGTAAGGCCACCGAGAAGCATCATAATAATCCAAAGAACAAGGCCGGCCAGTGGGTTCATACTGGTCATCAGGAACACCAAGGCCACCGCAACGTGAAATATAACGAACAGTCCGAAATAGACATACGTGAAGCTGCCAAACAATCGTCCGGAACGCACCCGACTGAAAAATCCGCGCGTACGCGGTTCACGCGGTGCGGGTGAGACCTCCTCGGCTTCTGTTCCGGGGTACACCTGCTCCTCGCCGAGCTCACCGGGCGTTTCACCCGGTTCACGATGTGCTGTCTGGTCCTGTTCCTGTTCGTTCATAGGCCGTAGTATATAATATACGTCTAAAAAAGAAAGAGCGGGCGCGGCACTAAACCTGTACACGACCGATGCTTACTGTTACCGGTTCCGGAACCGAACACTTTCGAGGATCACTTCTACGATCGCTCGTTCCTCAGCGCTCACCGTGCCCGCTCGTATGAGCTGGTGACCGGAGAGCGGATCACACTCATTATCTGAAACGAGTCGGCCGTCCGCAAAGCACTCTACTACAAGGCCGTTCACTGTCGTCCGCGCCCAGACAAATCCCCACGCTTCCCAGGACTCCGGCGGATGCGCGAAGACCGCGTAGGTTGCCCAGGGGCTCCCGTCAGCAAGAACGTAGTCAACCGCGCGAACAGTCTCTTCGGCAAACGGTACCGCTGATGGTTCCTGCTCTCCCGACACCCCTTCCGTCGGGATGCCGTACGGATAGATCGATACGTTCGGTCGATCCGCAAAGTGATCGAACGGTGTGGAGCCTACGGTATCCGCGGGTACAACGTTGATCGCCGGAACAATGAACCTGACCGACTGATCCCCTTCCAGGTCGGGCGAATGAACGTTCACTTCCCAGTCGGACGGATACCGCAGCGAGACATTGAATTCGTCGCTGGTAAAGGTCTCCCAGTCGCCGGTATCTACAGCGGCAGGCATTTCACTGACCGGCTGGTCGGGTACTTGATCGGAGACGACCACCATCAACGCCACCAGCCCGCTTACGACACCGCCGACAAGTATCGTAATGATCACCCACAGGACTGAAAATGTTGGTTGTTGCTTCATATCGAAAATCAGGCGTTCGCTAACCGCTCGGCCACCTCAGCTGCCTCACCGCCCTCCAGCGGATACCCGCCCTTTGCCCAGTCCATAAGCCCTCCTTCGTAATCCACCACCGCTGTGTACCCTGCCCCAACGAGCTTTTGGGCGGCCTGAGTGCTGAGTCGGCAGTCAAAGCTCGCGCAGTACACCACAACCTCGGTGTCTTTATCAGACACCAGACGGGCAACCTCATCCAGAAAATCATCTTCATGAGCGTCGGCCATAACCGCACCGGGCAGATGCGCACGCTCGTATGAGTTTGCACCGAGCACATCGATGAGAACGAAACCCTCATCGTGATCGATTTTTTCCTTCAGTTCCTCACGCGTAATTGTTTCAAAATGTTCCATAGTTCTTAGTATACCGTACATTTTCTCTCGAGAACACACCCTCCGCACTCGCAAGGGTTGACAGGCGTGGTATAATACTTTATATAACATATATACCCGTATGGCGATCACACCTGAACACTACACCGAGCGTACGCAGCAGGCCCTACAGAGCGCGATCGAGCGTGCGACCCGCGCGAGCAATCCGCAGATCGAAGCAGTACACCTGCTGGCTGAGCTGCTGGACCAACCCGACACGATCTTCACTCCCCTGCTTACCCAAACAAGCGGTTCGACCGAGGAGATTCGAGCGAAGGTAGAGCAAGCCCTTGCCGAGCTTCCCGTCCTTTCTCAGGCTCAGCAACCGCGCCTTTCCCAGGACGTTGCCCGCATTCTCGAGCAAGCGGAAAAAGAGAAAGACGCGCTTGGTGACAGCTATGTCTCCACCGAACATATTCTGCTGGCAATGCTCGCAACCAAAACACCGGCTCGGACCTATCTTGAAGAAACCGGAGCTACCTATAACACTATTGCCCAAAATCTGGAAACCGTACGCGGCTCTATGAATATTCACGACCAAACACCCGAGAGTAAATACAACGTCCTTGAGCAATACGGCCAAGACCTCACCCGACTCGCCGAAAGCGGAAAACTTGACCCGGTTATCGGCCGTGACGAGGAGATCCGCCGCGTGATGCAGGTGCTGACACGACGTACCAAGAACAATCCGGTCCTTATCGGGGATCCGGGTGTCGGTAAGACCGCCATCGTTGAAGGCCTTGCGCAGCGCATCATTTCAGGTGACATTCCCGACTCGATCAAGAACAAGAGCGTTATCAGTCTTCAGATCGGCGCACTTCTCGCCGGAGCCAAATACCGTGGTGAGTTCGAAGAACGACTCCGCGCGGTTCTCCAGGAGATCGAGAAAGCCGAGGGACAGGTTATCCTGTTTGTGGATGAGCTCCACACGATTGTCGGCGCCGGCGCGGCCGAGGGAGCAGTGGATGCCGCTAATATGATCAAACCGATGCTGGCTCGTGGAACCCTGCATATGATCGGCGCTACCACCCTCAACGAATACCGGACCCATATCGAAAAAGATCAGGCGCTCGAGCGTCGCTTTCAGCCGGTGTTTGTCGATGAGCCTACGATCGAGAACACCGTCGCCATTCTGCGCGGTCTCAAAGAAAAATACGAGATCCACCACGGCGTGCACATCACGGATCCGGCACTCGTTGCCGCCGCGAAGCTCTCAGCCCGGTATATTCCGGCCCGTTTTCTGCCTGACAAAGCGGTTGATCTGATCGATGAAGCCACCTCGGCCCTCAAAATGGAGGTTGAAAGTATGCCGTCCGAGCTTGATCAGCTCCAGCGCAAGCTCACTCGGCTGGAGGTTGAGCGTGAAGCCCTGAAAAAAGAAAAAGATGAGCAGAGCAAGAAACGCCTTAGTGAGGTCACGAAAGAGCTGGCAAACCTTACCGAGGAGCTCAACGCCAAGCAAGCAGCCTGGCAACGCGAAAAAGAGATGATCGAGGCGACACGAAAGCTTTCCGCCTCGATTGATGAGCGCAAAGCCGAGCAAGAACGAGAGGAGCGGGCCGGCAACTACGAGCGTGTGGCTAAGATCCAGTACAGCGAGATACCGGAGCTTGAAAAACAGGTCGCGGAGGCCCAGCAAAAACTCAACGCGATCCCCGCGGACAAGCGGATTTTGCGCGAGGAAGTGACCGAGGACGACATCGCTCGCGTTGTCTCGCGCTGGACCGGCATCCCGGCCACCCGAATGCTTGAATCCGAGGCCGAGAAACTCTCCTCGCTGGAAGAGCAACTTGCCAAGCGGGTGGTCGGCCAGGACGAAGCGGTCGAACGCGTAGCCAAAGCGGTTCGCCGCTCCCGAGCCGGGCTCAAGGCAACCAACAAACCGATCGGCTCGTTTATGTTCCTCGGTCCGACCGGTGTCGGTAAAACCGAGCTGGCGCGCGCTCTCGCCGAATACCTTTTCGATGACGAGAACGCGATGGTCCGGATCGATATGTCTGAGTATATGGAGCGGTTTGCCACCTCGCGCCTTGTTGGTGCACCTCCGGGGTATGTCGGATACGAGGAAGGCGGCCAGCTCACCGAGCCGGTGCGCCGCCGACCGTATCAAGTTGTTCTGCTCGACGAGATCGAGAAGGCCCATCCGGATGTATTCAATATACTGCTTCAGGTGCTTGACGACGGCCGGCTTACCGACGGTCAGGGGCGTACGGTCGATTTCTCCAATACGATCATTATTATGACCTCGAACACCGGCAGTGATCTTATTGCCGGCGGTGAGTACAGCGACGAAGCAAAACTTCGCGAAGCGGTACTGAGCCGCGTTCACCAGACCTTCCGTCCCGAGTTCCTGAACCGACTGGACAACATCATTCTTTTCCATCGCCTGACCGAGGCAGATCTGGACACAATCGTGGATATACAGATCAACGATCTTCGCGAGGTGCTCCGTCAGGAAAGAAATATCGGACTGGACGTGACCGATCCGGTCAAAAAAGTACTGACCAGCGAAGGGTTTGATCCGGCGTTCGGCGCTCGCCCGCTCAAGCGCGTGATCCAGGAGAAACTTATGGATGAACTGTCAACACAGATCATCGAGAATACCATTACCGACGGCGACACCGTCAAGGCAGTGGCCCAAAAGGGCGCGATCGTGTTCGAAAAGCAGTGATCTGCACCGCTCGGTGGTCACGAAAGGCGCACGCAAACGGCTCACATGTACGTGTGAGCCGTTTATGGGTAAAAAAAACTCATTACAGCCCCACCGCCTCGGTCAGTTGTGTGAACTCCTTGATGGACTGTTTCATTGAGCGCTCGGCAACATCCTTGTTCTCGGAAATAAGACGCCGGAGCACCGCTTCCACCTCTTCGTCGCTTCCGTTTTCGAGGGTACTCTTGAACGCCTCGGCCTGTTCAGCGTCGAGTATGTCAAGCAGATCCGCCGTCAGCCGGTTCTCAATCAGATTGCTGAGCTCATTCAGAACCTGTTCACGCTGCCCCGCGGAGAGGCGCTCGAGGCCAAGCTTTTGAAGTACGTCATCAGGAATGGTGTTCATATGCAGAGTGGTTACGGCGTATCGGCTCTATCGCCTCCATACCGGTACGTGGTTTTTCGCCGGTCCGGGATTGTAATCTTCTGTTTGAGAGGTCCGTCCATCTCCGATAATAGCTCCTGTTTCGCTGTTTACAACATAAAACGTATTCGTCACGGCCTCCTCCTCGTCGGGCCGAAGCTCCTGTTCCAGGTGGGTAGCGGGATCTCCGGTGTCAAACTCCGTCCCTACAACCACCTCGGTATTTTTACCTGAGTGAGTTACCACCTTGCCTGAGTCCAGTACATCGACTCGCCACACCGCTCCCTCGACGGTCGGATGCGGTAGCGGTTTACCGGTCTGACTATCGACCAACTGCAGCCGGGTGGACCCGCTGCCCGAGGGCGGCGTGATCAACTCAACGTGAGCTTCTGTATCAGTGAGCCTTTCTGTCTTAGCCCCTTGAACTACTCGCGCACCGGGCTCAGAGAGAACAACGGGCTTGCCGTTTTCAAAATCAAGCTCACCGTTTTTTAAAAAACCAAACGGCCGCCCCGCCAGCCACTGAACCTCGTCCGAGAGGCTGATCGCCTCAGCCGACTCAGACTCAGGCTCAAGCTCAGGAGTAGCTGGTGCCTCGGAGGCAGGCACCTTGCTTCCGGACAAAATCGGTTTCTCTCTCAGGACTTCGCCGGTGTCGTTGCTGACCTCCTTCAGGATATATCCTCCACCCTCGATCGGAAACTGCTCGATATGTGTATGACCCTCCAGCGAACTTTTTGTGTCGACCTCTCGACCATCTATGATCCCTTCGACGATCCTAGCGCCCGACTCATAGTATCCGCTCGAGACCGGAACGATCCCTTCACTCGTCGAGGTGATAGTCCGCAATACGTCGCCCGTTTGGCTATCTACCTCACGGAGAATGCCTTTTCCGCCCATTCCCTCGCGGCGCACTTCCTCCACGTGGGTTTTGTCCTGACCGGTGTTGATGTCTTCGCGGAGCACGGCGCGAATATCCGAGAGGACGACCTGCTCACCGCGTGCAGTCTCAGCAACCACGTCGCGTGAGCCATCCTCCGGGTTACTCCGGTACAGAACCGACCCTGCTCCCTCAAGCGGCAGCACTTCTGCCTGCGTATGTTTCTGTTCACCGCTGACCTCTCCGGTCTTGCGAGCGGTCGAATCGATCT
>JBBDHZ010000140.1:6401-26713 GCA_040880645.1 Minisyncoccota bacterium
GTATGTTTCTGTTCACCGCTGACCTCTCCGGTCTTGCGAGCGGTCGAATCGATCTGCGGTGCCGCCTGGGTGCCGCCGCGATCCTCAAACGAAGGCGCAGGGGCGGGGGCGGGCTGTGCCTGCTTTCCGGCAACACTGTCGATCTCGGGGCGATCCGGGCCCTGCTCAGCGATCGTCTCGTCGGCCGGGATTTGGTACAGTGAATCCGGTTTCACCGTACGTGCCGACGCTGCGGTTTCATTCTCTCCTGCTTCGTCCCCCGGCGCTGTGCCGTATTCATAGTGCTCTACACTGACCGCTGCCGGTCGTGAATCGGTTTCACCGCCCTCCTTCTCAGAGGATGGTGGCCCCATAAAATACAAACCGGCCGCGACACCGATAACCGTTGCCCCGCCGAGTGCCGTGAGTTTTCGCGCCGCGCGCCGCGCTCGCTCAGAGAATCGTCCCCATCGGGTCTCGCGCCGTGTCTCCTGGCGCGACGCGACCGTGCGCAGCGCCGGCATAAAAAGGTCATCAACTATTTCCGTAACCTCGGGGCGTGTTTGCCCACCTTCTTGAGGCGCCGGACGATTCTCGGCGGGTGCCTGTTGATTGGCCCAGCCAAACATCTCTTCGTGTTCACTGCGAGGTGGTTCACTGCGAGACACTGTCTCGGGAGTGGCTTGTTGATTAGCCCAGTTGAATGCGTCCTCGTGTGCCGGCTGAGACCGCTCCTGTGGCTGAGGCTCTTGACGGTGTGATACAGGGGTTGAACGTGGTCCGGGTTCAGTGTGCGGTTGCGGTTGGGCTTGGGGTTGAGCTTGCGGTTGAGATCGTGTATCAGGTCCGGGGGCAGGAGCCGGTGCCGGCTCAGGGTTCGGCTGAGGCCGGGACGGGGGTGTCTCACGTGTCGGGTCAGGCGGAGTTGGTGATGCCGGCGCCGGGGGTTCGGTTGGCTGTGGATTTTTAACCACGCGGCTGATCGGATGGATCGAGCGGTCAACCACAAGATTGTACGACTGCCCATCGTCACTCTCCAGCTCGACTCGGTCGCCATCAACGCTGACCACCGTACGCGGACCGTTTATCCCCGGTACCTCGATCACATCACCGGACTGAATGTTCCGGATCATCTCAGCCCGTTCGTCCGAGGTATCGGTTTCCGCATCACTCGACGGCGGTCTATCGGCCGTGAGATCATGAATCCGATCTTCAAGTTCGTAGATCCTCTGCTTGAGCTCGTCGTGGAGCTCTTCGTTGGTTTTATGCTCTCCCCCGGTATCGATCGGACTTTTGCGTTTGCCCTCACGTGCATTACCTAGGCGTTCCAACCTATTAGCTTGCTTAATAAGATCCGCATGTTGATCCCAGAGTGCATTAACGTCGGTTTCTGAAACACGCTGCGAATCTTCCGATGAAACCGCCTCGTCACCCGGCGGAGGTGTATTCGGGTCCTGCATATCCGTTTCATTGTCTGGCTTTGTAGTTTGTGCCATATCTTCACTCATTACTTCTAGTATACACTACTGTATCTCATAAATAACATCCTTCCTCTCCACAACGATCCGCCAGCCGTTGATCTTGCCGTAACGATACAATCCGCTGTTAGGATTAAAACAGATCGGCCGGGTGACCAGGTCCAAAAACGGAATATCGTCCTCGGTATCTCCGACACCGTACGATCCCTCAAGCGTTAACCCTTCCTTCTCCACGGCACGCTTGACGATGTTCGCTTTGTTCGCGATCAAATGCTCGTCCTGGATGTTGCCGGTAAAGCGGTCGCCGGGGCCCAGCTCATAAAACCGACCGTACACTTTATCGAACCCGAAGCTACTGCAAAATTTATCCAGCACTCGCTTGGGAGACTGCGATATAGCCAGTAAAAAATAGTTTTCCCGCTTCAACTCAATGATCAGATCGCGAGTAAACCGATAGACACGCGCGCGATGCCGGGCCACCATATCCTCTGCTACCCCGTCAAACTGCGCAAACGACACGCCTTTAATGTGCTCGAGAAACACCCGAACCACCGCTCCGATATAGGCCTCGTACCCGCCGCTGCGGTTGAGCCACCCGTCACGTTCACGCCGGTATCCTTCGCGCGCATCTTCCGGGAAAAGATCGCGTTCGATCAATCCCTCGACCAGCTCAATTAAAAGGCTTGATCGAAAGATCGTGCCGTCAATATCGAAGATAGCAACTTTTTGCGGGGAGTGTTTCATACCGGTACTGTATCTCAGAGCGCGGCAACCGCTTCACAAAAACGTTGATGTGACGCACGGAAGCGCTCGACCAGTCCGCCCTCAAGCCGGTCAGCCACGATCGCCAGCACTTGCTCGAAATACCACAGGCGCTCTTCGGCTGTAGAGTGAAAGATCTCCCACGTGCGCGCCCCCTCTCGCTCGATGGTCTCAACAAATGATTGGAGGTTGTGGATCTTGTCGGCGGCGGCGACCAGAACTGATTCTTCCGGCGCAGTTCGGAGGTTCTCCATATACCGCTCCTTGAGTTCACGCCATGGCAGGCGTTCTGCTGCGGGTTTGTTCGGGTCCTTCGGCTCGGTCACCCCGCGGACGATGTCGGTCACCCGATCCCCGAACTCGTCACGCATATCCTGCTCGCGATACCCGGCAACATCTTCGAGCACATCGTGCAGCAACGCGGCGGCGAGCACTTCGTCGTCGTCGGTATACTGGCTGAGGATCAAGGCGACTGAAACGGGGTGAACAATGTAGGGCATTGTGTCATCTTTTCGGTACTGACCGTCGTGAAGGAGGGTGGCTCGGTTAAGGGCCTGCTGAACCAGGGGAGTTATAATCATTGCTGTATTGTACCACACCCGTTTTGTGCCATACCCTTTTTGTACGCGATCCACTACCGCTCATACCGGCGCGGTATATATCCACCGGTGGACCCGCTGCTCTGTGCTATGATTTGTTCAGCACGTACTGCTCACTACTCAGTCTTCATCCCCTTTTTTCAGCGCTATGCAGTTATTTAACTTTTACCACCATCACCACGCGGTCCGCAATCTCCTCAAGGATGATTTCTGGCTGTTTGAGCTTTCAATCTGGCTCCACGTTGTTGCGCGGTCGCTGATCTCGATCTTTATTCCGATCCTGCTGCTGCAGATGGGCTTCTCCCTCAATCTCGTGATCGGGTATTTCTTTCTCTCGCACCTGATCAACATTCCGTTGAACTTTGTTGCCGGTGATCTCGTGCGACGGATCGGTGCCCGCTGGGTTATTGTTCTTTCAAACCTCGCGATCATCGGCTATTTTATTACGTTCGGCGCGCTCACCCCGGGAGATACGATTCTCCTGGCTGTTCTCGCGATGCTTGCCGCGCTCTACGATGCCCTGTACTGGGTCTCGCATTTGTACCTCTTTATAAAAAGCAATGATGACCCGAAAAAGACCAACGGAAAAACCGGTGCGCTGTACAGTGCCAAACAGGTCGCCACAATGGTCGGGCCGGTCATCGGTGCGTTGATCCTTACCTTCGGCAACCAGACAATGCTGCTCGGGGCCAGCATCACGATCTTCTTTGTGTCGATCGTTCCGCTGGTGTACGTAGATCAATTTGCCGATAAACCGACCGAGTGGGACCGGTTTTCGTCGTTTTTCAATTTCTTCAAGAATCCCGTCGAAAAAAACAACTTTATTTCAAACGGCTTGTTCGGGATCCACGGATTCTCTGAGTATGTTCTGTGGCCGGTATTTATCTTTCTGGTCTTTCAATCTATTGAGTCCGTCGCCGTTGTCCCGGTCTTGATCGCCGGCACGACCATCGCGTTCTCGCTCTTTACCCGCCGTATCAACGCGCGGACGCGTGAGAAGCTGATTATGTCCGGTTCGCTTGCCCTGGCTCTGATCTGGATCGCCCGCCTGGCAATCGATTGGCAGCCGTTTTATTACATCAGTATTGTTCTGGTCGGGGTATTTGCGCTCTTTGTCAGTATTCCGCTCGACAGCAATCTCTTTGTCCGGGCGCGACGGATCGATCCGCTCAAAACGGCCGTTCTCAAAAACGCGACCTCGATGTCAATGAAGCTGGTTATTTTTATCGGTATCTTTTTCTTCGCTAATGTCTTCGAGACCGCCTTTGCCATCACGATCATCGCCCTGCTCGCTCTGGCAGCGGTGAACGTTTACTTTATGACCGCGGATAGTGAGGACTTCGATGCCCTGCTTGGCTGATCATCCGTGTATCAGCTTTTCTTGTACCACCACTTGAGCAGCTCGACGGAAGCGATATTCACTAACCCGATCACAGCCACCCAGATAAGCCACACCGGCGGCAGATAACTTGTGCCGAGCAATTCACGCACAAGCGGCACATAGATCGCAACGGCGGTCATCGCCATACCGATCAGGACACCGCCGTTAATGTACCAGTTTGAAAACGGATTGTACTCCCAGATATTGTCTGAGAGCGAACGCAGGGAGAAAACAAGAAACAAAATGTACGTGGAGAACGACGCAAAGATGAACGTTCGGATCACGCCGTCGGGATACTCGGTGTACTGAAGCAACATAATATAGATACCAAAAAGCAGTACGGCGGAGAAGAGTCCGCGCCCGATCGTAAAGACCTTTGTCTCGCGATCGAATAATTTCCGGCGCAGCTTTTCGGGCCGGTGATTGAGCTGTCCGCTTTGACGGTCAAACGGGAACGAGAGCGCCGGGAGCGTATCGGTGAAGACCTTAACGAACAGGATCTGGATCGCCGAGAGCGGGAGCATAATACCGGCAACAATCGCTCCACCGATCAGCACCAACTCATCAAACGAGTCGGACAGAAGAAAAATAATAACCTTTCGAAGATTACTGATGATTGTCCGCCCCTCCTCGATCGCGGCCACAATGGTCTCGTAGTTATTATCGAGAATAATCAGATCGGCGGCACTTTTGGCAACATCGGTCCCGGCACCCATCGCTACACCGATACTGGCGGTTTTGAGTGCCGGTGCATCGTTCACTCCGTCTCCGGTGACCGCCACCACCTCATTTCGCTGCTTATACGCCTCCACGATTCGCACTTTCTGTGCCGGAGTAACGCGGGCAAACACCCGAAACTCATCGAGGCGACGGAAAAGCTCCTCGTCGGCCAGCTGATCGAGGTCCGCCCCACCGATCACCTGCGCGTCATTCGTCGCGATCCCGAGCTTCTTCGCGACGTACGTTGCGGTCCCGATGTGGTCCCCGGTCACAATCACGGTCGCTACTCCGGCCTCGCTGATCCGCTCGATCGCACCTTTCACGGACATCCGGATCGGGTCACGAAACGACAACAGCGCCGCAACGGTTACCCCAGAGGTTTCAAGCAGCGTACTCACGTCACCGTCGTACACGTCAACCTGTGCCGTGGCGACCGCAAGCATTCGCGAGCCGCCCCGCGCCTGTGATTCCACTTCCGCAAGAATGCCCTCCCTCTCCTCGCCGGAGAGCTGAGCCAGATCCGCCAAGACCTCCGGTGCACCCACAACCGTGACCGTATACATCCTCTCGTCTGCCTTGCGCGCGACCGTGACGGAGTATTTTCGATCGGCGCTGAACGGAAGCCGGTCCACGATGTCAGCGCTGCTCTCCCGGCCAACCGGCACGCCGTGCATCCCTGCTGCGCGCACGATCGCCTGCTCAAGCGGCTCACCGGTCATACGCCAGGCAGACGGCTCGGCATCGGGGTTCTCGATCGTGACATCGGTATTCCGTACGGCGCGCGAGAGAATACCGCTCTCATCGATATCGGCAAGCACGGCGATCTCTTGCAGATGCATTCGTGCTTCGGTCAGCGTCCCGGTCTTATCCGTGAGAATAGTCGTCGTTGAACCGAGCGTCTCGGCGGCCAGAAGTTTACGGACAACCCCTTTGCGTCGCGCCAGTCGCTCAACCCCGATCGCCAGCACGACTGTCACCGCAACCGGCAGCCCTTCCGGTACGGCTGATACGATCGCCGCAACCGCGATAAAGAACATATCTTCGAGACCGCGCGTTGAAAAAAGCAGCCCCAATACAAACAGCAATATGCCCATACCAAACAGAACAACCCCTGCTTTGGTGGCGAACTGTTTAATGGACCGCTGAAGCGGCGTGTCTTCCTGTTGCTTGTCCGCCACAAGCTCGGCGATCTTGCCGAACTCGGTTTCGGCGCCGATCGCCGTGACCACCGCTTCGCCGAACCCTTCTACCACCGCCGTCCCGCTGTGCACCATCGAAAGACGGTCCGCCGGCTGGGCATCCGGATCAACAGCTGCTACGTGTTTTTGAGCAGGCAGCGATTCACCGGTCAGGGGGGCTTCGTCCACCGTAAGCGTGTTTACCGAGAGCAGGCGCGCATCGGCGGGAATTCGATTGCCTTGCTTGAGCAAAACCACATCGCCCACCACAAGATCCCGTGCATCAACCTGTATCTCACTCGCGTGCTCCCCGTCCCGCCGCCGTACCCACGCCTTAAAATTCGTATATGAATTGAGAAGCTCGAGCGAACGCTCCGCTTTGTGCTCCTGCCAGAAGCCAAGACCGACATTCGTGACTACGGCCAGGAAGATTACTCCGGCCTCCACCCATTTGGGATCATCCGGACTGATCCAAATCGAAATACCGACCGCGATCGATCCGGCAATGATAAGCGCGATAATGAGCGGGTTCTTGAGCTGGCTTAGAAAAAGCGCCAGAGCGGTCAGGCGGCTCGGGACGCGTATTTGATTGCCCCCAAACCGGCGCTGGCGTTCGGCAACATCTTGCTCACGCAGCCCTTCCCGGCTGCTCGAAAAATGCTCCAGGACCGTGTCAGGAGACTCTGCCCAGGGTGCCCGGGCTGACGGATCGAGAGAACGATTCATATACAAGTGCTGTGCGGGTCAGGAAAGTACGGTGTCACAAACTCCGATGCCGAGTTTCTCGGCCGCACTTCCCCCCTGCAGGACAAGTTCCAAAAACCGTGTTGTACCGATACCCGAACTGCCGACCACAATGCCGACCTCTCCGTTCGGGACATTACGAAGCGCATAGCGGTACCCGATGGGACCGAAGGTGGTCTCGATCGGTTCGTCCGGACGATGCACAATGTCGTCGGCAACGAGCGTTGTCTTGCAGTTGCCGAAGTTGTCGATCCACCACACCGTATTGGCAACATCAGGCGTATCAGCAAGCGACCGTGGCATCGCGGTAACCGTTCCGTGCCGATACAGATGTGCCGCAACGCGTGGCAGAAAATCAAAACTTCTAAACTGTGACCCGATAATATGCTCCGGCGAATACGCGAGATCGGCATGATCGAGCTCATCGGTGGCTACTTTCTCCAGGTCGATAACCTGTATTTCGTCGACAAGACCGAGTTTCTTTACCAGCGAAAGAACCACGCCGTCGATGGTTGACACAACCAGCGTATCACCGTAGCGAAAATACCCGAACGGGGTCCCGTTTGACCATGCATCGTGTGCCGCCCCGCTTCGTGGCGCAACATTGACCAGCACGACACCCGGCCGACCCTCCGCGGCATCGAGTATATCGACAAGGTTCCCCGCCGCTTCAAGCTCGGCACGTCCATTCAGATCGCTCGAGACGCGCACCGTGTGTACGCCTGTATCGAGCAGCGAACCCAGCCGCGTAGTAACCCGTCCGAGTGCGTTATCGTCCTGACAATCTGTTAGTACGGTTGCAAACATAGTTGATAGTATACCTGTTCAGTCCGTTCAATTCAAAACATACCTGGGCACAAGGCGCTGTGCCGGCGATCAAAAACCGCCCGGAACCGGACGGTTTTTGATCGTCATCCTGCGGTGCGACTAGATCAGTACTTCGATCTCCGCGTCTTCCCTCAACTCCGTAACAAATGAGGTGAACACCCGTGACTGCCATTCCTGTTGGATCTGTGCCCGAACCTGAGGCGCAACTTCTTCCAGTGCCGGCACGTCTTGTCCCTCCCCGCCGGCAACCAGTTCGTTGTACCGAGCCTCTATCTGAGCATCGGAAACCTGATCGATACCGGCAGCCTCAAGCTGTGTGTCAAGAACGGTCTGGACAATGAGCTGCGTCTCGACATCATCACGAAACTGCTCATCGGTCAGTGAATTTTCAGTCAAAAAGGCTTCGTATCCATCCTCCTGATTGAATTGAGCCTTGAATTGTTCGTACTCCTCCTCGATCTGCTCATCGGTAATGGTAATGCCGTTCTCCCGGGCATACTGAAGGATCAGTGTGCGGTCGATCATACTGTCGAGCAGTTGTTTCCGTTGTGCGTCGCTCACCTCCTGACCCTGGGCTCGGTAGACCTGTTCCAGACTCCGAAGATGGAGATCATACTCCTTTTGGGAGATCTCTTCGCCGTTCACCACCGCAACGGCAGCCTCAGTGTTGGTCAGCCATGCAGCCATCGCGATAATCACAATAATAACGACCACCACGATACCGCCCACCAGCATTTTATTCGAGGTTCCGCCGGAGCCGGAGGCTGAACCTGACGGTGACATCGCGGGCTCATTTTCATTCAAAGTGCTTTGTTGTTCTTCCGTCATATGATCTTGTATTGTTATAAATATAAATCACCAATCGGTTTTTTTATTTTACCACACACAGCGGAATGACAAAGGGATGAACCTCTGGATAAGATTCAGTGCCTGTTACCGAACAAACGCTTCCGCACGGCTACGCGCCTCTGCGATCTCGTCGAGCGTTAGCGTTGTTCCGTACGCTCCCTGCGACATCAGACGCCGACCGCTGCCGGTGTGTGCGAGGCCAAACACGTGTCCGATCTCGTGCGCAAGCGTGCGGAAATCATAGTGGCTAACCACATCCGCCACGACCAAACTGCCGGTACCGCCAAAGGCGACTCCGTTCAGTCCGGACAGCGTTCCCGTAAGAAATACACCGATTCGCTCAGCGCCGTGCCCGGAGATTGAGCGGACGTATCCGTGCGGGTCCCGGGTAAAGCGGTCGATGTCCTCCTCGCCCACCTCGATCGTCCGAATTTCCCCAAGCACAAGCTCGATACCGGCCTGACTCCAGATGTTCGAGGCGTTCTGAACGATCCGCGCGGCGTTCTCCCGGTCTCGTTTGGTCCCGAACGTGCTGCTCTCGCTGGTCAGCAGAAACACCTCTACCGGGACCGTGAGTACCTCGGCGTCGATCCGCGATTCAAGCGCCTCCTGACGAATGGTCTCGGGTGTCTCGCGCAGAAGCAATGCCTGATACGTTCCGGAGAGATAGACAAGCCCGGCCACGACCAGTCCGGCCACCACAAACCGGGCAAACGGCCAGAGCTGCCGCCAGATACTCGGCGGAAGCGCTTCGAGGTTTGGATCCGGCTCAAACAACTCCTGGTCGGGAAACTCCTGGTCAGAGCTGTCCTCTTCGGGTGGTGAAGTACGGTGTGGATTATTCATTGCGTTAGTATACGTGTCATTTGATTTTTTCCCAAAAAATAGGTACAGTATCTCCCGGTTGTAAAAGAAAGATCTAACCGGAAGGAGAAGATATGCTGGCACTCACCCGACGTGTAGGGCAAGAGATCGTTATCGGAGATCCCAGACAGCCCCTTGGGATCATCCACGTCGTCGAAATTCACGGGGACAAAGTGAGGCTCTCCTTTGACTTTCCTCGCGAGGTTCAGATTAATCGCAGAGAGCTCGCTGACAAAAAGGAAAAGGAGTGACTCGGAAGAACCGAGGTAATCCAACCCGTCGACTCGACCGTTCCTGCCACCCTTTGCCACGCACTTGCCGCCGTCCGACCTATCGGGCGGCGGTTTTTTCTCGCCCTGACTCACCGTGGATGATTCTCGTAACCTACAGCGTCTGTTTAGAGCGACGTGACCGGCAAAATCCGGGCCAGAGATTCCAACTGACCGACAACAACTAACGTCGGCAAACCAAGGAAACAGTTGTCTTCGACCGAGATCGCGGCGCCACCGGAGTTTCCCCGCTCGATCTTAGCCGAGGTGATGTAAAACTCCTCTTCGATACCCGAGATGATCCCCTCTGTTGCGGTGATCCCGCGCTCCGAGCCGGTCCGGGGGTACCCGAGAATAAGAACCCGAGAGCCGACCGAGGGTTCGGCGGCGCAGATCGAGATCCCGCTCGCCGTCGTCACGAGCGCCGGCGGCGGAGTCGAAACTGACAGATACGCGATATCCCGTTCAGTCGAGATCTCCATTTGACTCGGCTCGATATCAAAATCACCGCTGATCCCGGGAGCACGCAACTCACACTTCTCGAGCGGCATATCCTTGTGCTCAAGGACGTGTCGATTGGTCATAAAACTCACGTTGCCCGCCCGGTACACCGCCACCGCCGAGGCCTTTGCATCTACCGTATCGTCACCGTCCTGAAAACGGCACTCGATGCGTGCCACACGCGGCTCCCACTCAAGAATGCGCGCCCCAAGTGTCTGCTCGCTGACCTTTCCTTCAAGCTCGGTCGACAGTCCCCCGACCTGCCGGGCGGTCTGTTCAAGCGCCGCCTCGACAAGCTCTTGGCTCTCCTGCGCAGCCGCAAGCTGATCCTGAAGATCCTGATTATTGGCGATGATCGTATCGAGTACGTTCTTTGTTTCGGTAAGGGTGGCGGTTGTTGTAGCCAGCGACCGCTCAATATCGGCAACGGTTTTCTCGAGATGGCGCTGATCTTCAAGCGTAATGAAAAAACCTGCCGCGATAAGCACTCCGGCGATCGCCACCGCGACCACCAATGAAATACTTCCGGCACTTGTGTGATGATCATCGAGGTACGACATACACATCTTTGTTCATTTCATTATGTCCGATATACGTCGCCTCGCCGGCAAGGATTTTCTCGAAGGAGCTGCAGGCAAAGCAGCTGCCTCCCTGCGGGCACGCAAACGCCTTAGCCTCGCGGGCGTCTTTGAGTTTTTTCGCTTCACCCAACACCCGATCGAATGCCTCCCGGTACTCCGGCAGCTGCTTTTCATCGAGCGTGTCCGAACGGTCCAGATACCAGTAACTCGCTCGGGCTACCGGACGTGACTGAAGCTCGCGAGCAAGCAGCAGATAGATCGGCAGCTGCAGTGAGTCGCCCTCTTCTTCACGCTTACCGGTTTTGAAATCAATAATATGGACGCTGTCCGTGTCTTCCAGATACTCCAGCCAGTCGATACTGCCGCAGAGAATGATGTTCTCGTCCTCCGAGAGGTAGAAGTTTGGCGGCATTCCACTGGCGGTCTCGGGGATACGCGTCGCCTTATTGGCAAGTGGGCCGGGATGCTCGACAACCCGCGTGATCATCGCCCTACCGCGCTCTTTCATCTCCGCTTCTTCTTCTGCGGTTTGAAACCCGCCCTGCTGTCCGCTCACCGTCGCCCACCACCGTTCAAATATATCCAGTACGGGCTGGTCAAACCGCTTTTCGGCCGGCACGTTGGCAAGCGGTTCGATCGTATTGTGGACAACCTGACCGAGCGCCAGCTGTGGCGTCATCTCCGATATCTTTCGTCGGGTCTGCGGATCTTTGTACACGTACTGAAGATAGTACGCGCGCGGACATTTCTGAAACGTACTCAGCCCGGAGTACGAGATCCAAACGGCACTGTATTTATCCTGGCTCATACATACGTATCGTACCACACGGATCAGGTGTCCACCGAATACAAAACACCGGCCCCGCAGGGCCGGTGTTTTCTCTCCCGGTCACTGTCGTTAGAACAGTCCGAGTCCGAACGAGAAAGACGCGAGGTATACGCCGACAAGAATCGCGAAGATGCCTCCGGCAACAAACCACCGTCGCTGGTTGAAGAACGAGATCATTCGTGAGATCACGCTGTGCGGCAGAACCATATACAGCGTACCCTCAACCACCATTAACCACCCGATGATCGTCACGACAACCGCCCAATCGGTTACCCATACATTATGAGTTACCACGACAATCAAACCGAGCAACAGTTCGAGAAACGCCACGAACATCACCATTCCGGGGCTCTTGCTTATTTCTCGGATGACTGTCATCCAGCTCTTCTGGCGAACAAGCAACGAAATGCCGGAAACGAGAAGATACACACTCGCGATCTTGCCAAGTAATATTGAAATTTCCACAAGCCTAAACAATTATATGCTAATCCTCTGTATCAAGTATACAACGCATCCGCCCGGATTGACGAGAGGTATCCGTGGATAAGTTTTTGTAGCAGGTTAGCGCGAGAACGCCCGAAAGCGATCCAGGTTTTCTTTGTCCGGACCGCTGCCGTCAAACCCCGGCGCTTCACAGATGAACGGCCGATCGTTCACTCGGTTGTTTGCGATCAGTGCTTTAAATACACCGTCACCGACCGATCCTTCACCGATATTTTCGTGCCGATCGCGCAGCGCACCGAACGTGTCTCGGCTATCGTTAACGTGCCAGAGTTCAAGCAGCTTGAGGCCCACAAGCTTGTCGAATCGATCAAGAAAGGACTCGAGAAGTTTCGGCGTTGAGATATCGTACCCGGCGGCGTGAAGATGGCAGGTGTCGAGGCACACCCTCACACGCGGACTGTTAATATTCTGAACAATAAACCCGATCTCCTCGATCGACATCCCGATCTTGCGCATTCCCATATTTTCAATAATAAACAGTGTGTCGTTCGGTGTCTCAGCAAGTACCTGTCGAATACTATCGAACAGCACCTCGTACTCGCTCTCCTCGGCGAGCAAGCCATCCTCGTTTGCTTCTTTTTTTCCGTTCTTAAATGAACCGAGATGGATAACGCTTCCGCGCACCTGAAACGCGCTGGCGATCCTGAGCTCGGCGATCAAAGCGTTGATCGACTTTTCCCGGTTCTCCGGACTACCGGCGAGATTGATCATATACGATGCGTGAAAGTACACCGGGTCAACATCGTACTGCTGACGCAGATCGAGAAATGTTTTTTTATCATCGTCGGTCGGCGTGCCGGGTTTCCAGTTGCGGGGCGGCGAGGAAAAGATCTGCAGACAGTTCCCGCCGATCTCGTGGACCTCGTTCACGCCCGTGGTGTAGCCTCCGGCGCTTGATTTGTGGGCTCCGATCCGTAGCATAGGTTTCAGAAGTATAGCACACCGGCGCACCGCGGTGTCAGTTGACAAGCAGATATCATCTGTGCCATACTAATGCTAGCATTTGATGCGGGATCTAAGGACTTATTAGTTTGAGATTAGTCTGAGTATTTAGATTCCGCCTTAAGTAAGGTGGCGTTACCCGAGCGTTTCGGGATGCACATTGAAGGAGTTGGTGATGGAACTTTTCATTCGTACACCTGCAGTCAGTTCGACTGCTCTGCGTTGGGTAAGAAATAGATTAAGGAGTCAGCTCGCCGGTGTCTATGAGGATGAGGGATTTCCTAATGTTGAGACGTTACGTGTCTGTAACACGGCAGACAATGAATTCACTCTCGACACGAATGGCGTTTTCTGTTATAAGGGCGCCCGTTCTGTGTTTTTATTCACTCCTCGCGACGATATGAACAAAACCTCTCAAGGTCTTGGGCTTGTCGCAACAACGTTGTTGGGCAACATCAAGGGAAGTGAGCTGCTTTCCGGGCACACCGCGCGATGCACCACGCTTGAACAAGATCCTCGGATTCTTGCGCTAGTTGTTAGGGCGCAATCAGATCTTCTTCAAATCGAGTCACAGACACCCGAAGTTGACCCATTTCAGTGTGTGATGTGGTCATCTCCGGGAGAGATGGCCCGAGAACTCTACATCAGCATCGAGGAGCAGAGAAAGATGGTAAGCTCCGGTGCCTGGGATGTAATTCGAGGTTTAATCGAAAGAAACGCAGGAAGATCATTCGAATACGGTCTTTCTACGGCGTAAGAGCCATGGTCATTAAAAAACTCTGCCACCCTGACCAGGTGGTTTTTTATACACTATTTTCTGAAGCACATTAAAAATCCTACTTTTCTGATTCCGGTATTTATAGGCATACTTCTTTTAGCCATACAAATGCTTATTTCTTCATTCTAGGAGAAACCGCCATATGTGTGTGCACATTACCGCATACTCTTGACAAGCAAGTAGATTACAGTCAGTATTAGGTCATCGAACGGCGTGTTCGGTAGTTCTCTGTGGTTCTTTTCTCAAAGGAAGAGGTGCACGATGAAAGCACTCCTAGGTTTCCTAGCGCTGATGGTCGTTATCAGCGTAACCGCCGGCCTTGCCAGTGGTGAATCACGTTCACGGGCTGGGGCTGACACACAGCGCCTGCCAACACGGTACGAGCTCGAGCGTCGCGTCGAGGAACTCTCGCGCAGAGTCGCTGGACTTAAGCACCTTGAGCACCGGGTTGCTGAACTTGAGCAACAAGTCAGCCTCCTGAAAGGAGAGCGTGACCCGACAACGAGCCGAGCGGATGGTGCCTGGTCCATACCGGACCACCCCGATCGCTTACGACGGAGGTTCCGCCCAAAAAGAGATCACTGTCGGTGTGATCGGCCCGCAGATCGAGAGCGGCGTTACCGCCTGAGACAACCTCCTCGACGGCAGACGCCCGGCGGATACCGGGATACCTGGCTGGATTTATCAGACCAACCCGGTCGCCGACACCAGAGCCGGTAGAAACCGGCACAGCAAAACAGCGGTGAGCACTGACCGACTCATCACTGGCCGTCGCGGTTGTACCGCGGCGGTTTTTTCTTTCCCTACCAGGGATCGACGGAAGCGGTCCCCTTCCGCCGCCCGCCTCACCGAATAACGCGCGACTCCCGTTCCGGCGCTTCAGAAACCCGAACAACATCAAACCGGATCCGCCCGATCAACTGCCCGTTTGACGTTTCCACGTCAACCCGCCAACCGCCTGGCGTGATGCCACTTTTCCGCGAGTACCCCCGGAACCCTCCGTCACGGCCCCCGACAACCGTAAAACTGATCGATCCCCGGTCAACCCATTTCGCCACCGCATCATCGTAGTACCGCCAGTGGTGAACGATCTGCGTCTCGAGTCCTGTCGGAGCAAAGACCGAGCTAAAGACATACGCATCGCCGTTGTCGGTAACGTGATGAGTCTGCGAAAACGTGAAGAAGTCGTACCAGGGACGCGGCTCTCCTTCTACAATATACCCGGCGCCGTCCGACCGGATCACCTGATGATACACACTGATATCTTTGAGCGATAACGGAATGGGCGGCAGAATGTTCGTGAAATAAAACACATTCACGATAGCAAAGACACTTATGACGGTGGCGATAAGGCCGTTCTTGCTCTGGTTAAACCGAGTCGGAATGATCGACCGCAGGAAGTACATAAAACCAAAGATAGCCAGCAGCGACAGAACTCCGCTCAAAAGAAACACCCACCACCCGATCGTACCGACCAACATCGGTACCGAAAAGATCGCGTACGAAAACAACGCAAAGAACAGCACGCCGACCTGAAACGAAAGGCGTATATACTGCTTACGGAAAAACTCGTTACCGACCATCAGTCCTCCCAATACCAAGAACCACGGCCAGCTTGCGGTGAAGGCTCCGCTGCGCATATAAAAGACCGAAAAACCGCTGAACAGAGCACCGAAGGCAAACTGAATAATGAACGGTGTGGGTGCGTGGAGATACCCGAGCGCTCGGTCAATGAACCCGTTCTCCTGAACGAGCCGGTGGTACGTCCAGCTTTCGTAAAAATGAACAAACGTAATACCGGTTGCCGCCAGCGCAAGATACCCGAACAGCACAATGTTCTCGTAGAGCTGATCGATCCTGGTCAGCGTCAAAAAATCAAAGACGAAACCACCAAACAGAGCGAACGGGATTATGATCCGTTCGTTGCGCTCAAACCACGCCTGCCAGCGAGTGAGCCGCCGTTTAAATTTGATCCCGAGGGCGTGGCGTATCCGCTGAAACATAGTTTCCTCATCATACCAGAAACTACTCAACTCACCGCATCACCTCATTAATCAAGACAGACCGCGTTGATACAAAACCGCTTCCCGGTTGTGTGTTCCGGGCCGTCGTCAAAGACGTGACCAAGGTGAGAATTACAGTGAGCACAGAGCACCTCGGTTCGCTCCTCGCCGCCGGAGCTATCGCGTTCAAATCGAACCGCGCCGTCGATTGCCTTATCAAAACTCGGCCACCCCGAGCCGCTGTCAAACTGAGCGTCAGCCAGAAAAAGGACCTGTCCGCAGGCACTGCAGCGGTAGGCACCTCCCTCACCTTTCTTGGTAACCGTGCCGGAGAAGGCTTTCTCCGTTCCTTTCTCGCGCATTACCCGATACTGCTCGGGGGTAAGCACATCTTTCCATTCTTGGTCCGTGCCGGGTAGATCGTGAGTCTGTTTTTTCATCGGCGCATTATACCACAAAAATATCTACTTTGCACTCGACTTGCCTGAGAGGACCCGAACGGTGTCCGCACCCGACTCCCTGCCGAATATCTGCGTTGTGTGCTGCACCAAAGAACAGCTTCAGTGCTCCGATAAAATAGAAGGCTAATCAACCGCCCCGCCTATACGGCGAAGCCGTATGTACTGTTCCTTATACGACGGAAGCGCTTGCTCAACCAGTTTCCAGAAGCGCGGTGAGTGGTTCATCTCTTTGAGATGGCACAGCTCATGAACAACAAGGTAATCCTGCAGTTCCTCCGGCAGAAAAACGATCTTATAGCTGAAGTTCAGATTGCCGGTGTTGCTGCAACTTCCCCAGCGTGTTTTTTGATTGCGAATCGACACGCGATTGTAGTGAAACGCGTAGACGCGGTTCCACTCAGTGAGTTTTTCGTGCACCAGCTTTCGCGCTGCTTCCCGGTATCGCTCGTAATGGTCACGACCCTGAGCGACCAGGTCGGGATGTGCGATTTTTCGAATCGAATGTACTCGTTCCAGCACCCAGTCCCGGTGCCTGGCGAGAAAGGCTTCCGCCATTTTTTTTCGGGCCCACCAGGGTTTCGTGACCACGACCGTGCCGTCTTGATGCACGATGATCCGCATTCGCTTAGCTCGACGAACCGGGCGAATCGTGTAGATAAGAGGTCCGTTCATACCCGTATTCTAGCACATACCCGTCCGTCAGCCGGACTCCTCACCCCACAGCACACCGTTCTAGGAGCGTGGCCGTCTCATAATACCGGCGCAACGGCCCCATCCGCGCACTACGGCGTGGTGAAGATGCTGAAACCACGGAGAACCGGCGATCCCGACCGACGCAAGCGATATCAGAACCCAGACGATCTTGCTTTTATGTCGAAACGATGTGCCGTAGTTCGAGGTTCCCCAGGCAAACACCGCCACAAATAACACCACCATCGCCAGAAGTACCAGCCCTCGCGTACGCTCAGACCCCTTACGACGAAGGGTTGCCCACACCGCAAGAACAAGAAGCGCGGCGTAGGCAACGGAAACACCCACACCCAGAAGATCGAGCGGCTGTTGGATCTCCCAAGGATACGGGGCGAACAAAAAGTACGCCATACGAACCGGTGTTTGCAGCCCGACATCGATAAGTGACGCCGGCCGAAGCTCTTCCAGATACACCGCCCGCCCGCTCCACGCCACCCCGTCCAGATGCCGCGAGAGCAGTGCCGGCAGCGGTTCGCTCGATAACTTCGTTGAAAACAATGATACGGCAAGCACCGCAAACACCGTAACGAGAACGACCTTCACGACAACCTCCCTGAGAAGATGTCCGGAGTCAAAAAGCACCCACCGCTCCCGAGAACTCTCATAAAAGAGAAAGACCGCCACGTGAACCGCGCCGATGATAACGACTCCAAAATGAAACAACCCGACAACCGCCAGCGATCCCAGCGAGATCGCCATCAACCAGCCGGTCGGCTTATTCATCCACCGAACCAACGCGTAGACTGACAGGGCCGTAAAAAAGAGAACGAGTGAGTCACGCTGAAGGATAACCGAGTAAAGCAAAATAGGCGGGAAAAGCGCGGTACCGAATGCCGCAAGGTACGGAGCAGTTGTATTTCTCGTGAGCTCCGAGGTAAGGGCGTACACGACAACGATCAATCCGATCCACAGAAGAAGGTTCAGAATAACCGGAATGAACTCGGCAACGCCGAAAATAATGTAGAGCGACCCGATCAGCGCGATGTACAACGTTGAACCGGTAGCGACCACGTACGGCAGCGTGCCGGTCTCGAAATAATGCTGAGCGAAATCCACCGCCTGTTCCTGATACTTCACCGCGTCTAAAAGCGCGTACGGAAGCGGTGCACCAGTGTAATGCACAACAAGCAGTCCGATCTGAATGATCAGACCGATACTGATACTACCGAGAAGTAATTTGTTACAGTACATAGAGAGAGCGGACAGCACTTTTTTCAATGAATGGGGAGTACCGTACATAGTACCAGCTCATTGTTTTTTGACCCAGCAGTATATCAACGGCAGCGCACTTGATGACGATCACACCTGCTCCGTGCGCACAAAACCCCGCTCGGCAACGCCGAGCGGGGTTTTGAATCGTGCCCCTCTTATCGAGCGCGCCGTAGTTCCGGGTCGTTATTTCCCGTAGAGTTCGAGTAGTGCTTCGATACCGGCCCGGTTCTTCGCCCACTCCACATCCGTGTGGTTGGTCAGCTCAACCGTGACTGAGGGGATGCCGATCGAGGCGAGCCACCCCTCCGCATCACCGGTGATCGGATAAGCATCGAAGGTTTCAACGGAACGGTATCCGGCAGCAGTCGCGTAGGTATTCATCACGCTGATGGTGCCGGGAAGAATGCCGCTGTTACATTCAGATCCGTATACGGCTCCGGCAGCACTGTGCCAGAACACAACCGCATCAGGATCCGTTTCGACAACAAAGTCACGCAGCGCCGCCGCTTCAGGCTCTGAGAACGCCGCGGTTCCGGCGCTGATCCGCTCGTTACGCCAGGTACTCTCCGGCGCCCAGTTACAATCGAAGTTACGATTCAGGTCAACATCGTTGGCGTTAAACCGGCCGGGAGCCGTCTCTACGCCCGCCGGCACATCGGCCGCAGTAAACCGCCGCGAGGTACCGACGATGCGCGCCAGCCCGTCCGGGTTGAGTGACGGAATGATCGTTACCCGCACCTGTTCCGGGATCACCTCCGGATTTTCCTCAAGGTGATCCAACGCATCGTACGCCAAGAGGACGCTGTTCCATTCGTAGCCGCCGTGAATACCCCCGACGAACACGATATGCTCAGCCCCGTTTCCGAGACTGAACGCCTCGATCTCGCGACCCTGGACTGACGTACCGATAACACGCCGCTGCGGGCCGGTGTCTGCTACGCTCGGTGGTGTAGTCGCGGTATCTCTCTGATTATCGGCGCTGTATCCGACTATCAGGTACACCGCTGCGACAATGACCCCAAGGGTCAAAACAATAAGAAGGATTCGTGTTCTGTTCATTCAGACAAGTATAAAGGGTAATACGGGCGACGACGCTACCTCATTAGTGGCGCTCGAGCAGTGCGCGAATTCCGGCACGATTCTGCGTCCATTCGGCCGAGGTGTGAGAGTTCAGGATAACGCTGATCGTCGGGATACCCTCTTTCGCCATCCAGTTGGCGGCATCGCCGGTGATCTCGTAGTGATCAAAGGAATCTTTCGGCGTGTATCCGGACGCACTCGCGTACGCATTTACAAGAGCCTGCGTTCCGGACGGTGTGGTACCGCCACAGCTCGCCGCGACAACCTCGCCGGCAGCGCTGTAGAAGACAACCGCAGCGGTTGGGTTATACGTACGCACATAATTACGCAACACCACGCTCTCCGGTTCTGAGAACGCGCGTGACCCTCCATCCACTTCCCGGCTCTGCCACGTTCCGGTTGATTGCCAGTCGCAGTCAAAGTTTCGGTTCAGGTCAACCCCGTTGGCGTTAAAGCGTCCGGCGATCCTCTCTTCGCGTGCCGGAATAGCAGATGCACTGAACCGGTCGGTGGTACCCATCACTTCGTTCAAGCCGTCCGGATTCAAGACCGGAATGACCGTCACTTGTACGTCGTCCGGGATCTCGTCCGGGTTTGCCTCGAGCCAATCCATCAGCTCAAATGCGGTGAGCGATGTGTTGGCGCTGTACCCGCCGTGAATTCCGGCAACAATAATGTAGTCGTTACCTCCCCGACCGTACCGATACGCCACGATGTCGCGTCCGCCGGCGGAGCTGCCGATCACCGTACCGTCGGAATCAATACCCTCTCCGGCAGTGTCACCGGAATCGGTGGTCGTACCGGTATCGGTGTCATCGTTTCCGTTAGAAGGATCATCGCCGTTTGGCGCGACCCGAACCTCACCACCGCTAAACCATCCCTGGTACCACCCAAAGGCGCCGAGCGCAATGAGCAGTATCACAACAATCACAAGAAATTGTTTCATACGAGTATATAGAATTACTGATTACTAACAAAAAAGAACGTATTTTCTATGTCCCGTAGTTTACCACGAATTCC
>JBBDHZ010000140.1:26813-27930 GCA_040880645.1 Minisyncoccota bacterium
TCTTCTTGCGAGCGGTCTTTCGCTTTGCTGCCGGTTTTCGCTTGGCAGCAGCCTTTCGTTTCGCCGGCTTTCGTTTAGCGGTCGTCTTTCGTGCCGCTGACTTTCGCTTTGCTGGCTTTCGCTTCGCCGTTGACTTACGTGCGCTTGAACGCTTTGCGCTCGACTTACGAGCTGAGCTCTTGCGCTTGGAAGCGGATTTCTTTTTTGCTGGCATAGTGTAAAGAACGTTATGATTAATTGAGCAATGGACACACTCTTCTGCCGTCGACCGACACCCGCAACAGAAGATTGTAAGGCCCGAAAACGTCATCTCATCTCGTGGCGTTTTCTTATGTATATTGTAACACGGTATGTTTGTATTTTCTTACACTACAAACATGTGGATAAACAATATATGAACAAACACTCATATATTTATTTTTGTACGGCACACCTGAAGCCATCCTCCTCCGTCATCCACACACGCAGTTATGTACAAACGCTATGCCGTTGCTATCATACAGGCAATGAACATTGTTCGGTCCTTGAAAAACTTGTTTGGTGAGCGCCGCACACAGTGGAGTTCGGAGCGCGCGTTCGTCTACGCCACGATCGCCGCCGCGGTCGGTCTCGGAAACATCTGGCGCTTCCCGTACCTTGCCGGTGAGAACGGCGGTGCGGCGTTTGTTATTGCGTATCTTCTCGCCGTATGTTTGCTCGGCCTACCGCTTATGATGCTCGAGCTCTCGGCGGGACGCCTGCAGCGCGGCTCTCCCGTACGCACCTTCCGGCGTATTCTGAGGCCGGCCGGCTGGTTCGGTTGGCTTGTGGTGGGTTTGACGATCGTCATTATGAGCTACTACCTGGTTGTGACGGGCTGGACGCTCGCCTACGCGGTTGGAAGCTCTACCAACGGTATTAAACCGTTCTCGGAATTTCTTTCGGGATACGATTCGCTCTACTACTTTATGATCGTCGCCGGGCTTACCGCCTTAGTGGTGAGAATGGGTGTACAGGCCATCGAGCTTTTGGCCAAACTAATGATGCCGCTTCTCGCCCTGATCGTTTTTTCCATCACCCTCTACAGCCTGACCTTGCCCGGCGCAGGAGAAGCGATCACGTTCCTCTTCAATCCTGA
>JBBDHZ010000141.1:0-4190 GCA_040880645.1 Minisyncoccota bacterium
ATCACCCGTCGGACAGAAAGATTGATGACAGAAAGATGGCAACGGATGCTATTTTCCTGTCACCCAGAAGCACAAAGAGAAGCCTTTGGGCACGGCACTCGTCGAGCGATTTTCGAAATGCGGCTTAACAGGCGGCGAAACGATTCCTGAGTTTAAAGGGGAATCCGTCCGCGTTGTTGAGTTTGAATCTACCCGAAGGGAAGAGGAAGCGTGAGCTTCAGGCCAGCTTCGAGGATTCCCTGAACGAGGATTCCCTGAACGAGGATTTTCACGGGCGGATATTCCCTTTTGACACCAGCGCCGCAAGAAGTGCTGGACGGTTGGCCATCGGAGGCGTGTTGCGATAGCGGCAATCGGCTTGTGCGCGGCATGGCGCTAGCCACCGGCCTCGTGTTCGTAAGCACGCCGCAGGGAGTATTCGCTCCTAACGGGCCGAGCGATACGTAGGTCAGGACCCGTCCTGACAAGGGAATGCGTTTGTCTCGGTGTCAGGACAGGTCCTGACCTACGCTCCAATTACACCCAATCACTCCCGGCGACGTGCTTAAGTGAGCGCCATGCCGCTCACCATATGAAAAATCTTTTGAGTTCATCAGTTCCCTGTAACGCTTTGCCCCCAGGACACCAAAAGGTAAGTAGCGTCGACGTCTCGCTCTCCGAGTGGAGTGCGAGTTCACAAAACATTTACCGACGACTCTGCCAGATTCGTCGCATGGTCCGTGCGGCGGCACACTGGCTTTCCATCCACCTCGGACCACGGAGTTTTTTATGTTTCGCAAACACAGGCTAAGCAAAATCGCCGTCATTGGGGCAGCCATCATAGCGGTCGCCGCGTTGGCATGCCCCACGGCAGAAGCGCAGGTGAAAGCCTTCAAGATCAGCGGAGAGGGCGAAGGTCCGATCGGTCTTCCGCTTCCGGGCCAGGACGCACGCATGCATTGGGTTGTCGGCAATGCGACTCATTTAGGGCGGCATTACGGCGAAGGTACGGTGCAAACCGACGAAGGAGAGCAGTACCATTTCGACGACGATAACAACCTCACCCACATCACGGGCACGTTTGGAAGCGGTGACGGGGGCTTTACGTTTACTGCCGCCAACGGCGACAAGCTGGGTTGCCACTACGGACGGGCCGATGACAGTGAGCATGTTGAAGTTGCGGCCGATGAGCCGGGAACGTTCGAGTTGACGGTGCTTGAAGTAACATTCGAGGACGATCAACCGATTTTCCTTGTCGAGGCCCTCTGGATTGCCGAGTTCGTGCCTCAGCCAAGCCTCTGCACCGGCAGGTTCGCGGGCGTCACGGGCAGCTGGATCATGTACGCCGAGTCCGAGCCGTTCGTCCTCGGGTCCGATGATCCCGTTAGGTACTCCTGGGAGGGCAAAGGAAAGCTCACCTTCGTGAAAGGCAAAAAGTAATCGCACCGCGAGCCGACAGTGACGCGTCGCGTTCGATTTGACACGCCAGCCTGCCGTGGACGGACCCGCGGTCGATGGTAGGACTGGCGTTTTTGAAATCGTCCTCGCCAACCGCGACACGTTGCGCTCGCTCAATCAAGCCCCCGATGGATGCGGCGTCGAAGAACTCCGCACGTCGGTCCGCGTCACCCGCCACCGCACCGCCCAAAAATTCCGGCAATTCGTCGCCGCGCAGCCGAAACTAGCCGACGCCTTCGGCGTCTCCCTACCACCTCCGTGAGCGGCATGGCGCTAGCCACCGGCCCTGCGTCATAGGGTGCCATGCCATTTGGCTAGCGTCATTCCGCTCACCGACCTCGATCCATTCTGTCTTGTGCTTACGTGACATAGAGAACCACCTGCTCCAATTCGTCTTCACCATCCACGATGCTCCGCGTGACGACCGCAAACATCTTCGACTTTCTGCCGCTGTAAGCACCGAAGCACAAGTTTTCTATTATTTGAATAACCGTGGCTAACGCCAAAGCGGCTAATAATACGGAAAAACTTGTGCCCAGGTGCTTAGCTGGTTCAACACAACAGCTTCTTCATTCATCCGATCGCGGCACCAGGCTTCGAGTAGCGGTCTCGGTTGCTGATCTCCTGCCTTCCATTTACGCCAACCTCGCCGATCTTCCGGAAGCCAACTTCCATAGGTGGTCCACGTGATGAAATAGGTGAGGGGCGGGTTCATGTCAGCTCGTCCAGACGTGTGTGCTTAGGGAACACCAAGAGCACCAAGATTATGTCGTTAGCTACGTAGCGTGCCAATGTGCAGGACTGCAGGGCCGGTGGCTAGCGCCATGCCGCTCACCGCCTTCCGCATTCTCGTGCTGACCACCGTCCAGGGTGAAACCTCGACCGAAATCGGCCCGCGATTGGGCATCAGCCCCATCAACGTCCGCGGCACCATTCGCGTGCATGCCGATTTCCTGCCGTCAGACAAGTTCAAGGATTTTCCCGCTGCGGATGTGGACCGGATCATGGCCTTCCTGGGCGATGGGGACGACCACATGAATGTGGCGGGCAATGTCCAGATTCCCGTCCTGATCGACGGCGGCGCAGGAGACGATCATCTAACCGGTGGGAGCTTTCGCAACCTGCTGATCGGCGGAACCGGCCAGGACCGGCTGGTCGGCGGCCGCGGCGACGATGTCCTGATCGGCGGCTCGATAAACCACGATCAGGAAACGTTGCAACTCGCGCTGGCCGCCTGGGCCAGCGATAATTCGTACGAGGACCGCGTCCCCGCTATGGCTGACCTGCTGGAAGTGATCGATGACGAGGAACACGACAAGCTGACCGGCGCCGCCGGCCACGACTTGTTCTTTAGCGGACTAGGCGATAATCTCAGCGACGCAAAACTCAACGGCAAGGGGCTTGAGAAGGTGCTCTAGCCCGGAAGAAAGAGCGTCAAACGCATGAGCCACATCCCTGGCCCCGTCCCACCGAACCGGGCAATCTTTTTGGAGGCGGTGAAGATCGCCGACGAACAGGAACGCGGCGAATTTCTTGACCAAGCCTGCGGTGGGGATACGGAGCGACGGCGCAAGCTCGAGCGTTTGCTGGTTGCCAGTGAGACGGCGGCCGCAAATTCGCTCGACCAAGCCGTCGAGCATCTGGTTCCCCATGAGACCCATGGCGAAGACGGATTCGTTCAGGCGCGGTCGGGGCAAGATCGCGAGCCGCTCGACCGGCTGCGGGCGATGTTGTCTGTCCGCAACGAGGCTGACGCCCTATCGGAGGGCCAGAGCGAGTCGCAGTCGGCCCCGCGGGATGACGATTCGCCGGAACTGCCGGGGCTTGGACGCGTTGGAAGGTTTCGCCTGGAACGACTGGTCGGCCGTGGCGGTATGGGGAACGTCTTTCTAGGCTACGACGAGCAGCTTCATCGCCCCGCGGCGCTGAAGTTTCCCCGCGTGGATATAGTGGACGACGCGCAGCAGCTCGAGCGTTTTTTGCGCGAGGCGCGGCTTGCCGCCCAGCTGAACCACCCGAACCTGGTCGAGATCTATGAAGTGGGTGTTTGGGGACAGGCTTGTTTTATTGCCAGCCAGTGGTGCGAGGGTGGCGACCTCAGCGACTGGTTGCGAAAGCATCCTGGGCCGCACGATCCCGCCTGGAGTGCTCTCTTGGTGGGTTCGGTCGCCCGCGCCGCCGCCTACTGCCACCAGCAGGGCGTTGTGCATTTGGATATCAAGCCGGCGAACGTCGTCCTGGTGGCGGATGCCGACAGCAGCGGCGGCGGGCTCCCGTTCAAACCGATGCTTACCGATTTCGGCATCGCCCGGATGTTTGAAGAGGGGCTGACATGCACCCATTCCAGTCTGCTGCTGGGCACGCCGCTGTACATGGCTCCGGAGCAGGCCGAATGTCGTCGAGACAAGATCGGCCCGGCGAGCGACGTGTTTGCACTGGGGGTGGTCCTGTACGAACTGCTTTTTGGTCGACGTCCGTTCGAGGGCGATTCGGCCATCGAAGTGCTCGACCAGCTGCGCTCGCCGGACACGCTCGTATTGCCGGCCACCGGGAAAGTGCCACGCGAGCTGCGCACGGTATGCCAGCGTTGTCTGGAGCACGACCCGGCTTCACGTTATCCGTCGGCAGATGCCTTGGCCGAGGATCTGGATCGGTACCTTCGCGGCGAGCCGGTCCACGCCCGCCCGGTATCGCGTCGCCAGCTTCTCTGGCGGTGGTGTGAACGTCCCGAGCGGATCGTGCAGGCGGGCGTG
>JBBDHZ010000142.1:0-4121 GCA_040880645.1 Minisyncoccota bacterium
TGCGTTTCACGCCCAGCACATCGAATCCATTTCGCAAGACGTGCAGCGTGCCGCTTTGATCGAGCGAGTCCCGCAGCCGATTCAGCAGCGTCTGACCAGCGGCAGCACCGTGATTCTTGGTGAGGACTTCCCAGGCATCGGGCTGCGTTTCCTGAACCCAGGCGAGCACATCGGCGGGAAGCAGAGCAAGTTGGCGGTCGTAGTCTGCGGCATCTCCTTCGGTGTAGAACCAGCCATGAGCCGCGAGGTGATCGCAGATTTCCGTCTCGAAGTTAATCTCTTTGTGCAGACTCATGCATACCGCTTCTAATCCTCTGCTTCGACAAATACCTGTTTTGCGTCCACAAGCTTCATTGGATAGGTTTTCTTCGAACCCTGGAGCACGAGTGCCTTCTTCCACCCGGTCCACGTTTCTTCGACCGGTTTTACTCGCTTGAGGTACGCAACAAACGCCTTTCTCTGTGCAGCTCTCCTTCTTGCACGAACAGTCACTTGTTAGTCCTCCTGGTTGATTTCATGGTCCTTGATTTGATCGCGTGCGAGTTCTTCGAGATCGAGGTACGAAAGCGGAGACAGCGGCAACTTCAGTTCGGCCGACTTGTCGTCCCATTCAATGGCGAATCCATCCGCGTCCTTCCGCTTTACATCTCGGCCAGAGCCATGCCGTAATGAGAACAGATCGAAGAATCTTCTCGGTCCGACACCAACGAATGGCTCGAAGTGTACCTTCTCTGCGTGCTTCTGGAAACCTGGATGTATCGATTCGTCGTGGAACTGTAGCGCCTTGCTCTTGGGATACGGTTCAATATAAACCACCCGGTGAATGCCTGCAGCGATAATGTGCTTGGCACAGTTATGGCACGGAAATGTCGTTGAGTAGAGCGTCCCACCTTTGGGCGATACGCCAGATCTCGCACAGGCCAGTAACGCATCCATCTCGGCGTGAACGACCCTCCCGTATTCGGTAATGTCGGAAATGGGGCTGTTTTCCAGGATTTCTCTGGCGAGATCACGCTGCACGCCCGGAAACTCTTCAACGATAGCGTTGATGATGGCCTTCCGCTCGATCGCGTTGGAGTCATAGCCAACTCGTTCCTGGCCGCCGACAGTTAGCTTCCTCTTGTAGTCACGGCCACCCTCTGTGTCGACGACTCCAGCCGCTTTCACTTCTGGCCAGTAGAGCCCTCCGTCGAACTGGGGACAGTCGTTTGCACCATGGGCGACTACTTGTTGAAGCCGCTGCCGTAGATGTCGCGAAGACGCTTCACTTCTTCGGGGCGTTTCAACGACCTGATGATGTAGGCCGTTCGGGGCTTGGGCGTTGGCTTGCCATCTTCGTCTGGTTGCCGCAAACGATGGATGCGTGTCGCTATGCCCAACGCTAGGATTGAATTGTCGTTCGCATTCTCGCGTGCAGTGTTGCCAGCGTCCATTAGTAGACTGATTCGCTCGTAACTTGGTTCCTCGGGGACATGCGAGATGTCGATGAACATCGGGATCACCTGAGTTGATACGCGGATCTCATGCACCGTGTAGGCACACGCCTTGAGCCGGTTCTTTAAAAATACCGATGTGTTTTCCAGATGTGCACCGACGGCTCCGACCAATCCAATGACCAGCTCAGAATCGCGGAAATCGCTGATTAAATCGTTTGGCATCGACTAGCCCTATCTTTAGCTACGCTCCCAACTTCTGATCCATTGAACGCTAGTTTCCCAGTGTCGACGATCTGTCGCAAAAATTTGGGTTTTGACATTGGCATCATGCTGTCTCCTGATAAACAAATTCTCGCACGTCGATCTTGCCGGTGACGGCGGCGGAGATGAGGGCGGTGCGGCGTTCTTGGAGAAGGTCGATGGCTCGTTTGGCTTCCGCTTGAAGCTGGGTTAACGTCTCCAGCCTCCTGAGCACGCTCGCGACGATCTCAAGCTGTTCCGCGACTGGCGGTACAGGAAGTTGAATTGAAGTCCATGCTTCCATTCGTAGCACCTTGGTTCCGTGAGCGGCTTCGTCTATTCGTCCGAATGTTGCGTTCGTTGATCCGCGTAGTAACCACGGCAAATACGATTCGTGGATGCATTCGGCGGGCGTCAGTGCTTTTAAGTCCTGATTGATTGCCATCGGGGTGAGCGTCTGAATCACTGGAAATGTGTGGAGCAAGATCATTCCACGAACGACGACCAAAACACTGCCAGCCGGAACCAGCGTCGCTGCATCGCTATCCAAAGCATGTTGTGTAATGTGGTCAATCGTGTCGGCGAGCGTCTCCGTCTTCAAGTCTTTTGAGGACGCCCACGGAACGTCTCCATGCCAGTACGTCGGTACAGTCTTGCTTGGTGTGCCGCCACTTCGGAATGTCGCAAGATATTTCAACGGCTTCACCTCCCAATGCTGCGGGACATCGCCGAGCCATTGGATGCCGGAGGGTTTCATGGGGGCGTTGGGGTTCAGTCCTTTGGTGACCGCGTGACTGATGACCGCCTGCCGCTTTTCCTTCAGCAACTCAATCAACCGCCGCTGCTCCGACACCAAACCGTCGATCTTCGACGTTTCCACATCGAGGAACGACGAGATCGCCTGTTGCTCGTCGAGTGGGGGAAGGGCAAGGCGAAGTTGTCCGATTTGTTCAAAGTTCAAGCCTTCGCGAGCCGCCCCATTTTGACAGGCGTCGATCTGCGACTTGACGAGAAACGCTTTCATCGCCATTGCGACAAACTCACGTTGCTCTGCGTCTTTTAGGCGAATGATGCAGACGTGTTGGTTGACGTTCGCGGCTGGAATGTTGTCAGGAACCAAGCACGTGCGACCCAGTGATGCTCCAGTGATGTTCAGCAAGACATCGCCATGCTCAACTCGCGATATAGCCATCTCCTCATCGACCGCGTCGCTGATGTAGACAACGTCGTCGAGTCTGAGTCCGTCGTCGTAAACGTTCTGGCTGCGAATGAATAACACACCTTCGTCAATGTACGTTTCCGACCCGCCCTTCGGTGTCTTGCCGCTGCCAACTTTGAAGCATAGGAAACCCAGCTTCGTACCGTACCAATGCTCCGGTACTTCGCCGAGAAACGGGTCACCGGTGCTTATGTACGTGTCGTAGGCCGGAAAACTCATAGCGAAAGTTCTCCGATCATTGCGAGGATTCGATCCGTCACGCCTTTCAATTCCGTGTCGATCTCATCCAACTCGCGGGGTTTTTGTCTAGCCAACGGGGAGACTTGTTGTCGGGACATTTCGCGAAACAGGTCAATCGGCTCGGCAACGATCTGCCCCTGGGAGGCAAGTGCGAGGATTTCAGGCTTGTCTTTTCCGGCAGCCAGACGCAGGAACAGAGACGACTTCTTCTGACGCTGGAGTTCCGGGACCGACCATTTCTCCCGCAGGGCCTGCTGTTCATAAAAACTGCGTTCTAACTCATCTTCGATCTTGAGAAGCTCGACATAGTGGGACCAACTCAATTTGTGCGAAGCCTTCGCACAAATTGGATAGAGCAGGTAAAACTGCCGAAATCGCGAGACATTGCTGCGGCTGAACCCGCGTCCATGCCGAAGCGTGAGGTCGCGGCTGAGATTGACCAGCAAAGCCTTTCCGTATTCCGCTCGCACCTTGCCGCCTTGCTCGAATTCCACGATGTCGTGGCCGATTTGCCAGTAGGTCTCGGTCAGGTGGTGATTGGCAGCCTGATAGGCACGGGCCTGACCGGCTCGGTAAACTTCGGAAATCCGCCCCACCAGTTCCTGGTAGTCTGAGTCGCTTGTCAGCTCAAGTTTTTTGTTGGAGTTGGTCATTGCGAAAGCTCTCCGATCATGGCGACGATCCGATCCGTCACCCCAGTGAGCGGCGACGCGCTAGCGGCCGGTTCCGTTGCGTCACCGACGGCTAGATTGTCGCTCATGTTGCTGACGATTCGATCCGTCACGCAAAGGGAAGAACCCGCGGCAAGCGCCTTGCGGCTCACCAACTCCGTGTCGATCTCAACCAACTCGCGGGACGGTTGCCCGGTGAGCGGCAAGGCGCTAGCCGCCGGTGTTTCAGTGAGCGGCGACGCGCTAGCGGCCGGTTCCGCTGCGTCACCGACGGCTAGATTGTCGCTCATGTTGCTGACGATTCGATCCGTCACG
>JBBDHZ010000143.1:0-4119 GCA_040880645.1 Minisyncoccota bacterium
CCGGCGCCGACCAGTAGCCCGATAGCAAGATTGACGCTCCCGGTGAAAAATATATAATATGAACAGTTGTTCATATATTCATTCGCGTATGAATCACACCAGATTACCTATCACCAAAGCAGCCGCCAGTAACGCCGTCTCCATACTCAAGATCCTCTCGAGTAAGACGCGTTTTCAGATTCTTACCCTTCTTCTCAAATCAAAACACGACCCGTGCGTAAACGAGATCGCCGACGCGATCGGCCTGTCCCACTCGGCGACCTCACACCAGCTCACCCGATTGGAGGACAAGGATGTGGTTGAGGCGTACCGCGAGGGGCAGATGATCTGCTACCATCTCAAGGACTCCCCGACCACGAAGCGGCTTCGCTCGATCATCAAGCAGTTTACGTAAAACCGCGAATACCGAGAGCGTCTCGCGTGCTGCTTGGGCGGTCTGCACAGTGACACGTCCGTTCCTCGACGCTCGACACAAGCGCTGTATCCTCCCGCTGGCAACGAACCCCGTTGCCCTGCGCCGGGAACCGCCAGCTCTTTTGTCGGGAGTTGAGTGTGCTAGAATACACATCCCGTTCATTACCACCTAACACTCGTATCACTATGGCGGACAACAAAAACGTTGTTATTTATTCAAGCCCTAATTGCGTACACTGCAATCACGCGAAAGAGTATTTTAAGGAGAACAACATCGAGTACACCGACTACGATGTTGCGTCTAATCAGGAAAAGCGTCAAGAAATGGTAGAGAAATCCGGCCAAATGGGCGTACCGGTCATTTACGTCGGCGACGAGATGGTTGTTGGTTTTGATCAGGGTCGGATCGAGCAACTGCTTAGCGCGTAATACCCCGTACCTCTTCCCCGCGACGAGCGCTATACGCCGCCGGCCCGTTCCCGGGCCGGCGGCTTTATTGAATAGCAACTCCCGCCGTACGTACCTACTCGTGTGATAAAATAAAGAAAGAAGCCCTCACGTCATTAGTTATCTAACCTACACAATTATGGAAATTCTCTTTGTCATCGGACGCATCCTTTTTGGTGGATTCTTTTTCCTAACCGGAATAAACCACCTCACCAAATCAGACGGACTTATCGGCTACGCCGCCGCAATGGGCGTGCCGCTGCCGCGTCTGGCAGTGCTCGGCTCCGGCGTGGTCCTTCTCTTGGCCGGTATCGGCATCGTGCTCGGTATTTACCCCTCGATTGCGCTTGTTCTTGTACTTGTTTTCCTCTTGCCGGTCACCTTCACGATGCACCGCTTCTGGAACCACACGGACGACACGCTCAAGATGAACGACCAGATCAACTTTATGAAAAATATGGCGCTCATCGGCGCGACCATTATGCTTCTCACGCTCCCGCTTGAGTGGGTCTACAGCGTCATCACGCTCTAAAAAACCCGCGCTCTGCTTCCCGGGTGTATTTTTCCCGGGCGTATTCCGCTGACAGCAGGCAACCGAACCTCTCAAACACCCGCCGACCGATAAAGACGGCCGGCGGGTGTTCTGTGTTGTATTTCCTATACTCGGTTATGTAAACTTTTATAAACTTCGCGCCGATGCATAATCGCAAGTATTTTCACCCTATTCTTCTCAATACGAAAAATTATCCGGTAATCTCCCACACGCAATTTTCGGTACCCGGCAAGCGAACGTCGAAGTGGTTTTCCGTACGTTTCAGGCGCGACTGTTAGTTTTCGTTCAACAGCATTCTGTATCTTCTTTCGCCACGAAGATGCTATTCGCCGGATATCTGTATCCACAACCGCACGTGCGTACAAAATTTTGTACTCTACGCCCATACATCATCGTGAGATACAAACTTTGTTTCCTTGGTGTCACGGTTTTTAGCGATAGCATCCCAGAGCTCATCCTCTTCGATCTCAAGTGCGCGCTCGAGAAGCTGAGCGGCTTTTCGAGACTGCGAAATATGCTCTCGTTTTGCCAGCTCGGCGATCGCTTGCTCGAGCTCTTTTGAGAGCGTTACATTGACTCGTTTTTTTACGGTAGCCATATACGACAAGTGTATCAAAAGTGCATCACTTTTGTCAATGTGCTCACCCAAGATACCCGCTGAACACTTTCGGAAAGTGTTCAGCGGGGGTGTAGTATAATTTTTTCTGTCTGTGCATATAAAACCGCCGAAACAAAAGTCTCCCGGCAGTTTTTCATAAGCCATACGTATACTCCTTACAACCCATCTCTACACCATCTCCTCTTCCACATTTTTTTCTTCCCGCAGACCGACAATGATGATGGCGACACAAAGAATAACCAGCAGGATCAGCAGTGAGAGTAGGGTGAAGTTATCGACAAAGAATCCGACCACGCTCTGGTCGGCCACGTTGGTAATCGCCGCCGATGGGCTTGAGCCGACCGTAATAGCGCCCGCCTCTTTAGTGAACGGGATGCTCGCCGAACGCGCCAGGATCCGACCGGAGTTGTTCACGTTCGCCGTGTACACCTCGTGCGAGCCGTCCGGCAACTCCTCACGGAGAGTGTACGACCAACTTCCGGCGTTGTCGCTGCGGACAGTCACCACGATCGGCGTCGAAAAAACGTACAGGGTCACGTAGCTGTGCGGCTGGGCCACACCGGCAAACCGCGTCGCCTCAACCCGGACACCGTCGGCCGAGAGCTCGTGCGCAATCTCGGTCAGAAGGTACTCCTCCGAAAAACTCACGTCCGGCTCCTCGCGCGGATCTTCGTAGCGAACACGCGCGGTCGTGGAAGTCGAGGTCGGATCCAATCCCATCTCGATCATCTGCCCGTCCGTCAGTCCGTTGCCGGAGGTATCGGGGTTCTCGGGGTCTGTGCCGTAGATACGGACTTCGTCAAAATCGCTCACGCCGTCGTTATCGGTATCCCGCTCAAGCTCTTCTTGGTCCAGTTCGCGCCGCTCGTCGATGACCCGCTTCTGCTCCGCTTCTTCTTCCTCCGATTCCTGCGGTGTTGTGGTGTCCAGAGGTGAGTCGTCTTCGATCGGTGCGGGTTCAGGCTCGGGCTCGGACTCAGAGGCCGGCTGTTCGCCCTCGTCTTGACCATCAGCCGGCTCCTGGCCTTCTTCCTCATCAGAGCCATCTTCCGCTGAACTTGTGGATGTGTCGCCGTCTCCAGGGATGAGATCTTCCTCCTGCGCAAAAGCAACACCGGCCCCTAAACTAAAAACAAGCGCAAATACGAGAACGAAAGAAAAAATAGAAGTTTTAAATGCCATAGAAACAGCTAGTTGGTAACGTGGCTGTATTATAAACCACTTTCTGCTCATATAAACAAGGGATAGGTGGATAAGAAGGAAACGTATACCAACCATGGTAGTGCTTCTGCCGCTGATTTCCTCAAATAGTGCATATCTACACTTCCCGGCCCGCCTCCAGCTGCACAAACAACGATAGTGAGTTTGCTAAATACTTTGACCAAGCTTGTACGCCACTTGATCTTGAGAGATTCCATACTTATGTACGTCCCCCAAAAAGAACGCACGCATTGAGCGTTTCAACCGAATATTGACCGAAGAGTTTACGGTATTCCATCGGGCGCTACTTCGAGATGATATCTCCTCACTTGATATCTCTCGTGAACTATCTTATCTGGTACAACGCTGAGAGGCCGTACCATGCTCTTGGACTCAGATCACCTTTTCAGTATATGACAAAGAGACTACGACCGGAGGAGATCCAAAAGTGGTGGACGAGTGCAAGCATAGTAGTATCAACTCAACACCGACGGAACGACTGGCGCGGTACACGGAAGGAGTCGAAAATGAGGACAACGCGTAGATTTTTTACATTTCAGGCACTCCACGCCACTCATTTTTCAGAGGTGCCGGAAAAGTGCCAGAACCAGAAGTGGTGGACTAGTACAAGATTTCGACTAATCTGTTGAAAATGTTATACTATTCGTAGGTCTGTTGTTATCTGCGTTGGGTAACAATGAATATTAGTCCCTTTCGCGAAAGGATCGGCTATGAGCGCCGCCATACAGGCACAAAAGGCTGAGGTGGAAAAGATCTCAGGCATCCGACGGCCCGTTCCGTTACTCCTGAGGTTCTTGGAGAATTTGCCGGGAGCTGTCCATCCCTCGAGTATGAGTGATGACCCTACGTACAACGGGTCGACCAA
>JBBDHZ010000144.1:0-26224 GCA_040880645.1 Minisyncoccota bacterium
AAAAACGCTGATTTTACAGCAAAACCGCGCATGAGTGTACCGGATACCCCTTTACGAAGAAAACCTGCTCGTTCGTGCCACACGCGGAATGTGTGTAGTCCGGCAGGAAGATTCTTGATTGCAAAGTCGCCTTCCGCAGTCGATGCGGCCATGTACGGATCGGAACGGATCACGACGAAGGCGCGCATCCACGGATGAATGTTGCATTGAATCGGTATGGGGATTCGTTCTTCGCTTGAAAACCGATGCTTCACGGGTTGCCCAACCGGAACGAGACGGCCTGGTGGAGCGTTGGCGATCGTTTGCACCGTGGTGTTGTGTGCGACAGTGTCGAAACTTCGTTCGAGGATGGTTTGTGTCGTACAAACCAGCAGCACGCGCGGTGAGTACCGGCCATTCCGTATGTGCAAATCGATCGTCGCCTCCGCGGTGTTAGCATAGGACGGGTGGATCGAAATCTCAGCTCCCCGTGGCGGCTCCAAATAGATGACAACGTTTGCCACCCCTTGTTGTCGTCGTTTACCAGCAGCGACTCGTCCGTGACGGTGTTTCCAAACGCTGCCTGATCTTTCGCGATGGGTAACTGCTTTCGAGCGGGTGCCGCACCACCATAAACAAAGCGCCCCTTCAAATCGCCCCATTCACCATCCGCTAGAGCAATCGAACAGAACGCCGGAGCGACGAGAAGCCAGGTGACTAGCAACCAGGTCCACCGAAGCACGTCCCCAAACGTCGCCCTGTGGCGCGGATGAAGCGGCGTCCAATACGAATCGCAAGGTAATCTGTACATCTCACTGCGTTTCTGCAAATTGGAGGCAATCGCATGTCGGCGGCGAACCTATTAGCACGTTGACCAGTCATTGTAGCAACAAACTAATAGGCAAGGATGTCCGGCCCACCACCGGCGTCTCTTGCAAGCAAGGTTCCGATGTCGTTTGGACCAGCGGCGCCCCGATGCATCCTGTCGGATTCGGATCGGTGTGTTCCGGACATGGATTATGACGATGACGATGTCGTTGCCGCCAAGGTTAGCTCAGTTGGCAGAGCACCAGACCGCTAATCTGGAAGTCACGGGTTCGACTCCCGTACCACAACGCAGGTTGAAAACCTGACCACCGGGCGCGAAAGCGTCCACCATGAAGCCCGAGGGAGGCGGGCGTACGTAGGATCGGCTGCCGGTTTGGTTGCCATGTAGGCGGGTCTCCAAGAGATCAGCTTACGGAAGTGATCGGCTGGTAGCAGCATGAATGAACACCATGTAGTGCGTGGATACCGCCTTTGCCCGCTGTCGGCGGACGTCTGCCGGCGCTGGTGAGTCACCGCGATAGGCTTCGGCCCATGGCGAACTTGTCAGCCGACGCAGTCGAAAACCGCCAGCGGTGACCGCTCAAGCAGCACTCCGTGTCCCTTCATGTGATCCGCGAACGTTCCGCCTGCCGGAGGCCTTAGGCAGGAGGCAGGAGGCCGGCGGAAGATTGCTATTCCGTATCCGTCGATCTGCGTAGCGAGCGGATGAGGCCGTTCAATACTTTTGCCGATTCGACGACCAATGAGTTTAACTCCGAAGCATCAGCGAGATAACCAAGGCGTTGAGCCAATGAGATTTGATATTCAAGTTCACGGACTGAGCCGTAGGCCATGTCCAGAAAACGAAGGTAGTCCGCGAGTGAGTTGCGAGCACAGCCTTCAACGATGTTCGACGCGACAGAAACTGCTGCACGACGCATTTGTGAAGTGAGGCCGAACATTTCGTCACGAGGAAAGTCAATAGTCTGTCTGTAAACCAGCAAAGCAAGTTTATCAGCGAGTTCGAAGGATCGGAGTTGGTGTGGTCTCGCATTAGCGTGAATCTACACCCTCACGCCTCCGGTCTCCAGCCTGGAGCCTCCCATGTTCAAGCGAATCAAGATCCGCAGCTACGAGGTCGGTCTGTACTTCCGCGACGGCGAGTTCAAGGGCTTGCTCGGCGAAGGTCGGCACTGGCTGTTCGACCTGTTCAATAAGGTCCGCGTCGACGTTGCGAGCCAGCGTGATCCGTGGCTGGCTCACAATGAGCTCGACATGATCTTCAAGTCGGGTGCGCTGAAGGACTGCGCGGTGGTCATGGACCTGAAGGACGATCAGCGTGGTCTCGTCTGGGTCGAAGGCCGCTTCAGCCACTTGCTGGCACCGGGCCTGTACGCTTACTGGCACGGCGTGCGCGATGTGCGTGTCGAAGTGATCGATGCTCGCCAGGTGCGGTTCGAGCACAGCGACTTGAAGGTCATTGCCAAGTCGGCAATGGCCAAGTCGTTGCTGGACATCTGCACGGTCGATCGTGACCGTGTTGGTGTACTGTTCATCGACGGTTGTTACATCGACACACTGCGACCGGGTCTGTACGCGTTCTGGAAGGGCGCGGCGGACGCGCGGGTCGTTGAACTCGACATGCGCGAGACCACGATCGATGTCAGCGGTCAGGAAATCATGACTGCCGACAAGGTCAGTTTGCGTATGAACGCGTTGGTTACGTACCGCATCGCCGATGCGCGGAAGGCGGTCAGCTCGACGGACGATGTCCGCCAGGCTCTGTACCGCGAAACGCAGTTGGCTTTGCGTGCCATTGTCGGCGTACGCGACCTCGATGTATTCCTGTCGGACAAGGACGTTGTCGCTCAGGAAATCGAGCAAGCAGTGCGTCGCCGCGCGGGCGAGTTGGGTTTGAGTGTCGTATCGGTCGGTATCCGGGACGTGATCCTGCCGGGCGACATGAAGGACCTGATGAACAAGGTCACGGAAGCCAAGAAGGCTGCCGAGGCCAACCTCATCTCGCGCCGCGAGGAAACGGCCGCCATGCGCAGCCAGGCCAACACCGCCAAGCTGCTGGCCGACAACCCGACGCTGATGCGTCTGCGGGAACTGGAAGTTCTCGAAAAGATTGCGTCGACCGGCAACCTGAACATCGTGCTCGGCGAGAAGGGACTGGCTGAGCGCGTGATCAACTTGTTGTAAGCCTTCAGCCCCTGGTTTGAGGAGTCGAGCCGGGGGCCTTCATTCCTTTCGTGCCTGAGCGGCCGATGGCTGCGCGATCGAGCGTTACGTATCACGCCATGGGATCGGCAAACCTAGGTCAACTAGTTTTGCCTCGAGTTCTTCTCGCTCTCTGTTTCGCTTGACACCACTTTTACCCATTTCCAGCCAGCCGAGAAAGTCGCAGGGGCGATCGAACATTCCAATTGGCTCGGCAAGGCACGCTTCCAACCCCTGGCGATCTTCCTTCGCACCCGATGCCTTGTCGGTGAAGAGCAAGTTCTTTCGGGACGCCATGTTTCTTGAGTGCGCCAAGTTGGAGTCGTAAGTCCTGCTCGGAAGTTGACACGCGAGCGTATCCAATGGTGCGGCCGTTGTTGTTCTCGTTTTCGTCCGTCATCGACGGCAAAACGGTACGCTGATTCTCGGCACGAGAAAACGAGACCGAAGTGACGCAAAACCCGACGGTGTTCCGGTCGCGGCAGAAGTGTCCCGAAAAACGACCGTTATCTGGTATTCAGTTCTCGACGTTCCATCGAAGCCGCATCACAGCGCCCCACGGTTATTCAGCCAGCTTATCTCTGTTCGACGATTGGTCCATCGTCTGACATTCCGAGAAACTCGTAAAAGATTGCACCACCGTTGAACCTGCTAAACTTCTTCTGCATCAAGGAGAACAAACGTTCTTCGCAGGTCGAGATAATGAACTGCCTTTCGCTTGGCTTGGATGCAATGATCCCTCGAATCAATTCGACAAACCCATAGGCATTGAGATCATCGAAGTGAGTCACGGGATCGTCGAGTAGAACAGGAGCAAAACCAGACCAGTTTTGTCGTAGTCCACCGGCAAGAAAGACGCTCAGCATGAGGATTTGCTTTTGCGAGTCGCTAAAGAAATCGGTCGGCCTCAATTGAACGTCTCTATTTCTCCATTCAACTTGAACGGCAGCCTCACCACCGCGGGCTTCGAGATGCACACCGCCGAATCCGTACACCGATCGCAATCGTTGCTGGATGTTGGAAATTAGCGGACCATACGCGGTGATATGATTCTCGACGGACACTTGTCGTTCACGTCGCAATAGTGATTCGATCGACTTGCAACTTTCGAGGAGAGACTCGACAAGCCCTAGCTGTTGCTTGATCTGGGTGATCTGAGTGTCGAGTGCCGCAAGCTGCGCTCTCACTTGTTCGTCGCGCCTTCTGGACTGCAGGCTCGTTAGAGCAGAATGGAGAACACGTGCATCGATGATGATCTGCCGTAATAGTCTCACCGCTTCTTCGAGGTCGGTAATCGTCTTATCGGCTTGGCCTGGATCGTTGGGGAGCCGAACATCGGACAGGCGGTTCTTCAACTTGGCATATGTGCTTTCGACCTTTTCCAATTCAACATTCAGAGCGCGGCGACGTTTTGCGGCAGTATCCAAACGAGAGTCAACGGCCTTCGATGCCGTCTCGATCTGTTCGGCCGAACGACGTAACTCTTCAAGAGATTGAAGCGATTCTTTGAGCTTCTCTTGGATTTGGTTGATTGTGTTGTCGACCTCTGACGCGGCGATGCGTTCCTCCGCGAGTACATCGCGTGCCCTGGCCTCTTCCCGCATCAGCTCTTCCTCGACAGTCTTGCACTGGCTTCCAATGTGTGTTGTACGTGCTTGCAGCGTCGAGACGTTCTGGGCGGTGATGTCTCGTCGCGATTTGATTTCCGCACTTGTCTTAGCGCTTTGCTCGATTTCCTTCTGAAGGTTACTCCGCTTGGATTCGATCGACTTCTTGCACGAGTTGATTGCAGCCTGCTCGATTTGACGCGAGTCTTCTTGAAGCACAGCAACAGCAGCTGCGCGGTATTTGGATATTCGCGTGTTGATCGTTTCATTTTGTGACTTCAGCTGAGATTCTTCTTGCACAAGAGCTTGGACTGACGCGATTGCCTTCGAAAGCTGTTCTTGAGCGTCAGCTTCAGCGGCTCGTAGCGATGCGTATCTTGTAGCGAGTGACGAATCCGCAGATGGCTGGTTGCGATGTTGGCGGATTTGGTCAAGCAATTCTTCATGGGAGGCAAAGTCTGTTCCGCAGAGTGGGCAGTCATTGCCAGAAAGGTGGCTCTGAATAGAGTCGAGGAGTGTGTCGAGCTCCGCCTGTTCAGCTTTGGCTCGCTCGAATTCTGGTGCCAATTGCTTTCGCTCGGTTTCAGCATCCAGCGCTTTTTGTCTCAGCTGGATAACACGTTCGTCTTCCTGCTGACGGCGCGTCGCGACCTCAGCGAGTCGCGTCGTTACGTCAACCAGGTTCCGCTCTGCAGCAGCATACGCTGCGAAGCCATCCGAAAGTTGCATCACCGCATCTTGCTGAGACTGAAGGGACGCCGCCGCCTGGATCCTTCTGGCTTCTTCGGCTAAACGGGATTGCACGTCCGACTTCAGACTGGTAAGCGACAACTCGGCGGAAGCAAGACGTTTCTCCTCTGCCAACTGTTCTGACCGAAGTGTCTGTAACTGTTGCTCACGCTCAGCACGCGTTGCAAACCATTTCTTTACTGCCTCCAACTCGCGGCGGCGGTGGTCCAGTTCAATTCGTGCTGAATTTGTTGCAGTTGTTTTTGCATTTACATCGGCAATCTGTTCTTGAAGTGATTTTTTTTCGTCGGCAGTAGATGCAATCGCTTTATCTAAAGCTGCGAGGGTCTGTTTATCCAAAGCGAGTTTGTCCGCGGCTTGATGGAACACCGGAAGTTCATTTCTCAATGCTCGCGCCGCATCGAGGCGAGTTTCCAAACCACCAACTTGCGCTGATGCTAGATCGATCCAATCTGCGATGCTCGCCAGTGTGACTGAGCCATCAGGGAGTTTCGCGTCCAATGGAGATGCATCCACACGTCGGCGAATATTTGCGACCATTTTGTCGATTGAATCCTGTGTGTGCGATTCGCCTACTGTTGTCTCGGAAGACAGAGATTTAGAAAGCGTGCCCGCTTCGATTTCCAAACTCGCGAGTTAAGTGCGGAGAGCCGTCTTCTTTGTGGCAAGAATCTGTGACACGTGTTTTGACTTCCCGAGGCCGTGTGAATAGTCCTGCAGCGCAAGCATTTCGCTTACGAAGGTCTCCGGAAGTATTGACGATTTACGGAATTCAATGAGCAGTTCTTGCTCATCCTGGCCGAAAAGATGTGTCGCCCGAAACAGGTTCTCGACGTTCTGCTGACGTGGCTTGGCTTCTCCCCATTCCGCATTCGTGAGAAAAGTGAGCGTCCCGATGCGATCACTCTTCTCCCCGTTGATCCATGCAGTAGACCAGTTCCCAGTTCCTCGGCGTAGTACCCAATCCGAAGGATTCGAGTCATTTGAGTGGGATGTTCCGCTTAGCACCACACTGCCGGTTCCTGGCGTATCGTCCAAGTACGTCGCAACTCGCGAGAAATCTTCCTGATTGAATTTGCGCTGTCGGCACAAGCGGCCGATCCGTCCCGTGCATGCATAGTCGATGGCATCGAAGAACGAAGTCTTGCCAAGACCGTTTGGGCCATAAAGCACGACGACTGATGCATCAAGGTTGAATGCCTGTGGCTTCCGGTAAGCGCGAAAGCTTTCAATTGTCGCCTCGGTCAACCTTGATGCCATGCGGGGTTTGACCGGAGTTGCGCCTGCCGCAAGCGGGCGGCGTACTAACTCTGCGAGTAACTCCTTGCCGTTTAACAAGTCATCGACGATACCGTCCGGCGCACGTCGCATTGGCTCTACGAGCTTCCGACTCAGTGACGTGGAAACTCCGGCGGACTGAAGTAGGTCTTGAGCGGACTGCGGTCGCGGCAGATCTAAAATGTTCTCGTCGGGAAACGGAAGAAACGGCAGCCGAAGCAATTCCTTACGCTGCTGGCCAACGTCCTCATGAGCATGGATAACGTACTTCCTGCAGAATAGCGGGTCATGCTCGCGCTCGGCGTAGAATCTGTCGTCGTCCGCATTTTCAGACACTCGGCATAGGACAAACGAGAGCGTTCGTTTGTCCCAATCAGCGTGATGCTCTCTGTACAACTCCTTGAATTCACGATACGCGGCGTCGAACTCTTCCTCCACATGCCCGTTGAATACAGAAAACGCAGCGACATCGGCCGACATTTCGAGAACGAGCGCGCGGTCGGCACGCAACAGTTCGTACGATCCGGGCAAGATCGATTTCAGTGACTGCCGAAGCGTCTCAAATGATTCGTCGCTCTGAGACATCAAATAGCTCCGAAGTAAATGACTCGAGTTCTTCGCGAGTGAATTTCCGTGCCTTGACGAGCAAAGTCTGTGCGCTCGTCATTTTTACCCCAGCCGTATGGCCCGGATCTGCGAAGCACTCCAGTTCACGTTGAAGTGGAATCGTGTTATGGCGGTCTCGGCTGATGAGGACCATCGGCGAGTGCGTTTTGGAGGACCATTTCTCGAATGCTTCGATGCAATCCGAGTGCTTCTTTCCGCGAATTGCCGCGATCTCAACACCTGCGGATTCGTGACGCCCGTGAATGCAGGACCTGCTGACGTTGATTGATTCGACGCTTCCGACAATTGCCAGCGCGTGAACGACATGCTCTAGTCCATCTCGTTCCTCCTGATCCCATTCATCTGCCTTTGAGGCTGGATCGATTGACTCTTTCAAAGTGGCGGCGGATGCCTTCGAGAAGTGGATGTGTTCGGCGACCGTTTGTGAAGGCAACGACCGATGATCTGACACGATCGCGGCCTGTGAAGTCGCAACAGCCGCTTGAAGCGGGCATTCAAAAAGGCAGTCCGTCGCGAGATCGGACAATTGATCAAGTTCGTCATTCACCCACTTCACGACAGCGGGCACCATTGCGCCTGGAAGCCGGGGGTCGGTCGAGACGCCGGCGAATGAGAAGACGCTTGCATCTTCTAGCGGTAGCGTTCGATCCGTCGGGTCTGGCACGACCGTTCTTGGATTGCGAATCTCGAATGCATGGAAACACTCCCCCATCTCCCTGAAGACTGCATCCTTGCACGTTCGCAAGGCGGTCGAGTTGCGAATGCGAGCACCGGATGTGGTGAACGTCGACGGACAAGCACGCATGTCAAAAGGGGCGCGTGGGCCAAGAATCACGCTTGAGCAACCATAATCGCCATTTCGCGTGGGCGTGAGTGAACTGGCAGTGCATGCCATTAGAATCGCGACGTCGTTTCGATTGACGAAGGGAAACATCGTATCGGTGAGAAACTCCCGTGCAGCGGACAGAAAGGTATCGTCATTTGGGCGACGGTTATGCTGAAGCACAAATACCCAGTTAAGACTTTGCTGGCCTCCGCGGGAACTGCATGTGTCGTTGAATCGTTCCAGTAGTATCGCGGGAGCTGTACTTCCGTTTTCGCGACCAATCCAGTCGTAACAGAGAGCGGAAAAGAAATGGCACGGGAGGCCATCGTCAAAAGTAGCCCGAAAGAGGTGCAACGCTCGCCCTCTGAACATGCGTTGATGCGTGTCGCACGATTCTGGCCACGAGGGAGAAAGCTTCGGCTGCAGCCACATCACAATGCCGTCCTCGCTCTTGACGATTGTCACTGAAGTGTTGATCCAAAAGTCGGCCGGAATATTGATAGGAGCGTTTGCACCCGCGACGTTTACATCTACATCATTGAGATTGGCTATAGATGCGAAGTCCTCCACTGAGAGACCGGTTACCCCTCCTACACAGACTGTCGAGCGTGAGATCGCTGCAGAGAGCATGGCGTTCTTCAGGCGTTGTACACCGGCTATTCCCGGGATCGAAAACTCAGGAAAGACAATGAATTGCGGGTCGTAGCTTCTGGCGGCACCGAACACACAATCGATACCTTGGAGAAGTCGGGACTCGCACTCGCTTGAGATTGGAAACGGTTCTTGAACCGGCTCCCTGAACGATATGAAGGGCTGTGCGCAGACTACGCGTACCCTCTCGCTGGGCAGCGTAATGGGAAGGTCTTCTTCGATGACGGAAATCGTCTGTTGGGACATCGATCTGGCCACTATTCCTCTTCAAATCCTAGATTGTCGAATTTCAGTGTTCGGCAGTTTTCGGTGACGGTGCGGACGACGTTGTCGGGGACGCCTTCGGGAATTCGGACTTCGATGTCGAGGGTGACTTCGGCTTTAGCGCCCTGAAGGCCGGCGAGGTGACTCAAGACTTCTTCTGCGATGCGACCGGCGTCTCGGCCGAGACGTGTGGCGTCGAGGGTTACCTGGCCGTAGAAACGTTTCGGCTTGGCTGGCGGTGGCTCGATCGGATGTGTTCCGCCGGTGATGGTCGTGCCAGTGACCGTTGCGCCGCCGGGAGTTGGACCGGCGACCGGTGTTGTGCCGGTCCCGGTGGTTGTCGCGGCTGCCGCAGCGGCTGCAAGTTGAGCGGCCGCGATGCTGGGCTTGACGACCAAGCTTGAGTGGTCGGCGGTGACTCGCGTCATTCGACCAGCGGTCAGCCCAATGTACCGATTCCGATCGGCATCGAAATCTTGAGCGTAGGCGAATCCGTCGTCGGCCCATGTGAGCATCGAGATTCCCTGCTCGATCGAGGCAATGACGACGCGATCATTCTTCAGGCGTGGAAGATACAGATACTGGGCGAAGTCCTCGCACAATTGCTTGACCAGGACATGATTACCCCGCCAGAGCGGAATGTCGTCAAGCACCATACGCAGCAGGTTGCTGCCGTAAACCGTGACCAACGCTCCCTGATCGGCGAGTTTCTTTGCGGCCCGCTCGGCAATGGAATCGGAGCCGCGAAGTCGGAATGCCTCGTAGCTGACCGGCTCGCTGGACTTGAGTTGAGTCGGCACAATCAGCCAGCAATACGTTTCGCTGAGACGTTGGCCGATGACGCCTTCCCACTCTTTTCGTTTAGCGTCGGCGGTGCGGATCTGCGACTGATTCAAGTCCAGCTCTTCCCGTTTTGTGTAGATGGCATCCCACGCCATGCTCCAGCGGACGGCGTCTTCCAACTCTGTCAGCCGCGTGTGATCGGGTGCCGCGAAGACCAGCATGTTTCGATAGATGCGAGGCCCGGAGCCACGGGAGTTAAGATACGCCTCGGCTTGCTTCACGGCGCGTGAATCGGTGCTGGCCGACGTGTGCGTATCGGCCGGTTGGAGAATGACTAGCCGAGCGGACGATTCATCGACGACCTCGGATGGCGCGGACGGGCAGGGATGGACGCGCTCAAAGTCGGCCTTGTCCTTCTCGGTGGTTTTAATGAGCTTGGTAATCCGTTCGTGAACGGCGTCGTTGCTGAAGTCCTCTTTGCGTGATTCGGCGTCACGGCTGATATTCTGAGCGGGATCGTAGTAGGTGCGTTCGCCATCGGTGTGCAGGTATTTTGCTTTGTTCTGCAACCGCCTTAGTGCATCGCCGAACGTGGCGGTACTTTCGCCGGGCTGAACGCAGCCGAGGTTGATCTGGCGGATGTCTTTGCCGCGGTTCGCGGTTCCACGCATCGGTGCGGTGCCAAGGAACACCGTTCGAGCAACCCGCCGAGCTGCCGAAAAACGACCCAGGTTCGAGTTTTCGCGGTCAATCGAAAGTGGCGTGGAATCAGGGCCGTCCACGTCGGCTTCCACAATCACCGGCCATGATGGCTCCAGATAACGGATTAACTCCTTGGTTACAGTTGGCTGATGCAGGGGTAACATACCGGGAAGAATCATCAGGTTCTGGTCGCCCTGCTCCCACAGCTCGTGAATCACGGCGGCCATCAAACGCAAGACACCACGCGTGCGTTGAAACCGGTCGAGAGTCGACCATTCGGTGTAGAGCCGATCGAACAGGTCCGGGTGAATCGGGAACGCCGCCTTCATACGCTTTTCGTAGTCGGCGGATCCGGCGTCCGCGGGAAAATCCTTCCCGCCCGCTCGATAAGTTTCGATGAATGCCCGGACAACCGTATCTCGCTGGCGAAACAAATCGTCGGACACGATTGGCTTGAACAGTCGGCGGCGGACGATTTCAAAGCCTTCTTCGCTGCTGGCCGGCTGCCACGTGGCTTCTTTGCGTGCCACGACGTTCTCCAGTCGGTTCAGTGCTTCCTTGCCGGCCGTGCCCCCCAGCTCGATGTCAGATGACGGGATACTGACGACAACAAAGGTATTCTTCGAGTCGGCCGCAGCTTCCGTCAGTGCTTGAGCGAACGTGAATTGCGTGTCGAAGCTGCCGGCCGGCAGATCATGCTTCTCGTAAAGTTGACGAGCGTAGGCAATCCATTCGTCGATCAGAATCAAACACGGACCAGCCATATCGAACAGCTTGATTAGCGAGCGGCCGGGATTCGTGCCGCTTTCGTCCGCCTGACGCACGAGTTCGTAGCCCTTCTTGCCGGCCAATTGCCACGCCATCTCCCCCCACAGAGTCCTGACTTTGGTTCCGTCCGGCATCTTGTGGACTTCGCCTGGCGACATGTACTGGCCGACCAACACACTGCGTTTCACCGTGGGGAGTTCCTCGATGCCCAATGCGGAAATCAGATCATCCACGTTGGGAAGCTGGCTGACCGGAGTGCCGGAGAACAGGTGGAACAGAGCCAGTAACGAGTGCGTCTTGCCGCCACCGAAGTTGGTTTGCAAAGCGACCACTGGGTCGCCCTTGCCTTGAACGAGCCGCTTCAGTGAATTGGTCAGCAGGTCTCGTAGCCCTTGAGTCAAATAGGTGCGGCGGAAGAACTCGACGGGATCGCCGTACTCGGCAGCGGCCCGGTTCGTGTAAACCTGATTGAGGTCGGCGGCAAACTCGGCCTGCTGGTAATTGCCGGAAGCTACGTCATCGTGCGGTTCGATGATGTCACGCCACGAGGGCAAACCGCTGGCGGGACTTCCTTCGGTTGCTCCGGCGGCTCGACGTTTAGCATCGTGCCGAGTCTGCTCGGCCAGCTTCAACCGCATGATCTCCATCTTCTGCTGGTTGATGGCCAACGCGATGTCGCCTGCCGACACCGCTTCCAGAAGCCGTTCCATGCTGTCCATCGCCCGGTACGTATCGTCAGACGAGAAAGTTTTCTCGTGCGCCCATTTGTTGCGGACGTCGCGCAGCTCAGAGACGATACTCCGCTCGGCGTGGCCTAGCGTTTTGCGGAAAACCAGGTTCCAGGTTTCCCACATCGCAGCCAGATAGGCCCATGTGTCCCAGTCTTCGCCCGGATTGAAACGGAGTGTTTCGGCAACCTGCTTCTTCCAGTCGTCACCGTAATGCGATTTCAGTTCACGTTCCACGAACGGACTGATGCCGTTTCGGAACAGCGTGATTGCCTCGCCAATTTTTTCTCGGTTGCTTTTTGCCATTGGTTGGTTTTCTATTCCGGTCGCTCTCGCAGGAACGAACGCGGGGTTCGAACCTCGAAGGCCAGCGACCGTTGAAAGTCATTCGGAAGTTCAAGCAGATCCAGGTCGTTGGTGATTAAATAGCTGGCACGCCTCGCCGCTGCGGTATCGAGGAATACGTTGGTGTCGAGGACCACGGCAGTGCGTTGCTTTCGGGGAACCATTCAGCGGCCGCCTTACTTCGTGTCCTTACGACGGTAATGACGAACAGCGTCTTCCGACTCGCTGATGCGGAACGGTGCCCGCCGGGCGGCGGTCGAGGACCGCTCCAACAGTTCTTCATCCGTGAATTGCTGAATGTAGTCGCGAAGCACTTGCTGCGCGAGATTCTCCGGCGTCTTCTTTTGCCTCTCGGCAACGGCGACGAATTCGTCCCATAAACCTTTATGGATGTTCAACTCGGGCATCGCTTAGCTCCTGTTACGTGAAGTTCTTTCGTTCAGAACATTTCCTGCTGCTGCGGTTGTTTATCGCGATCCTTCATGCCACGCGCCAGCCTGACAATCTCCGGCCAGCTCACGACCAAGCCGTTGTAGCTGAGGGCGTCGGCGGCTCGATGTTTGCGTTCGCAGGTGCTGTAGAGCCGGTAGGCCAATTCGCGGGCCACTTCGCCGGCTTCGCCGCCTTTGGCCTGTTGAATGTTGGCGAGCAGCTCGGCAGCGCCCGATTCGCCGTCGGATTCCAGACGGCGGATCAGGTGCTGGGTGCATTCCCAGATCGTGGACCGCCGGTCCGTTTGGGGATTCCAGTTGGCGTCGAGTTCCTCGCGCTTCAACAGCCGCACTTTGCCGGCGCGGCTGGCGAGGATGCCAGCTTCGACAACGCCGCTGACAGAGACGGCCATTGCCTTGGCCAGCGTCTCGGCATCGCCGAAGGGGCCGTCGGTCATGCCGTACTGTTCGAACCAGCGGACGGCGAAGCGGGTTTCGGCATCGAAATCGGCTTCCTGTTCGTGCAGCGCTTCGTCCAGCACCTGATTGATCATCTGCAGCGCTTCGCGGACGGACATTGGCGAGCCATCGGCATTGACCACCTGCTTGTAGCGGCTGAACACCGCCATCCCGGGCCCGATCGAAGCCTGAGCCAGATCTACTGGAGCAACGTTGCCCGATTGCAGGTGTTTGATCGCTTCGGGAAGTTCTTGGCGTAGGGCGTTGGCAAAGTCGCGACGGGTGACCGTGGAAGCCGTCGCTCGTCATTTTCGACATACGAGAATGATTGACGATGCTAGAGCATTGGTTCCCATCCCGACACTGCGTGATTCTCTCTCCGTTCTCATTGGCCATGTCCCGGATATGGCGAAGCCACTTCGAATCAATCCGGCTAGCATCGTCTCCCAGCCGGTTGATGACACTCCAAGACCATCCACCGTCTTCGAGGTTTCCGCTTGTTTGAATGCATAGAAAATCGTCGCGGGATATTCATCCAATGCGACGTCATTTATGTGAGTGAACACAATTCCCAGACCATCCTCAAAAAACGTCTGTGCGTTTCGTTTGCTGCCTCCGTGGCGATGGGATGCCGCAATCAATTCGGGTCCTTTCGGAGTCAATACTGTCGAAAGTAGATTTGGATAGATTCGTGAGAGGCACCGGCGCAGCCAGATGTAGAAAAAGTCACTCAGGTCAGCGTAGCCAATGTTGTCGTAATACGGCGGATCGGTACACACCATAGCGCCGGTCACCCGAAGAGAAGTTGAAGCGTCAACTTGACTTGCAGAACCCGGTGCGCACGGACCTGCTGCTTCAATTACTTTGGAAATCCCGCGAAGCGATACAGTCAGGTCCCCGGCAGCTCCAACGAAGGGATTCACTTCGGCGAAATACCAGATCATTGGCATGGCCTGTTTTGAAAATGCGTGACCGGCCTGATTTCGCTGCATGATCCACGTGACAAGTGTTGAGTTGTAGTCCGTCATTTTGCTAATTCCCAACGCCAAGTAAGTGGCGACTGCGTCCGAGTACGCATCTCCTCGGGCGCGGTCACTTTCTTGATGTTTGTGAATCAGCGAACGTGCTTCACCCACCAGCTCGGAAAACTCGGTCAACATGCGCAGTTGGCGGCGGGTAAAAACGTCGGCGAACGTCGTCAATCCGTACAATGGTGGAGAGAACCATCGCTTATCGTCTGTGATTGCCTGCTCCGCGAATGCGACGTCCATTTCGAAGTCTTGCGGAATAGAGACTGCGTCCGAGTCAACATAGATTCTGCTACCACCAGCATCGCAACAAACGCCAATCTGAACGGCGTCGGTACCGGTTTCACTGGCTATGTCCCGTAACTGCTGCTTTGTTAACGCCCTTTCGCAGAACAGGCACGTTGCTCCACTTCGGGATGACGTTGGATCCGGCACCTTGCCGTTTCGACGGACTCGAAATGAAAGCTGCTCTCCACTGACTACTGGATCGGCAAATGTCTCCTGGCCTTTCTTAATTGACAACCAGAAACTCGGCAGCAGGGGTGTCCTTTTGCGGCACGCAGGATTCGGGCACTCAATCGTTCTTGCCCATAGCCAAGCGATGACGTTCAGCTCCTTCCCGATATACGGCTCCAAATCGGGCCGGTCGGCCGCCATCTCGTCGATGACTTTCACTTTGGGATACAGGTGGCCGATGCGTTTCTCCGCTTCATCCCGCATCCATTGGCCGTAGTACCGCACGTCGTCGGCCAGTCCCTGTGCTCCGTGCCAGATCTTAGATTTCAAATTTCCGATTTGAGATTCGGGATTGACCGGCGGCAGGCCGGCGAATTTCGGCGGGATCTCGATCAGAGCCTTGTTGATCAGCACCGGCACTGGGTTCAGGTCACTGGCATGGGCCCGCAGCCCGAGTCGCTGGGCCTCCAGCGGGATCGAACCGCCACCGGCAAACGGATCGAGCACCGGCGGAGCGTAATGAGCCAGAAAGTGATTGACCTGTTCCGGCCGCAGCGACGGCATTTTGAACCGCACGTCGTACGGCGTGTACTCCGGCGGCGGATCGGGCAGGTATTTTTCTTGTTCGTCCGGCAGCTTCGGGGCATTGGCGACGAGCGGCGTATCGTCCTTCAGCTCCTTGTCTGCCACCTTGTTGGCGGCGATGCTGCGGGCGATCTCCAGCCGGGCCGCGTTGATGACTCGCGGATTGTTGCTGTTCTCCCACTTGACCAGTTCCTCGATCAGATTGAACAGTTTTGCCCTCTCGGTGTACGCGATATCCTTGTCGATCCCGTACATCGGATCGTCTTCCGGATCGTTCACCAGCGACGAAAACAGCACGGCGCGACAAGCCGCCAGCGGCCGCCTCGCCCACCACAAGTGGAGCGTGGACGGATGCCCATGTCGAATTGACTTTTCACGGGCCGATTCCTTGTTGATCGCTTCCAGCGGCAACGCCACCTCGATCAGCTTTTTGCGGTACTTGGTCATTTTGGGTTTTGGATTTTCGATTTTGGATTGGGAACCACTGCCAGAACTCCGGGATTTGGGTCAGAAGTGGTCATAGCCCTTGTAGCGCATCTCCCCGTATGCATGTGACTTGCGTCGAATTCCAATTTCGAGGCAAGGCAGGATTCAGGCTCTTTTGGGTCATAGCGGGTCATAGAACGGCCCCCAGTTGGCGGTTTGATTGTGTGCGGCAGGAAAGCGGATCTCCGGCATTGTCACCGGGATTCTCATAATGCGCGACAATGCCGTCCCAATCGCAACCTGTTTCTTTTGAAGCATTTATGCCAATCCCATAAGGCAGCCAATGACCATTAAACGAACCCGTCTGCGCAAAGCGTGACAATGTCAGCCGGGATCTTCTTCGGAAGGTGGGCCGACGTACCAGCGGGCGTTTCGCGTTTCTCCAACGATGTGTGCTCGATTCTCGGCACGTAGATCCTCCAACAGCGTCCGCACCTCGTGCCGACTCATTTGCGGAAGAACCGACTGCAATTCTCCCATCGCGCAGCCGTCGACCACGCGATTCAACAACCTCGCCTCCAGTCGTTCCTTTTTTTCTTCGCGGTCCCGAAGTCGCTGAAACTGGGATTCCTGACCACGAAATTGATAATACGACTTGCCCAAGATAAAGCGACCACGAACGGCGCGGAGGATAAACCCGTCTTCGAGTAACTGGTCTGTGCGATCCAGCAGCTTAGCCGGCAGCGGTTCTTCGCGGCACAACATATCGAGGACGAGCCAGTCGTCCGTGCTGAGCGATTCCAACACGGTCGCGTCAAATTGCCTCAGATATCGTACGAACTCCTTGTTTCGAACTCTTCCGTTCAGTTTGAGGCAAACTGTGTATTGATCCGTTCCGCGAAAGTCGGGACACGATTTGCTGTCGCGAATTGCGGATTCGAACATCAAGTCCATACCCTGCCCGGCGCGCTCCACGAGGCCGCACTTCCCGAAAATCTCCGCGATGCGGCGGTTTCGCGGCGACTGGCGGTACAGAATGTTGCCAGGTGTGATCTCGGCCGGGAATCCGCCGGGACTGTCGATTTCGATCCGGTCCGGGTACTGACGAACCCAGACGTTGCTACCGAGTTGATAGTTGCGATGGCTGACCGCGTTCAGAATGGCTTCGCGAACCGCCCTTTCGCTGAAGGTCGGGACGTCCAACACAAACATGCCGTCCTGATAATGCTGCAAGTCATTCCGCAGGTTGATCAATTCCCACAACAGGTCGTACCACAGGAAGAAGGCTTCCGTGAACTCCTCGCGCTGAGCGGCGGGACCGGGGGCGTTGCTCGATCGGTATTCGAAGACGACCTCGGCCTGTGCCACGTGTTTCCGCATCGCGCGCCGACTGCCGAACAGGATCAGGCCGGCATATGTCACCTGACCATCAACGGTTGCTTCGATGTCCGAGAGCAACTGTTCCTTCGACAAGGCAGCCAGTCCGGAGTTGCCGCTCTTGTTGATCCACCGCCGCCGGAATTCTTCAACAGCCGCGTCTTCAAGATCGTCGATCGACAATCCCTCACAGACGTCGGCCGAGAAATCGTGTCCCGATTCGGCGATGATGTCACGTAGTCGTTCACCAGGCATCCCAACGAGACTGTCATTGTCTCGAATCAGATAGCGGCCTTCCCATTGGATCGCGATGCCAACCGGCCGGCTGGGAACATGAAAAATCAAGACGCGCCCGTTCGGATGCTGAATTTCCTCGAACGTGATGCCGAGGTGCAAGCGTTGATTCAAACCGGCACGAGTTCGCTCCGGCTGATTGAAGGCATTCGATCCAACGACTTGTCGCGGACGCGCATCTGTGACACCCAAGATAATCCTGCCGCCGCCTTCGTTGGCAAGTGCCACGCAGTATTGCGTCAGTTCTTCGAAGTCATAGCGATTCCTGGCCGCCTTGAATTCGAGGTTCTCGCCTTCTGTGCCGCGCATCCACTGCTCAAGCGTTTGAGCGTCAGCCATCCTGCTTACCCTCCTCGACACCGGAGGCGTCGGAGTGATGGTAAACGAGGCGGTAGTTGGCCGGATGCAAAGTCAGTCGATCTTGCGACCGAAGGCGAAGAAGTTCCGCACCGGAATACACAATCGCCTGGTCATTCGGGTCGCGAAGAACGATCGAATACCCATCGCTGTGGCGTTCGCACAGATTCCAGATGGCTGCGTCTAGTTGTAGTGGCTCTCGCTCAATACAGCAATCCTTCACCCAATAGCTTTGCACTAGCTCACCGCCACCAGAGTATCGCTCCCAGGGAAACGCATTTCCGCTGGACTTTTGAATCCAACCGCCATCCGCATGAAAGAAGCGATCGGTGCCGTCTTTCGAAAAACCAGCAGCCGCTGCCATCAACTCAATCAAGTGTGGCTTGGGTGTCTTTCGCGGCGGCGGCGGCTTCGGCGTTTCATCGTCGTTGTCCTCGTCGTCTAGTTCATCGTCAGCGTCGACTTGCTGATCGTCGTCGTCGACATCGTCATCGTCGGCCGGATCATCAACGACATCGGCGTCGCCATCAGCATGTTGATCTTCGATATCTGCATCTTGATCAGCATCGACGACATCTGAGGAGTTAGAGGCTTCTGCTTTTGGGTCTTCAGTATCTTCTGTTTCATCGTCTGCGACTTCGTCCGAAGCTGTCTCGTCGTTTGAATCGTCAACAGCAGGCTGGGGAGGGATGGCGTCTGGTGGCGACAACCGGAAGTTCTCTTCGAGGTACTCCTGAATGAATTCCGGAGATCGTTCCACGCAGGCGCGGATCGCGTCGCCGATGTCGCTGCGATCGAAGACGCGTGCGATCTCCTGCGTGATCGACTTGAAGAGCTGAGCGACGGGACGGTCGTCAACATACAGCCGGTCATCCTTCCAAAGCACATGAATTCGGCGAGACGTGCCGGCCGGCGTGCCGTCGATGTAGGGAATCGATTCCAGTCCAGTCGCTACTTGCCAGAGTGTCGTGGCGATCCGATGCCCAAGTTGCCGAACAGTATCCTGCTGGTCCTGCTCATCAAGTTCGATTCGGGCGATCCCCTGACCCAATGCCAGCATCCATGCCTTTGGAACCGGCTGTGCCAAGCCGAACAAGCTTTCCGAGAACTGATCCTCGATGCGGCTGGCCAAGGTTGGCAAGTCGCTGAATGGCGATTGCCGGCACGTTTCAGCATCCAATCGCTGCATGTCGGCCGTCGTCTGCTTGACCGGCTGGAACAAGTGACTCCAGGACACGAGCGACTGCATCGTCAGCGAATACTTGAGAGTCGATGTCTCCGCCCATTGCCCGTCAAGACTCAGCCAGTGCCCACACTCTTCCCAGATCCGAAGAGGGAACTTTGGTAACAATGCTCGGACACGTCGCAATTCGTCGGCACTCAGCTTTTTCCCTGACGGGAGATCCGTCAGCCATTCGATGGCGAGATCGGCACTCGGTCGCTCGGCAACCCCGATCTTCTGCCACAACGTCAAATGTCTAACGGACGCATGAACCAACGGTGCGTCCGGGACATCTTCTTCCGATGCGTTCAGAAAAACTTCTGCCTTGCTACACCAATGACCATCATGTGTGAGAATCAACGACTCCGTGGCAAACGAGTGCTGTATGGTTTGCGACTCAGCGGTCGAACACTTCAGAAGGAGTTGATCGAGCCGGTGATACCATTTTTCAACTTCAAACACTGGCGGTTCCTTGACTCCCACAAACGTGCGCAGCCTATCAAGAAGTCGCTTAGGGCCAGTCGGTGTGGCACCAACGCCAAGCAATTCCAACAACGGTCGCGTGTGTTCGTTATCGTCATCAATTCGCACAAAGGGTTCGACATCTAGCAATGCTTCGGTGGCCGGAGTGCGCCGCAGCAACTCAGCCGGCTTTCGACACTGTCCACGAGTGTCGACGAGGCAGGGCAGATCGCGGAGCTTTACCAACCATGCCGACGGCACTTTTGACGCGACAGTTCTTCGACGCCCGTTCTTCGCAACTTCAGAGACTGTTGCTTCTTTAGCTCTATTGGTGTACTCAGCCGGTCGTTGAAAGAGGCGAGACAGAAGTTGTGACCAGAATGTCGAATCGTCTTTCGCAGCGCGTTTCCAGTGCATCCAGTGCTTAGTCGAGAAGTCCAAGTCGTCGATCATAAACTCGTCCGTCGAGTAACGAAAGAAAAGTTCTTCCGAGTGATTTCGCTTTCGCAACTCTGCCTCAAGCTGTTGTCGCCCCCAGACGTTTTCTATTGAACCAGCCAATGGGACGAAGGTGAGCAGTTTACTTTTGCCGCTCAATATCCACCGTTCCCATTCGAGTTGGCTGCAAGAAACAAAGTTCTGGTTGTAGTCGTCATGAAGTACGTGCTGCTCGTACCACTGGTTGTCGACGAATCGATCCAATTGTCCGTCAACATCGACGGCAATAGTTTCGCCGCTCGTGGATCGCAAGTCATTCTGCATGACAAACTGAAACTGGTCTGTTACCGTAGCCCCAAGTCTCGCTGCGATCTGTGCGATTCGAATACAGTCTTCAATTGGGTAATCCTCAATTGCAAACGCCTTTGCGGCAACCGTCTCAATAATGCGACCGACATCGGTTGATTCATAGAGATCGAGAGAGACCAGCACTAACTGAGCGGCTGCCCAAGCGTTATGCAGACTGTCGTTCTTTTCGTCATCCGCTATTCGGCGTTGCTCCGCCAGGTAGCGAGGCCAGTTCTGATTGATGACCAACAAGTACTGCGAAAGGAAGTCCCAGTCGTCCTCGGAATGGAGAAGCCTCTTCTCGCCAAGGCGGACAACCTCGTCGGCTGAGTAGAGCACGTCGCGGCTTTGAACAGGAATAATTCGCACACCCTTACGCGATCTTCCATCGTAATGCTTCTTGCTGACGGCGTCGGAGACATAAGACCATAACGACAGGAGCTGCCGCCAAGATCCAGGGCGAGGCAGATGTTTCTGACCAAGTATGTCGAGAACGCGGCTCTTCTCGATCTCGTCGAAAAGATTCCAGTTGCTGAGTTTTCGCCAATCGTCAGTCGAGATATGTCGGGACAGGAGAGGGCGGGCCTTCTCGTCGAAGAGCGTGGAGACTTGCTCAGGAGTCCAAATCGAGAGCAACCGACTTGGTAGGGACACGCACTCGACGCGTCGCACGACCAATTCATTTTCTGTCAGCAACACTTCTCGATCGGCAATCGCTTCTTCGAAGTTCTCTTCGGCGATCGTGCCGGATGTGCCTTCAATACTATTGTCGTCGCGATTCACGTCGGGCAACAAGGCGTATGCGTGGCATCGCTCCGTGGCCGACAAGTCGTGCCGGTGGAGCCATTGGCACATCGCCGACGCAGCGAGCTCGCCGGCACGTTTCAGCAGCCAACGGTTTGCGGGCGACGTGTCTGGGTCTTTGATTTTTACGCGCGCCGGATCTTGAATGAACGGGGCATTGCAGGCGAACGGCAACTCCGTCTTGACGCCAGTTGGAAGGATGACGAACAGGCGGCCTTCCATCCCAAGGACAATTTCAACGCGGCAAGGTGGGAATGATGACTCGTCGTCCGAGGAGATCATTCGTTCTTGTCGAATCTCCTCGACGGCCTCCGGTGGAAACGGTTCCTCGTCTGAACGAACAACGAGGTATTTACTGTCCGGTTCTGTGGATGAAGTCATCCACGTTGATCCTGGCACTGGCCCTTCGCCGACAGAATCCCAGCGAACTTCGTGCTCTCCAACTCGAAGGCACCGGATTGAATCGAAGAACAGAAGTGATGCTGGGCTGGCGAGCCACTCGCCAAGGTTTTTCTCAATTTCCCTTTGACGAAACTCATCTTTGATGATGACGCTGACCTCGGTGTTCTCCGTGGGTTGATTGCCGATCCAAACCGGTTCGGAGAATCGCCCCCGGAGAAAGGCAATGGACAGCGTTGGCGTGCGGAGTCTTACTTCGTCCCCGAGGCTAAAAGTGCTTTTGAACCCGATGCCGCGAAATCCAATCGTGTGCAGACTTCGCTTGTTGGAGTAGCCAAAGCGACAGAGAGAAGCGAACTCATCGTCGATAAAGTCATTGCCGTCGTGCGAGAAAACGAACTCGCCGTTGACGATTCGCACTTGTGCTTCGGTTGCTCCTGCATCGTCGGCGTTTTGCAGCAACTCCGAAACGACGTGCCGGGGACTTTGCACCTGCTTGAAAAGCTGGTGCCACGGTGCAGCCAGTTCAGGATCGGCCTCAAGCTGCTCCCAGCGAGCCCGCGCCTTGTCGCGGATAGCATCGAAGTAATCCGGCGGCGAAACGCCTTGCGAGTCGTGCGTCACTTAAAGGGCTCCTTTCATGCGGGCGGACCTCCCCGCTGGAGCATTTCGTTCAGTTTGTAATTAACGCTCGTGACATCGAAGTCGGGTTCGCGTTCGAAGGGTGTTCGCACATAGACCGGTGCCAACGGCGTGTCACCATCCACCTGGACGATGGCGAGAATGAAGCTCGTTGCCGAGTTAATGCCCGTGACGATCTCGTTGCGGGTAATCGTAACGGTGTCCGCTCCAACAACTCTTCCTTTGACTTCGATGAATCTGAGCCGTTTAGTCTGACCGTCGATTGACTCAATGTCGTAGCCGCACTTGTCTTCACTGACGTCGCGGGGTGAGTGACCAAGTGTTTCCTCGGCTTCCATGACCGCTCGCATCGCGAGCAGTTCGACGCGCTTCGTTTCGCGGGCCTGAATATCGTCGGTTGTCGATTGATACCCGCAGAGCTTCCGCAGCATGCCATTGGAAAGCACTAGAGCTCCGCCGACGGCGATAGGAGCTTTCGGCGAAAGCTGTTTTTCTTGCTCCAACTCTTCGAGCCGTTTCTTGAGCCGGGTTTGGAGTTCGTCGGCCCGCTGCTCTGCTTTGCGAGAGTTGAGCTTCGGTGTCCTGCCAGCTTCTTCCTGAGCCTTTAATTGTTGTGCCCGGTTATCCCAGTGCATGTACTCCTTGGTGAGCCGTTCCGTCACCGCTTGAATCGTTTTGTCGATCAGTGCGTCTTTCCGACCGCGAACTTCCTGCACATGCCGCGGCACAAGCTCCGAGATCGCATATTCAATCGCCCGCTCTTCCAAATCCCAAGCGAGCCACTCCTCGTCGAGAAGCGGCTGAATCTTCGCAAGCTCATCCACAGTCGCAGGTCGATAATCGAGGTATGGCGCATAACCGGCGGATCGGACCATGTCGTCACGATCGATCGTTACGAATTGAAGCTGACGGCTGACTGCACGGCGGACGCCACTGTCCGTGGTGCGGCCATCCTGGATCGTATGCTCCAAATAGAACAACGCTCGGACGTCTTCCGTTGGATCGCACTCGTTGATCAGGATTGCGCCTTGCTTCAGCAGGTCTCGGTATCGTTCCAGGATTAGATCGATGCACGTGTCGAGCAAAGCATGGCCCGGACACACAAATGCCGCTTGCCGTTGTCCGTCGACATTGATGAGCTGCTTATCAAATGTGATACGCTCGTATTGTCGCTGAAGCTTGTTTCGCGTGCCGATCTGACGGTCGCGATTGCGGATGTCGGCGGGGACGTGACTGATTTCAAACCGTTTGCTTTCGCGTTCTCGAAGCTTGCCGCCAAGATGTGCGAAGGCGTCACGAAAGAACGTCGCGATGAAATGCGGCTGTAGCCGTCGCGCATTGGCACGTTCCATCGTCGCGCGGAGTTCGCGGACTCGCGAGGTGTCCATCGTCTCGTGCCCAAGCGAGCGTTCCTCAATTAACTCGCGAAGGCGAGAATGGTCGAGCGCTCCTTCGACTTTCTCCTTGAGCTTGGCCCGGACCTCGGGCTGCTTGCCATAAAGAATGGCCTCCTGCAACAGGTCACGCAACCTCCGGCCTTCAATCGCCTTTCCCAGAACATCGAAGACGGCTCCGCCAAGAGCTTCTCGTTCAACTTCCAGTTTCTCCAGAAGCCGCCTAAAAACATCGCCTTCCCGTGTTTCGCCAGCGACGAGATTCCAGAGGTGACATACATTCGTTTGTCCGATCCGGTGAATGCGGCCGAAGCGTTGTTCCAGTCGGTTGGGATTCCACGGCAGGTCGTAATTGACCATCAAATGAGCCTGTTGCAGGTTGATGCCTTCGCCAGCGGCATCCGTAGCGAGCAAGACCAGTGTTTCCTTGTCGTGCGTAAACCGATCCTGAGCATCCTTCCGATGTTCACGCAACATGCCGCCGGTGATCGTGACGACTGCTTCGGGCAACCCGAGCAGCGTTGTGATTCGGTTGTGAAGATAGTTCAGCGTGTCGCGATGTTCGGTGAAGATGACGAGCTTCCGGCGATTACCGAACTCGTCGAACATGTGCTCGTTCTCCTGAAGGATCGAAGAAAGCTGCTCCCACTTTTTGTCCTTACCGCTGCTGCGCACTCGGCCCGCCAGTGCCTCCAGTTCCTTCAGCCGTTCAATCTCCAATTCGAGTTCGGCGATCGTCTGGGCTGCCGTGGCCTGATCAAGGATGTCCTCTTCAGCGTCCTCGAACTCGGTTCCAGGGCGGTCTTCGAAGTCTTCGATGTCATCATCCGATTCAAGCATCGGCAACCCGGCAGTGAAGTCGATTCTGGCGGTCTCGCCACGCCGTATCAGCTTCACTTCTTCGCGACGACTTTCGAGTCGCTCGCGACGGCGACGTAACGAATGGAAAATCGCTTCAGGGGACGAAGCCAATCGACGTTGAAGGATCGTCAATGCGAAGCCAACCGTGCCTTTGCGTCCGTCATTCTCAAGTGCTTTCGCTCGGTCGAACTCCGTTCGGACGTACTCGGTCACTTCGTTATAAAGGACGTCCTCTTCGTCGCTGAGCTTGTAATTGACTGTGTATGCCTTGCGTTCTGGAAACAGTCGGGTCTCGTCGAACTTCAGCAGGTCTTCTTTGACCATCCGCCGCATCAAGTCACTGGCGTCGCAGGTATGGACGCCCGGCCGAAAGTTACCCTCGAATCGGTCACCGTCCAGCAAACGCATAAAGAGCTGGAAGTCCTCCTCCTTGCCGTTGTGTGGCGTGGCCGACATGAGCAAAAAGTGTCGAGTCAGTTTTTCGAGAAGCCGCCCCAGCTTATGCCGCTTCGTTTCTTTGACTTCGTTGCCGAACAGCGAGGCGGACATCTTGTGAGCTTCGTCGACGACAACGAGATCCCAGTCTGTGACATGCAGCTTATCCTGTACGGATTCGTTGCGACTGAGTTTATCGAGGCGGCAGATGATGAGGTCGTTTTCCAGAAACCAGTTGCCGCTGTAAGCGGATTCGAACTTGTCGTTCGTCATGATCTCGAACGGCAACTGGAATTTCTCGCTGAGTTCGTCCTGCCACTGCTCGACCAAATTGCCCGGCGCGACGATCATGCAGCGTTTCAAATCGCCACGAACGATCAACTCCTTGATCAACAGGCCCGCCATGATCGTTTTACCCGCACCGGGGTCGTCGGCCAGAAGGAATCGCAGCGGCTGCCGCGTAAGCATTTCGTCGTAGACGGCCGTGATCTGGTGCGGAAGTGGTTCGACAAGCGAAGTGTGGACAGCAAGAACCGGATCAAACAGATATGCAAGCTGAATCCGCAACGCCTCTGAGACAAGGCGAAAGAGACTGCCGTCGCCGGTAAAGCTCCACGGCCGCCCTGCTTCGACGAGTTCCAGCGTGGGCTCTCGATCGCGATAGAGGATTTCTTGATCGGTGGTGCCGTCTGGACCTTCGTAGACGATCTTCAACGCGTTCGAGCCAATCGGCTTTGCATCGATGATCTTTACGGATGCATTGGCCAGGATGCCTTTGACGGTTGCGCCTTTCGTGATTTCTTCAAGTCGTGCCATCGCTACCTCGCCCTGCGCATCGCTTCATCACCGGATGGCGATACTCTGAAAGTTTCCCTGTTACCCCATGCGCGTACTGTAAGGCTCGTTAGCTTACCTGTCGCAAGAACTACAATCCACTACCCGAGCGGGAACTCGCAGCAACCGATTGGAGAAATTCGCCGTGTGCCGGTAACGGCGAGAACGTAATCGGCAGAGTCTGCCCGTGCGCCGCAGTTTAGCTCTGGCTCCGATCGCAGTGGTCCAGGCCGCTCAAACTGCTGGTGGCAACTCGCTATGTCGCCGTTCGCCAGTTACAATCCCTCTACCTCGGACAGGTTTCTGCCCCATCTGCCGAATCAGGCTCGTCGAGGTTTCTGCCCCACCTCCACGGGCCGATTTTATTTCTTGGCGTTCGGTGCTTCGATTCAGTAGACTGCTCCCTGCACCGAAGCGGTTCTGGAAGTGGCCGTAATGTATCCGTAGATACTCCGCATGCAGCAACCGAATTCCTCGCATCTGAGAACGATAAGGGAACACGCCTTGGCCATACATCGCACGCTGATCGTTTTGGCGATCATTGGCACGTCGCTGGCACGCGCCGAAACGCCGACGAGACTTGACCGAGATAATCTGCTTCAGTACCGGGATTCGGATGGACAGATCCAGCCTG
>JBBDHZ010000145.1:0-4002 GCA_040880645.1 Minisyncoccota bacterium
TGATCGACGGTGTTGCCTCGATAGTGGCGGCCGCCGGTTGCTTGGGCCATGATCGGCCAAGCCCCCTTGGCCCAACAACCTTCGTCGATATTGTGGATCAAGAAGTCGCTGACCGCGCCGCCGCTGGCCCACAGGAAGCCGTGAAACTTGCGGATCTGATGTTCGAGTTCGCTCCGTCCTTCCGGGGCTGGCCCGACTGCGGCCGAACCGGTCGGTCCCGCCATTCGATACGCTCGCAGGGTCAGAATGTCCCCCAACTCGCCCTCGTGAATCTTGTCCGCCAAGGCCTGGCGAGCCTTGCAATGCCGGCACATCAAACCGACACCGACCTTCAAGTTCTTCTCTTCGGCCTTCTTGCCCAGCTCGAACATCTTCTTGCTGCTCGGGCCATCCGCCGTGAGCGGCTTCTCCATGAAGACGTTCAGTCCCTTGTCGATGGCGTAACCGAAATGCACCCAACGGAACGCCAGCGGCGTCGTGAAGATGGCAACATCGCCCGGATCCAAGCAATCCATGGCGTCCTTGTAAGCATCGAAGCCGACAAATTGACGGTTCTTCGGCACATCGACTTCATTGGGAAATTGCGTCGAGAGACTGCGATGGCTGATGTCCAGGCGATCTTGAAACACGTCGGCCATAGCGACGAGCTTGGTCGGACCGTTTTCAACTCGCAGTGCGTTGGCTGCCGCCCCGGTCCCGCGACCACCGCAGCCAATCAGTGCCACTTTGATCGTACCGTCGGCGGCTGCGTGAACGTGCGGCACCGCTCCTCCGACCAATGCCGAGGCAGCCGCGATGCCTCCCGTGCTCTTCAGGAAATCGCGGCGGGAAGAAGCAGGTTTCGATTTGTCAGTCATGTTCCAACCTTTCAAGATGGAGATGGTGTTGTTCAATCGGTAGGCCGGAACAAGCTTCGCAGTTCCGGCAGCGTTTGAGCGGATGCCTATCGTTCAGAGACCAACATTGTGCCCTAATCCGAACCGCTTGTCACTGTTCTTCATCGATTTGCGGCGGATCGGTCTTGTCCCACTTCGCCGCCTTTTCGGCATCGGAGGGTTCGACCAGCGGTCGGACGACCCGAAACCCGACGCTCAAGGCATCGGTGTGATACCAAATGCTTTGGGGAAGCTGCGGATCTTGTTGCTTCCACTCCTCGCTCGACGCGATCCGCGCCGCGCTCCGCAGGCGATCGGCATCATCGTCCCATCCACCACCGCGCACGACACGGGGATAAAGCGTCGTGGGGATCGCTAGAGGCTGCTTGGCGCGAGCCGCATCGCGGGCGTAAAAGTCGGGGATGTACTGATCGAGCACCCATTCCGAGACATTTCCATGCATGTCGTATAACCCCCACGGATTGGGCTTCTTCGTTCCGACCTTGGCGTAAGCTTCGCTGTTGTCGTAATACCAAGCGTAGTCGTCGAGATCCGACGAATCGTCTCCGAAATGATACGCGGTCGTCGTCCCCGCACGGCAGGCGTATTCCCACTCAGCTTCGGTCGGCAAGCGATAGTAGCGTCCGGTCTTGGCACTCAACCACTTACAAAATATTCGCGCGGCGTGTTGGGTCATACAGATCGCCGGATAGCCGCGCGACCCCATGCCGAAGGTCATGTCGGTATAAGGCTCGGTCGGCTGGCTCAACTGGTACTCGTCAGCCACCTTATCACGCGCGTTTGGCTCCACGCTCAGCGCCGTCCGGCGAAAGATATCGAGATCGGACATCCAGACTTCATAGGCGTCCCAGGTGATCTCATACTTCCCCATCCAGAACGCTTCGATTGCCACTTCGTGTTGTGGTCCTTCGTCTTCCTGGCGGTCCGTTTCCGTCGGAGGACTTCCCATGACGAACTTGCCGCTGGGGATCGCGACCATGTCGATTTTGGCATTCGCGTGTTCGATCAACTCCACGTAGGGTTTCATCCCCACTTCTGACGCGGCGTCCGCGTTCGGGATCGGCAATGGAGCGGGCCGTTCCGCCCCCCAGACAGCGGTGAAGCCGGGCGCTATCAAGGGCGTCAGTACCAATCCGAGAACGACCCGTGCGGCGCGCCGCGGCCCCTTCCTTCGATCATCAGCTCGTTTCATTCTGGTCACACCTCGGTTGACTGGTACTTTCGACCCGCGCGACGCCTTCGGTTCGCCGGAGCGGAACTCCGTAGTATAACCACAAAAGGCATGAATCGTCGCACCTGCAGACGACGATAGTGCAGTTGTGAAGCATTGATTCACATTCAGACATTGACTTGGCGAGGTCGGTTATATAGACTGCCGTAAGAAGGAACGACATTGCGGAATGGAAGTGCGACACGCAGATGACAAACTTGCCCGGATTGAGGCGGAGCCCGGTTACAACGGTGGTCTTGACAACCGACTCGTACGTGCCTTTCGGAAGGTGATGAATATCATCCGCACGGTTGCAAACGAGGGGGAGTTGTATCACTGGAAGAGCCTGCACTTTGAGAAGTTAAAGGGCAATAGGAGCCACCAGCGTTCTCTGCGATTGGTTCACCAATGGCGGCTGATCATGGAAATAGAAAACCGTTCTGGCGTCAACAACAATCTGTGCGTTGTGATCGCCATAGAAGACTACCATTAAGAAAGGGGAGCAACATGACCTTTGTGACTGCTGAACCGTTCCTCCCTGGTGAGTACATCAAGGACGAAATGGAGGCGAGAGGGTGGACCCACGACGACCTGTCCGAAGTGATGGGAATCAGCCGTCGCCAAATCATCAATCTCATTCAAGGCAAGTCCGGCATCACTGCCGAGACCGCCCATGCGCTGGCTGCTGCTTTTACTGGTCAGGATGCCGAGACGTGGATGAAGCTGCAAACGTCCTACGAGCTGGCGCGTGCTGCGAAGGAGGATCGCGACACAACGCGACGTGCGGCCATCTACAGCAAGGTGCCCGTCAGAGAAATTCGCCGTCGAACTTGGATACCGGACGTCAATGCGACAGCCGAATTGGAGGATGCGGTCTGCAATCTGTTGTCGATTCCTGACATCAACGAAGAACCACAATTGAACGTTGCGGCCCGCAACAGTACGTCGTACGAATTTGACACGGCCGCACAGGTCGCGTGGTATTGTCGCGCAAGGCAATTGGCGGAGAGAGTGGCCGCGAAGAAGTACGACCAAGCCTGCTTCGAGGCGGGAGTCGAGCAGTTGTTGAAACTCGCCGCATGCCCAGAAGATACGCGACGAGTACCGGCGGTCCTTGCTGATATGGGAATCCGTTTCGTTATCCTGCAGCACTTGCAAAAGACAAAGGTTGACGGTGTGGCATTATGGCTGGATGGTGAATCTCCCGCAATCGCTATGTCGGTTCGATTCGATCGGATCGACAATTTCTGGTTCACGCTTCTACATGAATTGGTTCATGTTAAATATCGTGACGCCGAAACCATCGATGTCGACGTGGCGGCAAGTCAATCAAGCGACTCGCTGCCGGAAGTCGAAAAACGCACCAATCGTGAGGCGGCAGAGTACCTGATCCCGAACAGCAAACTTGAATCTTTCATTAGCCGCAACAAACCATTTTATTATCAAAAGAAAGTGGTGCAGTTCGCTCACGCGAGGGGTATACACCCAGGGATTGTCGTTGGGCAGTTGCAAAATCGAGGCGAGCTTACGTTTCAACAACTTAGAAAACTTCTTGTAAAAGTGCGGTCGGAAGTGGTAGGTCAGGCAATGACCGACGGATGGGGAAACACACTCAACTAAGGAAAGAGTCATACATCAACGATCTGAACGGCCAGCCAGTCAGAGCGAAGCATGTTGCTGCAGTGGCCATTGGCGACAGCCAACAGCATCTCCGGCCGACATTCTCCGCTTCAAAATGAAATCATTCCCTTGCCTCACCCATCCGCGTTCATCGGATCAACGTCTCGAATTGATCTTCCGTCAGAACCTGGACGCCGAGTTTTGTCGCTTTCGCAAGTTTACTGCCGGCGTTGTCCCCGGCCACCAGATAGTCCGTCTTGGCCGAGACACTCGACG
>JBBDHZ010000146.1:0-25685 GCA_040880645.1 Minisyncoccota bacterium
ATGCCACATTGATTGCCGTGGCAGGAATAGAGCATACCCGCAATCTGATCAGCTCGAATCGATCACCTGCCACTTAACTCGCCCCTATCTTGGTTAAAACAATGACGACCAAAGACAAGATAATTCGCGTGATCGAGTCGCTTGACGATGACGCCTCGGTCGACGATGTCATCGATCGACTTTACTTGCTGCGAAAATTCGATTCATTGATGCAACTCGACAATCTTGCCGATGCGGGGCGAACACTCTACGCATGGTCCACTAATGGAACCGCTCCCGGCGGAAACACAAGACCGATGGATTCTGTGCTCAGCATCGGGGCAGGAAACAACTGACGTTTTTTCTGCTCTCACCCCCACGATTCGGTGCGAGGCGGCGGAGGGGGAGTCGCTTCGCGCCCTGCCCTCTCCCCTTGATGGGGCGAGGGGACTAGGGAAGTTATTTCTAACCAGTTCCTGGAAACCGGATGGTCAGGGCAGTGTCCCTCCGCTTTTCTTCGCGTCGGCTAGCAACCGGCGGACGGCGGCTGCCATCATGGTCGCGGTCGGATTTCGGATCTGCCAATGCACGAAGCAGAGACTGCGTAAACGCGCCCCCTTCCGGTGTGTCGGCCGACATCTCATCAACACTACATGACGTGATCGCCACCATTCCATCTGGGACGCCGCGATTGTTACGAAAGAACCCGCCACTGTGGCAGCCGTCAACGATCAGCACAAAACGTCGGCAGCTGCTCCGACGCATTTGCGACAGAACGAATTCCGCCTCGATGCTTGTAGCCATCAGGCATGTCGGATCCGAGTCGGCCACCGGCAATAATAGTTCTCCTCCATCGTAGACGCTGGTCCCGCTGTAGTAGGTAAGCAGCGTGTCATCGTTCCCTGAGACGGCGCAAGCCTCGGCAATTGCTTTGCGCACCTCCAGCAGTCCCTTGTCCAAGAGGCACGTCACCTTGAATCCAGAGCGGTGTGGGTCGCCCAGCGCGCGGGAAAGATTTTCCGCGTCCTTCTGCACCCCGGGCAGAGACAGCTTTAGGTGCTGAAATTGGCCATTGCATATCAAGAGGGCGCGTCTTTGTGACTCCGGGGACAAACTTTGCGGGGGTACGCTCTCGCGGTCCATCGGGGTGTTCATAAAACTTCCCTCGACTCGAGACACGGCAGGAAAACTTCTGGAGGATATTCCTCGGCGGCCGAGTTGCCGAATCGCCGCCAATCAAATTTAACCTATCCGTCGGACAGGACCGACATGACATCGCGGTGCTGTGGTCTTGGCTCGCTCTGTCCACCGTACAAGGTGGGGATGTCATACGCATCTACCGCATCGATTGTGCCGCCGAGCCGCTTCGTGTCCCCGAGAATCAAGGTCAATGCGGGATGGGACGACAGTCGCTGATCGGAACCTTCTCCCCGGCTGCACGGGTGGTTTAACTCTACCATGGGACGGTCTAGCGTGCATACTTTGGCACAAAGAGGTCACGGTGGAACTCACGCCGCTGAATCAGGCCCCTTAGCGGCGTTCCTGACAGAAGGCTGGCGCACTTCGTGACCGCGCCGGGATTAATTAAGTTGCCAAGTGCACTCAGCGAAGCGAATAATCAGGACCGTCCGAAACCGACGACCTGATGGCCTTTGTACTGCAACGGTTGGCTTCGTTGTCGATTGTTCAACTCAATAACGAAGCATATTCGCAATGAAAACGCATCGGCAGGAACTTGTCGTTTACGTGGTGTGGCATCCGGAGTATTCCGCGGGGCGGGAGATGGCGAAGCTGGTGTATGACCAGTTGACTCGCGATTCGGCCGTCCCGCTGTCGCGCGGGTTGGGAATTCCGGTTTATCTGCGGACGGCGGCGAATTCGCGCGAGGTGCCGCCCGCGATTGCGTTCGACGAGGCGACGCACACGGTCGTCGTGCTGCTGGTCGATGACAAGATGGTCTTGGGGCGAGGGCAAGGATGGGGCAGCTACGCCGATGCACTCGTTGCGGAGGCCGCTACCGGTGCACATCGCGTCCTGCCGATCAAGCTCTCCGCCAGCGCCTTTACGCTCAGTCGCCAACTGCGGGCGGCGAATTTCCTGACGCTCGATTCCGTTCCCGCCGAAGCACGCCCACAACGTCTGCTGGTCGGTTTGCTCCACGACCTCTGCCGCCTGATGCAAGATGAGCCGCCCGCGGAGTATCAAGCCTCCGACGCGAATGCGCGGCCGGCCGCGATCGCCAAGCCGGTACGGATTTTCATCAGCCATGCAAAGAAGGATGGAGAAGCCTTGGCTCTGGAAATCCGCGAGTACATCACGAAAAACCTGCAACTCGACACGTTCTTCGACAAGAACCAGATCTATTACGGCGAGGATTTTACTAGGGTGCTCGAGCAAAACGTGGAACAATCGGCGATCCTCGTGTTGCAAACCGATGCGTACAGTTCGCGCGAGTGGTGTCAGCGGGAAGTGCTGGTGGCGAAACGGCATGGGCGTCCGGTGCTGGTTTTGCATAAAGTGGATGTCGGCGAAACTCGCAGTTTTCCCTATCTGGGCAACCTGCCGGTATTGCGGTTCAAAGATGAAATGCCGATCGACCACGTCCTGGGGCGGCTGTTGCTCGAAGTGCTACGATCGGAATATTTTCCACGATACGTGCGAGGTTTGGCCAGGCTGTTCGACAAACCGCTGGAGAACCTCGAACCGATGGCACGGACGCCCGAGTTGCTGAACTTGCCGCCGAGCGAGGCGGCCGGAAAAACAGTAGTCTATCCCGATCCGCCACTGGGCAACCACGAGGTCGAATTGCTGCGGGAGTTTAACGAGGCGCGGCAAGTGACGACGCCGCTGTTTCTGCTCGCCGGCACCCCCTCGCTGTCGCGAGTGCTGGTGGGACTGTCGCTCAGCGAAATCGCTCCGGACTTGCAACTGGATGGGGATCCGGACTCGCAACTGGATGGGGAATTGCAACGGCTGGGTCTGCTGCGAGCCCACTTCGACGACGCCATGTGCGAGGTGGCCCGGTTCCTACTCGCCAGCGGAGCCGACCTGGCTTATGGTGGCGACCTGCGCGAGGGCGGTTTCACCGAGAAGCTGCACGATCTGGTCCGGCTGTACAGCGAGACGCAGCCGCCCGATCAGCCGCCGCGGTTGCGCATCGAGAATTTCCTCGCCTGGGTCGCGCACACAGGCAAAGACGAGCGGTTGTTGAAGTTCATGGAATGTCTCGAACCGCGTCGGCTGCCGCTGCCCGCCGACGTCGTCGATGAGCTGGAAATTGATAGCCAACATACCGGCCCGCCGCCGTTTGACGCCAATACGCCGGAGTCAAACTACCTGAACGCCCGCTGCTTTACGGCGATGCGGGAAGCGATGAACGCCACGATCGCCGCCCGCATCCTGCTCGGCGGTCGGCTAACGGGTTACTCCGGAAAATATCCGGGATTGGTCGAGGAAGCCTATCTCGCCCTCCGCGAGGGACTGCCGCTGTATCTGATCGGCGGCTTCGGCGGTTGCACAAGTGCGATCATCGACGCGGTCGAAGGGAAGCCGCCAACCGACTTGACCTTTGACGGACAGTTGCATCTGGACGAAAGGTTTCGCCAACAGGACCCAGCGCAAGCGAAGACGTCGTATCGTGATCGCGTCGAAGACTTCAACCGCCGCGCCGCCAACCATTCCAATATAGAACCGATCGACTACGACGCCGTGCTCGGCTGTATGGCATCGAATGGCATCGCCGGGCTAAGCGAGCACAACGGCCTCACGCCCGAGGAAAACCGTCGGCTGTTTACGACGCCGCACGTCGCCGAGATCATTTACCTTGTGCTGAAAGGCTTGAACCAACTTCGCGCAGCCGGGCGACTGCGGATCACCAATCTCGATTCGTAGAACAAAAAACGATGGGTTTTGTGACCAATAGCGAAGCGCTATGACCAGGGCGCTTCGTTTTCGGATATCGCTTTCGATCTTCGACGACAGAAACAGATTCGCGCCATGTGGCCGAACCGTATTCCGGCGACATCCACAGATACGCATCTTTAGGTGTCCTCTTCCCGAGGCTCGTCCGGCTTTTGAGGTTCTTGCGGCGGAGCAGGAGGTCGTGGGTTGCCTGGATCTGCTGGTGACTCGTCCGATGCCCGTCGCTCGGTGCGAGCCAGAAGGTTCGGCACGAGTTTCTCCGAGATGCCGGCAATGAAGCACCACACCAACAGCAACGCGAGCTCTTTGCCATGAGGAGACGCATGCTCGTCCAAGCTCGGGAACGATGAGAATCAAACCCAATGCCCAGACAAAAAAGTGGCTGACGTTCCTGGTGATCTCTTTGTTGTGAGCTCGCCCGACTTCCTGCACCGTATAACGCCACTGGAGGCTTCTCGAGCAATTCCTTAATTTTTTTTCGGCCGGCGGGCGGTGGCTGCGTATCCGGCAGGGGAGGCAAAGAAGCCGCATAAGCCCGCAACGTTACAAAGAACTGATCGGTTAGGGCTTTCACCTCCTCCGCCTCAGCCCCCGAGTCTGCTTTCGATAGAGGAAATCGCCAAGGCATGTGCACCCCGTTCTCGGCGACCGGCGGCCGAAGCGAGATAGAAAACGTTGGCAGAGGTCGCTGAAGAAACCCTCACCGCCTGCGCCGGTCCGGCAGATCTTTCTTACGATGATTCGGCAGGTGGAAAAGTCAAGCCGACCTGGGGGTCTCGCTTCGCCAGGCGATCAGATTGTCAAATTTGACCACGCCGTGCAAACAGGGCTCGCTTCAGCTCACCGACAAAAGTTCCTTGCAACTGGCCCTGGAGTGGGGGGCAATCGGCGATGCTGCGTCGCCGAAGACAGCGACAAGAGAATATCCCTTCGCTTCGGCACGCATGGAATCGTTACCCGTGGGGCTTTGCGATATGTCTTTTCTGTCTCAGTTTGATTGCGACGTGTTCGTCAGCTACGCCACAGCGAACAACCAATCCTTTGCACAAGACAAACCGGGCTGGGTCACTTCGTTCCGCGACATCCTCAAGACCATGCTGGATGAAGGCCTCGAACGCCGTGGGGCCAGCGAAGTCTGGATGGACTACAAGCTGCGCGGCAATGAGCTGTTTGATGAACAGCTGCGGAAAAAAGTTTCGAAGGCGGCTATCTTTCTGATCGTGCTTTCCGATGCCTATCTGAAGTCCGATGCGTGTCAGCGGGAATTGCAGATATTCATGGACGCGGTCCAAGGCGAGCGAGGTCGAATTTTTTTAATTCACTACGAACCGGTAGCTTTCGACCGTTGGCCAGAGGCACTGAATGGCCTATCCGCCGAGAAGTACCGTTTTTTTCAGCAGGAGCGCGACGGAGCAATCTGCAAACCACTCGGCTTCCCGATTCCCAACCCCGAGAACCCGGCTCATTACTCGTTCTACGATCGATTGCTAGAACTGCGTCTTGACTTGGCTGCGAAGCTGGAAGGGATGGCGGGAAGCGGGCAACCGGCAATAGTCCCATCGCTGAGCCAAGCCAACGCGACGGCCCCGGCGGTATTTTTGTCCGAGGCCTGTGGGGACACGCTCTACGACCGGCGACAGTTGGTCAAAAGCCATCTGGAACAGAGCGGCCTGCGCGTCCTCCCCACGAAATCCTATTGGCGAACCCCGACGCCCGAGATGGACCGCGAGCTTTCCGAATCTTTGCTTTTTGTCCAGATGTTGGGTCGTTTCGGCGGCGGATATGAAACGCTGCATTACGAGCGCGCCGTTGCCGCCGGCCTTCCCGTCCTCCGCTGGCGAAGCCGTGATCTGGACATCGGCACCGTGGGTGACCCTGGCCACCGAGAATTGCTGGATAGTCCGGATGTCCAAGCGATGGACGTCGACGAGCTTAAACGCAGCATCGTCGACCGCGTCCGTGTGCTGTCGGCCAAACGACCATCGGCGCCGATCGAAGGCGAACATTTTGTACTGGTCAATGCAGCCGCGACGGACATGCAGGTGGCCGACGCGGTGGTGGAGCAACTGGAGCAGTGGAACGTCGGCTACGATCTGGTGGACGACACCGTTTCCTTGCGCGACGTCGCCGAATCCACCGCCTACGATGCGCTGCTGGTCATCTATGGCGGTTGTCCGCACGATTGGGTACGGCAGCAGTTGATCAAGTGCCGCGAGATTCTCCTGACCAAAAAGTCACGCGCCCCCTCCTGCGCGGTTTACGTCGGTCCACCGAACGAGAAGCAGCCGCTCCGCTGTCGACCGCCGCGCGTTGCCGTGATCGATACACAGGACCAAGCTCAACTGCGAGCTTTCATCGAAAAGCTGTCAACCCAGGAGCTCACCGCATGACGCATCGATCGCAAACGCCTTCATCCGGCGACCTCCCGTTCGGCGTTATTCAGCAAGTTGACCGTCGAGCCAGCAACGACGCTCTGGGACCAAGCGAGCATCTGCCGCCCTACCCGTATCCCGGCCTGCGTCCGTTTCAATTCTCCGAGTCGGAAATCTTCTTTGGCCGCGGTGATCAAGTGGCGGAGATGCTCACCCGGTTGGAAGATCATCAGTTCCTGGCCGTGGTTGGCGCGAGCGGATGCGGAAAGTCGTCACTCGTGCGCGCCGGATTGCTGCCCGCGCTGGAGCAAGGATTCCTCGCCGCATCCAGCGATCAGTGGCGGTTTGCCATCGTGCGGCCGGGAGACGCACCGCTGCGCAATCTGGCATGCGAACTCTTGCGGGCATTAGGCCCACGGCCTTCGCACGACACGGCGAAAGCCGCGGCCGACGAACCCGATCCGCATCGTGTGGCGATGGTTCAGGCGGCACTGCGGAGCGGGCCGCGAGGTCTGGTCCAGGTCGTCGAAGACGCCCGCTTACCCAAAGACACGAACCTGCTGGTGCTGGTCGACCAGTTCGAAGAGCTGTTTCGCTTCCGTCATCGCCAACAGCTCGATGGCGCGTCCGCTGAGTCCTCAACCGCCAACGAGCGGGACGAAGCTGCGGCGTTGGTATCGCTGCTCTTGGCAACCGCCGCGCAGGGCGACGTGCCGATTTATGTTGTCATCACGATGCGCAGCGACTTCCTCGGCGACTGCGACGCTTTTTACGGTCTGCCCGAAGCGATCAATGACAGTCAATTTCTCACCCCGCGAATGACGCGGGCGCAAGCCCGCGATGCGATCGTGGAACCGGCGAGGCTTTTTGGCGGCGATGTCGAACCGGCATTGGTCAACCGGATCCTGAACGAAATCGGCAATGATCCCGATCAGCTACCGTTGATGCAACACGCCTTGATGCGTTCGTGGCGGCATCGTGAAAAAGAACGCGGTCGGCCGGTGACGATCCAGCTCGCCGATTACGAAAAGCTGGGTGGGCTAAAAGAAGCTCTATCCCGCCACGCGGATGACGTTCTGAAAAGCCTTTCCTCCGATGCAGACCGTTGCGTGGCGGAGATGCTCTTCCGCGCCCTTTGCGACCGCAGCACCGAACAGCGTTTGACACGCCGCTTGGCAACCGTCGCCGAGATCGCCGCGATCGCGGGCGTCACGGACGATGCGGTGATTCGCGTCGCCGACGCATTTCGTCAACCCGGACGCAGTTTTCTGACACCTCCGCCGAAGATCCCCCTCACCGCCGACAGCACGCTCGACATCAGCCACGAAAGCCTGATCCGCCAATGGGGCACGCTGCAAATCTGGCTAGAGCGCGAGGAACGCTCGGCGCAGATTTATCGGCGCTTGGCGGAAACAGCACGGCTGTGGCAAGCTGGCGAGGCGAATCTATATCGTCCACCGGAGCTCGACGTTGCGTTGAAATGGAAACAGGAGGAACAACCGACGATAGCTTGGGCCAACCGCTACGCACGCGACGATTTCGATCGGACCGAAGAGGTTTTGAGCCGTAGCCAAGAAGCCGAGCTCGAACGCCAAAACACTGAAGAACGTCAGCGGCGCAAACGACGGCGTTCCCGGTGGCTCGTCGCGGGAGGCATTGCATTAGCAATCGTCGGAGTCTTAAGCAGTACGATTGTGTTGCAAAGGAAAGAGTACGAGATCGCCAGGCAAAGAGTCGAGATAACTGTGCAAAAACGTGAAGTCCTTGAAGGAGAGCTTGCCAACAAAAACACCCGCGTGACTGCTGAAACGAGAGAGCGGCTGCACGGGAATGCTTTGGATAGCCTCGCCAAGGGAGATCTTCCCGGCGCGATGCTATGGCTTGAAGGGAGGAGTAAAATTCCAAACTTGTCTCGGGCCCGTGCATCGGAAAGCGAAGAAAAAATCCGTCAGCTTGCTCGCATTCAGCTGCCGAACCTGCAGATTTTGGATGCCTTCGCACCAGAGATGGACGGTATTTTTACAGACATCGCGCTCTCTGCCGGCGAAAGATATCTGGCTGCGATCGAGCAGGCGAGATCGCGGCAGTCTGAGGGAAATGAAACGAAGGTTAAAATTTATTCGCTCGCGAATCCGTCCAAAGGATCGCATCTCGTAGCCAGCTTTTCTTTAGCAGGCAATGCCACTAGCAGACCGAGTATGGCCTTCGCTGCACTTAGAGCGGGTGCGTCCGAGACGGAATATGTACTTGTTGGCGCGGATCAGCTGTATGCCTGGAAACGCGATGGCGAAGTGTGGACGAAAGTCGGAGTGCAGCCGCTAGCGAATTCCAACACTCCCATCAATTCCCTCGCCGTCGGTGGCGACTCGTTAGCCCTTACCGTTCACCAAGAATCGCGGCAGCGACGCCTGCGACTCTGGAAACTCGCACCGGATTCTGACACTGGAAACCTCCAGCTAAACGCACTCCCGGATCTGGACGGCCTGTCCGGCAAGAATGTGCAGTCGGCTTGCCTGAGCAGCAAAGGACATGTATTAGCTGTCTGCGGTGAAGGTGAAAATAAGGCCACCGAATTGATGGCATGGCTCAAGCATCCCAACGAAGATCGCTGGGGGCTTGCTTCTCCACCGGAAAGCGTGAAGCGGCTGACCAGCAGAAATACGCAGCGATTGTACAATTGGCAATGGCGCCTGACTGAAAACGATCACAACTGGAAGCGCGTCAATAGCCTCATCCGTGCAGTATCATTTGCTCCCTCAGGCAGCCAATTTGCGACTGCCTGCGACGATGGACAGGTGCTGATATGGGATCTTGCGCAAAGCTATGGAGTACCCGAAGAGCCTGCACCGAAGGCGACAATCACGCCGCAGTTTGAGACCGCACTGCAGATGAGCAGTTCGGTTTTCGATATCGCGTTTGCTACGGATGATGTAATCATCACCGGAGGCCGTGATCGCACTGCACGCTTGTGGGATATTCATACAACTGGTGAAATTCTGCCGCGCACGTACCACGAGGCGACCGTCTCCGGGGTTGCATTCGCTGGGCCGGGTTCTGTGATAACCAACACCCTCCGCGTTCTCAGGCTTTGGCGAGCCGAGGAGTACGAGCGGATCAGATCGCCCTTCACTGCGCAGCAGGTCGCCATGAGTGATGATAAGAGTCGCGTCATATACCTGGTTAACGATTCCAGGGGACGATCGCCACCGCCGCTCCTGCATTCTCACGTCCTAGCCGAACAGGAAATCCGGTCGACCATCATCAGCTCTGACGGGAACTGGATATTCACCGCATCACGCGTTGATGAGGGTGCGGAAATCACGATGGACATACGGGCCTGGGAGAAGAATGAACGGCCGCTGCGGTTGAAGGCTCCACGAGATCTACATGACATTCCGTTAGCCGCGTTTTCCGCGTCGGGAGACTCGTTGGCGGTAGCCGAAACAAACCGGAGCGAATCTTCGCCGCGGATCTTCTTGTGGAGTCTCAAAGCAGGAAGTCCGACCGAAGTAGAACCGCGTAATTTAACTCTTCCCCCCAAAGCAGTGTCAGAGTCAACACTGACATTCAAGAAGACCGCATTTGGCCGGTTTGGAGACGAAGATATATTCGTTGTCGTAGGCAAAGAGGATCTCGCTAGCGATGAGTTGCCGCGCGGAATCGTCTTCTTTGGCTTTCAAGAACAGGAGGACGATCAGTCGACTTGGATGCTCCGACGCGTCAACATCAATGCCCCGCGCGATTCCAACGCCTTCTTTCCACATGAGCAAGAAGTCCTATGCTCAGCTTTCAGCGAAAACGGCGAACTGCTTGGTACAGGCGACGCGAACGATCGCGTCAAACTTTGGAGCGTCCAGGAACTGCTCAAAAAGGCACGTCAGTCATCTGACCAGGTGGTTATCGCAAATCCCGTTGCCGAGTTTATGCATTCGAGCGATGTGGAAAATCTGGCTTTTGCTCGAGGCAGGTCGAACGAAGAAATACTTTTGGCGACGGTCAGTTCGGAGGGAGAGGCTTTTGTCTGGTCGGTCACCGACGTCAGCCGATACGCTGCCCCATACCATCCTCCGGATTATCGGCTGCAGCACGATGCAAAGATCCTCACCGTCTCCTTCAGCCCAGATGGAAAGTGGATCATCACCGGCGGAGCAGACGGAACGGCGCGTGTTTGGGGCAGCGCGGATGGTCAGCTGGTCGGCATCTTCAGGCACCAAGGACCTGTCGTGCAAGCCTGGATGCCAAGTGACGACCAGATACTGACGGTCAGCAGATCGTCACGTGTCGGCAAGCTCGGTCACGAGCCACCGCTCCACGTTCGGCATTGGGGCGTTTCGTCTTCCGAAAGCGAACAAATATCTGAGCGGGATCTAGAGCAACTTGCGGCGAGGAAGGTGGTGGACATGCGCCTCGAAGTGATGCACGCCAGTGATTTTTCGAGCGAGCCATAACCCCCAGATCCAGATTCCCTGGGACTGACGTCGCCAAGCTATCGACTAGCATCGCGTTGCGACTGGTGACAGGGTCGCCCGTTTGCACCGCGAAGCGGTGTCAGTTGACAGCGCCGAACGCGAGTTCGCGGTGGGTGTTGACCTGGGAACGAGAGTCGCGATGCGACCGCATACGTTCATACATTGGCTCCGTTGCCAACTCCTCGATGTTGCCCTCGGCCTCTTCGATCTGCCTCTTCAATGTAAACTTCTGCGGCGGATCAGCCGCGATCGCCTCGTGCGATTGTAGGAAATCTGCCTTCTCGCGCCACCTCTCAATCGCCTTCCACAGGTCGATTTCCCAGCTCACGAATCTTTTGTTCTGCTTCTTCGATTTGCTTCTTCAACGCAAAATTCTGCGAAGCGTCTGACGTGATCGCTTGCTGCGTTCGCAGGAACTCCAGCTTCTCTCGCCACACGTCGACGGCGCCAGACGCATGGCCTGGAAAAACTTGTGGCCCCGAATTAGTTGCCGCCGTGGATGGCACTTTGCGACCGGAACCAGGAAACGCGGGCGAGTTGGCGGGTTTGCCTCGATCCTTGAGCGATTCGAGAAGCATTTCCTGTGCGTCGTCGGCCGGAAGCCCGATCAAGTCGACATAGATGCGGGTCATGAGTAATCCGTCCGGCTTACACCGCTTCACACGCACCGGGATCAGCGTGCGCTCGTGCCCTTGGGGATCGCGCGCAAACGCATTGCCCCATTCCGGCTGCGTGTATTCCGCAGCGAGATAATCGTCCGACAGAACGGCGATTGTCTTCCGAGTACCGGTCGCCGCTTTCTGCATTTCTGTAACGAAGTCTCCGCCGGCGCGGAAATCCCAAGCTTGAATTACCGTGGTGAAGCCCGCTTCCTCCAGCGTCCACGCAATCCATTCGGCCCACTGTTCATCATTGCGGTTGTAGCTGACGAAGAAATCTTTCATGGCGCCACTGGCATTGCACTCGCGACATTCGTCTCCTCTTTCTGCTCCACATTGTTCACTCTCCGGCGTGTGGACGTGGCAATCAGTCAGGGTTCCGCCGTTGAGCGCTTTGATCACTCCGTAGGTTTCGGCGGCGCGATAGTTGTACGCGGTGCCGGTTTCCGGATGAATAAAGTTGACGCTGTTCGGTTCCGGGTCACCGAGTGCGTGCCAGAGCTGGAGCGATTGGTCGAGACAGGCCTCGGCTTGCTTGATCAGAGCTTGAACGTTCTCAGGAAGCTCCAGCCGTTTGGCGACGACGAAGGAATCGCTGCCGAGTGACTGAGCGGCCTGGAGCAGCAGGGCTTCACCGCGGAGGTGTAGTCCGGCGGGAATCGCCCAGGCATAGCCGCAGTCGATGTGTGTAGCGGCGAGGAGTTCAGATTGTCCGGTTTTGTCGTTTGCGGGGATGCCGTCCTCGAGGGCCACGCGAAGGTCATCGAGCGCGGCCTGCGGTTCGCCGCGGAGCAAGTGAAGGCGGGCACGCTCGAGCAACAAATCGATATGATAGATGCCGTATCCGCAGTCGCGGGCGATCTTCAAACCCTCGCTGAGATATTTTTCCGCGGCCGAAAAAGTGTGCGCTGAGGCATGGGACATCGGCGTAGAATTGAGACTGGACGGCTCCGCATTGGCTCGTTTGTCTGGCGTTGGCGCAGCTTCTGCCAGTTCGATCCGGGACACAACGAGCGCGCAACGACAGAGGATTTCTTCTGCGTCGTGAGCGATTGCCCATTCTCGTGCCGTCGAGACATTTGACGTTGCAGGGCCCGTTTCGGCCTGGCAGAGCAGGCTTTGGCTTAAGTCGAGACACGCGTCCGCGAGTTGTGAATGACCGGTCGGATATTCCTTTCGAAGGTCGTTAATATGCTGCTTGAGTTTCGTGACATAAGGATAGCCGACGGGCGCCGCATTTCTGATCGTCATTGGCAACGACTGGCGAACAGTAGATGGCAGATCCTCCCCCGTCAGCTTCGCAACATCCGCTTCGGTGATTGTGATTTGTACGGCTCCTTGAAGAAGCTCTATTTCCGCGATTCTCGTCAGTACCCGCAGGATAGCCTCGGGGATGCGAAGTTCAGGCAGCGAATCTCGCAAAGCCGTGAGGGCGGTTTTGAGGTGTCCTGAATCCAACAACGCGCACGAAAGATTTCCCAAAAGCACTTGCGCGTTTGAGTTCCTCGTGCGCCGGCAGAGCTCAAGTCCCTTCGAGAGCACCGACGCGGCAGCCGCCAGATTCCCCAATTTCAAAGAGCTGTACCCAAAGTCGCTCCTTAGAACAACGAGGTCACTATCAGGTAGAGAATCGCCGCCGTCACAGGCTTGTAGGATGGATCGAGTGACTCTCGTAACGCGCACGTAGTCATTCAGACGGGCCAGGAGATTCCTACAGCCTCCCAAACGGTTCTGATAGATGCCCCATGCTTCGGCGATGTGGCCTGCCTGGAGCGTGTGGTGGATGATCTCTTCGAGCAGATCAAGCGTGGCGGGGTCGGAAGGATTCACGCCTGGTTGATCGCCTAGCGCCGCACTCAATCCCTCACGTGCTGCCTCATGACCCTGACGCCGCGTGTCATTGTTCAAGCCGCTGAGGAAGCCATCGCGCACTGCCGGGTGGATGGAGTAGCGGAAGCGTGCGTGCTGAAGCGCCGTGGACGCATGTTGCTCCGGCGTCGCCGCTTCGTGTTCATCCGAGATTCTTTCAATCAGCTTCATCGCCTCTAGGTGGTCGAGCCTCTGCTGGAGTTGCTCGGCAGTGAGGCCGGACAGGGCAGGGCCGGCGATCGGCTGCTTCTCCTCTCCGTCACCCGTGAAAATCGAGACCAGCATGTCTGACGTGACGCCCAAACGGAACAGGCATATGCGTTCCAAGATCGCCAGTGCGGCCGGATCAGTTTCTTTAAATCCCTCGCGGTAGCGCTCGGCGATGCGGGCGAAGCGGTACTCTTGCAGGCGAACGCGACGGCGGCGGGCATTCGTTGGCTCCGCACGCCGCGCCTGCGTTTCGTCGTCGAAGCGGGTGAGCCTCAGATGGGTTGCTGGATCGCCGGCACCGAACTCAGCGATGAACCCGCCTGCCAGATCGACAGTCAACACGTGATGCCCGCACTCGGCGGCGATGCTCCGCAGTTGATCATCGGTACCATGCACACCGCGCTGCCGCAGCAAAGCGACGGCCGCCGGCGGTTCGATATCTTCGACCGGGATCGGCGAGTAATAAACGCTACCCTGCTCCTCGAGTTTCGCGAGTGGAAACCGGCTTGTGATCAGCACGCTCACATCCGGCAAATAGCCCTCGGCCACGCGCACTAGCAGATCGCTCAGCCGGCCGTCCTCCAACTCGCCGAACACGCCGCTACGGAGGCCGTCGTCTTGGACTCTTTCTAGCCCATCAAGGATCAGAAGGCACGGACCGGCGGCTTTAAGGGCGAGAAGAGTTTGCTGATAGCTCGCGTGAGGCCGCTCGCTTGCGTTTCGGGTTTCTGTTGGGGCATGCAGAAAATCGTTGAGCGACAGGAAGAATGAGTCTGGGTTTGGGGCATCGTAGAAGGAGAAAACGAATAACCGCTCGGGCGGCGGCAGGTCATCTCGGTTGCCGACATTTGGATGTGGAGGTAGGACATTGGGCAGAAGCTGTAGGAAACGGTCGGCGATGGCCGTCTTGCCCGCTCCGCCAATGCCGAGCAATGCGCAGACCCCCGCGCCGCCATCGGCCCACCAGCGGCAGACAGCGTCGAGTTGCGGCCGCTCCTGCCAGTCCCGCGCCCTTAGCAGTGTTGATTCAAAATGACTAAATCTCGTGCCGCCGGACATGGCCACACCTGGTTGTTCTGAGCACGCTCTCGAAATGCCCATCTGGTTGGTAACAGTCAAACAGATGACGAGCACGAAGACAATCCATCGCACGCCATAACCCCTGATCCCAGCAACCAATCCAGGGTACGCATCCAGTGACGGTTTGCCGTCGCCTCGCGAGTGTCGGCGATTTTCCTGTATTGCGGACCTGTGACTGGAACGAGGCAGACGACCAAATGCGGGTGCGTCGCCCAGGCCGCTTCACTTTTCGGACGTGGGAGCGGTCTCCGTGAACGAAAGGCTAAAAAGAATTGCCCGAGGGGCTCCAACTAGGGTCACGGTCTACTGTTCGCCGTGGTGTCGATCGCTTTCAAAATCTCTTCCGCGGCGTTTTCGACTTTGCTTGTTTGGATTGCGGAGATGTTTGATAATTCGCCAAAAGCCGAGAAATCGGTATGCTCCCCGATCGCTAACGGCACGATGCGTTTCCCTGCACTTAACGCCATCCCCGTTTCCACCAGGACATTCGGCGACGGCTGTCCTTCACCAAGGATTGCGACCAACGTGTCACTTTCGGCAAGGGCGCTTCTAATCTGGTCCTCCCAGGACGCACCGGGATGCAGTTCGTATTCGTCGAGCCAGGGATGGATACCCTTGGCTTCCAATTCCTTGACGAGGCTCTTCGCCCACTCTTTGTCTTCGCCACTGTGGCTAACAAAAACGAGATGTCCCATTTTTCCCGATTCTCCGAAGACCCGCCGGCTGAGAAACGCACTGAGGTCAGACTTTTTGCTTTCTCCCGATCCTCTCCACATCTATCCTAATCTTTGGGACCTCAGGGAGGCACCCTCGCTCGATCAGGATGGGCCCGGCGCCGCTCGGGCTAAAGTCGTTTTGAATTCCGTTCAGGGCCGAAAGAGATGACTACCAACGCGACTTCCACCTGGCGCCAATGGCTAATGCCGGATTCGTTGCCGGAGGAACTCTTCGCGCAGCAATGGCTCGACCAGCCGTTTTCTGTGACCGAACAGGACCGCAAGGCGGCTTGGGTCCTTTATACCGAACTGCGAACCCGGATTACCACGCAGCCGCTGCATTATCGGTCGGGGAACGAGCGCCGAGCGCTGACCAGCCTCTTTGAACTTTTCGGGCAAGCTCGTCAGGCTATCCACGATCATGGTCCCGAGTGCCGGAACTTTGCCATTCTGGCCACCGTCATCCTCAACCGCGTCGTCAGGCCGTTTACCGCCAAGTGGCACAAGCGAAAAGAGGCCGGTGAGCTGGATCTTGAATACGTGCGACACGAATTTCGCGCCGAGCTCGCTCAGCTGCAACGGAAACTATTGCCGTTCCAGAGGATGCTTGGGCGGTTGGCCGAAGGCGAGGCCTTTGTCCCCGAGACGGCAACGTCTCACGACGCGGCCGGGCAAGAGGCGGACGCGGACGAAGAGCAAATCACGACGAACGAAGATTCCTGGTGGCCTGCCGCGGCGGCCGACCGCAAACGGCTTTTGCTCGGTGACCGCGACCATGACGGCGTGCTGAACCGGCCGATCAACTTTGATCTCAACCTGCCCGAACAAGTGCCTGCCGAGCAGCGCAACGCGATCCGGGACAAAGAACAGACCGTCATCCAGGAGCGGCGTACGGCTGTCGGACTCGCCGCGGATAGTGTTGATCCGATCGGGCTGGCAATCTCCGGAGGCGGGATCCGCTCGTCCACGTTCGCTCTGGGGGTGCTGCAGCGGCTGGCACAGCAGGGGGTGCTCCGCGAGGTCGATTTTCTCTCGACCGTCTCCGGCGGCGGCTACGTCGGCTCTTTCCTCAGCTCGTATCTCAACAGCCCACCAGCGGAAACGTCCACGAACGATCGAGGGAAGTCGCTCCACGAGCCGTCGGCCGATCCGCTCGAGAGCTCACCGGCCGATCCACCAGCCGCCCCGTCGAGCGATTCACGCGAGGCAATCGGACTGCGCCCAGGCGAACTCCCTTTTCTAGGGCCGAACGACAACGAGTCGCCGGCGCTGCGATGGATCCGCAATCGCAGTAAATACCTGATCTTCGGCGGGCGGATCCGCCGGCTGCAGATCTACGGTTTGGCCGTGTACGGCGTGCTGATCAACTTGTTCGTCACTCTGCCGCTGGTCGCCCTCGCGGCTCTGCTGACCAAAGGGTTCTATGGAGATCAACTGGCCCGGTTCGGCGAGGCCGATAGATGGTATCCGGCTCCCGGCTGGCCCGGAACCCTGTTGCTGGGGGCGTTGGCGTTCGCTGCCCTGCTCGCCTTGTTGTTGGGTCCGGTCCAAATGTTCTGCAGTCGATCGCAAGGCTGGCCGAAATGGTTCCTCAGAAAGTATGAACTGGTCGGTGTCTGGACACTGCCGGTGCTGTTGTTGATCGCCTTCGTCAACGTGCTGCCGGTGGCGACATACGGCGCCAACCAACTGCTGCAGGCGCTCGCGGATTTTGAGTTCCCCATCTCTGCGGAGGAGACCGATTCCACGGAGGAGACAGGAGGCATGCAGTCGCTGATCGCCGTCCTCGGAACGGCGCTGCTGCCGGTTCTCACCGCGATAGGAAGTTACCTCGCCCGAAACCGCCGCATTCTAGGGACGTTGATGCGAGGTCTGTTTGCGCTCAGCGGACCGCTGTTCTTCTTGACGTCTTATCTCCTGCTCGTGAACTGGGCCATCGTCAAGCCCACGAATGAGACACAGATGGTGTGGGGGATGTCAATGGATGAATGGCTTTGGGTCATGTTTTTGGTGCCGACCGTCTACGGCCTGTGGCTGCTGAATGTGAACTTCAGTTCTCCGCATCGGTTCTATCGCAACCGGCTCAGCGAAGCCTACCTGATTCAGGAAAATCCCCGCGGCACATCGACACGGACCGCTTCGGAGCATATCGAGCACGTCGATGCACAGAAACTATCGAAGCTGCGAAATAACAATCCGGCTGCTCCTTACCACCTGATCAACACGGCGCTGAACCTGCCAGGCTCAATCGAACCGGAACTGCGCGGACGCGACTGTGATTTCTTCCTCTTCAGTCCCGAGTACTGCGGCAGCGTCCTGACAGGATATATGGAAACGGAGAAACTGGAAGCTCTCGACTGGCACATCGATCTGGGGACGGCGATGTCCATTTCCGGTGCAGCCGCCGCTCCCTATATGGGTGTCCACAGCGTGCGGCCGGCCCGTTTTCTATTGACGCTGCTGAACATTCGACTGAGTTACTGGCTGCCGAATCCCGGCTGTCATTCCGCTTGGTGCCGCACGCTGCGATACGCATTCCCCGCGAATGCGACATACCTATTTCGGGAAATGTTCGGGCGGCTGAGGCATGACCGTTCGCGTGTGAATTTGTCGGACGGCGGGCATATCGAAAACCTGGGACTGTACGAGCTGTTGCGTCGGCGGTGCAAGTTCATCGTCGCCATCGACGGCGAGCAGGATAATGAGCTGGCGCGGGCGTCGCTTCTGCGGGTGATGCGGTACGCCGCCATCGATCTGAATGCCGACATCCGCTTCCCCGACCTGCAGGATATTGTGAAGGACGAACATGGATTCAGCGCGTCGCACTTTGCGTTGGGAGTGATCCGCTACCAGCCTCTTGCGCGTGAGCGCGATACCGGGCCCGATATCGGCGTCATCTTGTACTTCAAAAGTTCGCTGACCGGAAACGAGCCGGCGACGGTACTGGACTACCAACGCCTGCACCCGGACTTTCCGCATCAGACCACGGCGGACCAGTTTTTTGAGGAAGATCAATACGAGGCCTACCGCGCGCTGGGCTGTCACGTGGCGGGAGAGGCTCTGCGCCCGGAACTGTTCGACGGTCCTCCGCCCGATGACCTGACCATTCGCGATTGGTTCCGCACGCTGACCAGCAAACTGTTTTCGGATTGAAGATTGGTTACCACCGCCAATCATGCCTGGTGAGGCTGACGGCGTACCGCTTGCCGGTCGTTGGGACGTTGCGATGGACGATCTCGCTGAGGCTGTTGGCCTTTCCCCCGGGTCACGAGGCGCAGGAGGCAAGTGGCGTCCGCTGTAGGTACGATCGGTCAGCGATTCCCAGGAGGTGTATCGAGCGAAGGTGCTGAAGGGGTTGGGGCGGTGCGGCGCTCGGTTGACGGCGCGGTTGATCAGAAAGCGGTTCAGCCAACGCCGGAGGCGCGGAATCTTCTGAACAAGCCGCCACAGCGGCTTGAAGTTTGTCAGCAGAAAAGATTCCAACCGGTTCGTAAAGCCGTCGCGAGATCGGTCGCGCATGGAGCGTCTCGTTTGATGGAGCGTCTCGTTTGGTGGGGGCAATACTAGACTGCTGATTCTAGGGGATGGCCGGGGCGAAACTTTCCTTTTTCTTCATAGAATTTTCTTGACAGCAAACACCAGAACCCGTTCTGCTTAACTATTCCACTGCGTCCATTGGCGGACCGCGGTGGCGACGCTACCCCTTCTGTCTAGGGTTAGCGGATCTTAATCGGGGTGGGGCAAATGCACTTCTCGCTTTTCACACCGCTGTCTAACGCTGGACGCCGCCGCCCTTGCGGGGCCTCTGGCTCTTTTCCGGCCGCTGCCGTGCGATTTCAAACGATCACGCCAAGGTCGCAGGCCAAGAACAATTGCTCCACAGCATGGGAGAGAAGCAATTATGGCTACTCAAGCTGAGTACCAAACCAGTCCAGAACCGGTCTCAAAAGACATTTTCATTAGCTACAGCCGTCGAGACAAAGCGTGGGTGGACGACTACTTGAAGCGACTGCTGAAAGCCGCGGATGTGGAATTCATGATCGATGAGGAGGACTTTGAAATTGGTGAGTTGCTCGACGAGAGCATCCGGAAGGCGGTCAAGGAGTGTCGCTACACGCTGTTCGTCATGACGCCTGATTGGGTGCGTGGCAAGTGGACGCACTTTGAGTCGCTATTGGCATTGGATAACGAGGCAGACAAGAGCCGCCACATCCTGGCCATCAAATTGAGAGATTGCGAGGTCCCGCCGCATGTTGCGCCGCGTCTGTATCTCGATCTCTGCGCCGCCAGGGAACGCGACCAAGAGATTGTCAAGCTATTGCAGCAAATAGGCGTTTCCAAAGATCGGGTTGCCAATGCGCTCAATAGCGTCGCCAAGAAGACCCTGTTGTTGCTGATGGAATTGCTGGAAGAGCCACAGGTTCGTGAAAAGGTATCGAAGCTTCGGGAAATGTTTCTCCAAATCCAGCGCAGCAATGACACGCTAGTCTCAAACAAGCAGCTTCACGACGATCTCCAAGACATTCAGATGACCTTGTCACAGCTGCCGCTTGATTCACGGTCATTCGATACCGATCGGACAGACTGGGGGCGGTTGCGTCACGGCACCTCGGCTCTTTGCGAACAAATCGACAAATTGCTGAGCCGTGCGGCGGCCGTTCGTGACGAGTTTGTCGATGCGTCGTTTGTCGATTCGTTCAGAGGCTTTTCAGACGAACTCGACGATGCGATTCAGTCCCGCGACGCGCGACGTTTTTTGTCTTATCTCACGCAAATATCCAGACAACTCGACCGCTCTTTGCCGAGAATGAATGACCGCATTGTCCAACATATCAAGGAGCGGCGACTGGGGGATCTAGTTCAGAGTTTGGAGGAGGTATACCACCAAGTCGTCGGTGACGAGGACGACGGCATGGAATTCGATGATGATACGACGGCATTGTTGGACGGATTCCGATCCGGAATCGAGACGCTCGTGGAGCTAGACTGCTCTATCCGCGAGCGGGTGGATGACCACTCGACGCTCCAGGAAGCCGAGATGGACTTCCAGCAAATGATTCGAAGTGGCGAGCCGACGTTCTACGACATCAGCATGCATTGGAATCGCGTCAGTGCGTGGATTCGCGACTTGAAACTCACGGACCGCTACCAACGGCTGCTCAAATCTTTCGATCAGCTTAGCGAACAACTGAACGACGACCGCTCGATTCGTGACGACCAGTTCGAGGACGCGGTCAAGTGGAATTTTGCCGGGTTCGTCCATGAGACGAGAAAGGCGTTTAACAAGTTGGACATTGATCTGCTCGCCATTTGCAAAGGATTGAAGCCGCACGGCGACGGTCTCCAGCAAATCCTAAACAGGATGCATAGTGATGACGCACGAAACTGACATGTTGCTCGACGATGGTTTCGGTGACGATTTGCCTGACAAGCCATTGCTCGGATCCGTGGACGGCGAACCCGAAGCCATCGCTTCGCCGGGTGAGTTCGAACGCCAGCATCATGCGCTGCTGGAACGCCAAGGACACGGTTCCGATGACGCGGAACTCGTGCACGACGCGGGCGCGTTTGTTGCACGTACACGGGCAGTTGGAGCGACGCTCGAAGATCCACGGATCCGGCAACATTGCCAAAGTATTCTCGACTATTGGTCTATCTTCGTTTACAGAATTGCCCAGGCAGAAATCGATGCCGACCTGCTGCCGTTCGATCCGAGCCTTGCTCCTTCACTCGAAGATGCACAGTTTCCCTATCAGTTTGAAGAAGAGATGGGTAACCGTGCCCAACAGATGCTGGGTTGGCGACGGTTGCTGGATGAATGCGAGCGGGATCTGGCCGGCGACCATCTGCTGACGGTAATGGGCGAAATCGGGGCCGGTGTCCGCTTTGTGATCCATAGTCTCGTGTTGCCTACCCTTCGTAGCGGCCGCGCTCGGCTGAAGGAATTCTCAGGAAGCGACCAGTGGCGGTACTACGAGATTCCGCTGGGTAAGGAGCCCGTCGTCGACCTGTTGCAAGCGATCGCGCGGCAGGAGGGGCACGATGCGCAATGGGTTGCTCAGCGAGAAGATGAATTCCGCGATGACAAAACCACATTGAGCCGCATTTTGAAAACGGATTCCGAACATCCCGCGGTGCTGGTCTTCCACCATTTCGGCTCCTTGCTGAAGGCCTCCAGCAAAGAACGCACTCCGACCATCGATAACCTCGCGCATCTGCTGCAGGATTCGCAGCAGCGGTTCTATGCGATCACTGCCTTACGCCGCGATCACACCATCGCACTTTCAAAATTCGGGCCGCTGGAAAAACGACTTCGCGACGGCCATGTTCTGATGGCCTTCACCACGGCTGAACTGCGACACCTGATTGAAGAGCCGGCGCGCCGGGTCGGGTTGGTTTTTGAACCCGGACTGATCGACCAGATTTTAATCGATATTCAAGGCGAGTCGACGGCACTGCCTCTGCTGCGTTTTACCCTCGCGCGGCTTTGGAAGCATCGCGAAAGGAACCGGATCACTTGGGATGCCTACCGGCAAACGGGGGCCGGCCGGACGGCGCTGCGCATCGCCATGGACAAGGTATATGGCGAACTGACCGAGGACCAGCAAGAGACGTTGCGCCAGATTTTGCTTGCGATGGTCAATCTGGAGCCGGACGGTAGTTTTTCGACCTGTGAGGTGTCGCGGGAGGATCTTGACCGGATTTGCGGCGACAAGACGCAGGTCGACGAAGTGCTCGAAAAACTGCAGCGACAGGAGCTTGTCCGTAAAAGTTGCGAAAAGGAACAAGTTACGTTCGCGGTGGCTTACAACGCGTTGCTGATCAGTTGGCCGCCATTGATCAGCTGGTTAGACGAGTTACGCGTCAGAGAACGTTTTCGCTTGAGGCTCCGGCAAGCCGCCACCTTGTGGAATGAGCGGGGAAAACCGAAGGACCTGCTATGGCAAGGCGCCATGCTCGTCGAGGCCAACGAGGAGTTCGATCAGGATACGTCGCTGACCACGAACGAGCAAGATTTTCTCCGCACTAGTCGAACTCGGGAAACTGCCAAGCGGCGTACGCGGCAGTTGGTAGCTGGGAGCATTGCATTAGCAATCGTGGGGATTTTAATCAGTATGATTGTGGTGCAAAAAAAAGACAAAGAGATAGCATGGCGAAACATGGAGATAGCCAGGCAAAGCGGCGAAATATCCGAGCAAAAAAATGCAATCCTTTATGCAGAGCTTGCTGAGAAAAACGCTCGCACGATCGCTGAGAGGGGCGAGCGGATGCATGGGAACGCTCTGGATAGCCTCGCCAAAGGAGATCTTCCCGCCGCTCTACTGTGGTTTGACGCGCGAGACGGTATAACTGCGAGGACACCCGCCGACTCCGACGACGCCGAACGAAGAGCACGTCAACTTGCTCGGCTTCAGTTACCACAATTGGCGGATTTGGAAAGCGTCGAAGACGTGGAGACCGACGCGTTCGAAGGCATCGCAGTCTCTCCCGATCAAACGTACCTGGCGGCAATCCAACGTGAGGGGAGTAAAAGCTCTGAAGGGAATAGAAAAGTGGTAAGAGTCTATTCGCTCGCGAACTCTTCGAAAGATTTGCCTCTCATCGATAGCTTTTCCCTGGAAGAGAGTGGGAACACCACGGACAGCGTGGCTTTTGCTGAATTGGGGGCAGGTGCGTCGAAAAACGAATATCTGCTCGTTGGCGCGGATCAGCTATATGCTTGGAAACGCGATGGAGAGCGATGGACGAAAGCCGATGTGCATTGGCCGCAGTCGGATCTCGACGCCTCCATCGTCTCTCTTGGAATTGATGGCGCCTCGACCATGTTGACCGTTCACCAGGAGAAAACGAAGCGATGGTTACGAATCTGGAAGCTTGTATCGGCGCCGGGCACCGGCGACCTCCAATTGGAGGCCCTGCCTGATTTGGCGCCACTATCTGGCAAACACGTGCAGTTGGCTCGTCTGAGTACTGATGGCCACTTACTGGCTGTTTGTGGAGACAAGCCGGATGAACCATCAGAGTTGTTGGCTTGGTTTAAACATCCCAACAAAGATCACTGGGAGTTGGCATCTCCGCCAGCATGGGTGAAACGGTTGGACAGCAAAGATCAGCAGCGTCTCTATGACTGGGGTTGGATCCTGACTGCCGACACCAACGCGGAGACGGAGAACGGCAGCAACTGGCAACGAGCCGGAAGCTGGATTCGAGCAGCTTCGTTTTCACCGAATGGCGAGCAATTTGCGACCGCCTGCGACGACGGACAGGTGTTAATATGGAGTCTTACGAAAAGCGAACAGGAAACTGGTTCGGAGGAAAGCGAAGCCGCGTCAGAAACTCTGATGGTGACACCACAATTTGAGACGGAGTTATCGCTGGGCACATCTGTTTTCGATGTCGCGTTTCTTACGGAGGACGTAATCATCACGGGAGGTCGTGATCGCACCGCCCGAATCTGGGATATTCATATCGCCGCGGAAATCGCGCCACCAACATATCACGAAGGGACTGTTACTCGCGTCGCACCCGCAGGTCCGCGGACGCTGGTCACAACTACGGCGCGCGTTCGGCGAATTTGGCATTCCAAAGATTACCAAGAGATTAAATCACCTTTCACTGCACAAGCAGTTGCGATAAGCGACGATATGAGGCGTATTGTCTACGCGAGAAATGGAAGTGCGGAAGGTGAAAAGGACAGTCGAGGCGCGGCTAAGGAAATTGCTCTACCTCTGTTGGATCCAAGGATCATTGACGTTGACGATATCCGATCAGCGGTCATCAGCGCTGACGGGAAGTGGATATTTACCGCCTCACGCGGTGATGAGGGTGGAAAAATCACGATGGAGGTACGGGCGTGGTCGGATAGTGAGCGCCAACTACAGCTGAAATGGCCGCTGGATCTAAAGGATTTCCCGTTTGGTTCCGCAAAACTCACTCGCAAAACCCTCGATATGTTGAAATGGCCGCCGGAGCTAGAGGACATTCCGTTGGCCGCGTTCTCCTCGTCGGGAGAATGGTTGGCCGTAGCCGAAAAGGCGCGCAGTGAAGATCCCCCAAGGCTTATCGTGTGGAACGTGGAGTCGCTTCAATCTGGAATGGCGAGCGGCGAAATCGAGCTGCCGATGTTGCCGCGCCCCAAGAACGCAGAATTGAATTCGGCTGTGACCATTGAAAAGATGGCATTCGTCCAGTTTGAGAACTCGGATGTTCTGGCTCTCGTTGGCAAAGAGAAAATCGACAGCGACAAAGAGCATGGCATCATCTTTTTTGGGATTCCCGACCGAGAGCAGGAGCCTTCCGCATGGAAGCTTTGTCGCGTCGAGGTTAATAACTCGGATGACTCGTTCCCTCACGAACAGCAAGTGCTGTGCCTGGCGTTCAGCGAAGACGGCCAACTGCTCGCTACGGGCGACGCGCGTGATCGTGCCAAGCTCTGGCGTGTTGAGGAACTGGTCAAACAGGCTCGTCAATCCTCGGACAAGCGAATCATCGCTAGCCCCACTGCCGACCTTTCGCATTCCAGCGATGTCGTGTATCTCGCCTTTGGGCCAAGGAGCTCAAATGGAGAAAGGATGCTGGCGACCGTCAGTTCCGAAGGCGAGGCCTCTGTGTGGTCGATCAGCGAGACCGGCACTAATAAAGATGCTCCGGAGTATCGCCTGCAACACGACGCGAAGATTTTAGCCGTCTCATTCAGCCCAAATGGAAAGTGGATCATTACGGGCGGAGAAGACAGTACGGCGCGTATCTGGGATGGAGAGGCCGGGCTTCGCGTCGGCATCTTCAGGCACCAAGGTCCTGTCGTCCGGGCTTGGCAGCCACGCGATGGTCAGGTACTTACCGTAAGTAAATCCTCAAGAAAATCTGGTCAAGAGCCACCGCTCCATGTTCGGCACTGGAGCGTTTCATCATCGAACAGCACGGAGCCCTCGCAAGAGGATTTAGAAAAACTCGCCGCGAGAAAAGTGGTCGATATGCGGCTCGATGTATTGCAACCGAGCGATTTTGCGAGCAGTCGATAGTCCCTGATCCAGTGGGACCCCTTTATCGCTACGCGCAGAAATCGTGCAGATATATTGTTCGCCGACCCATCCCGATCTTTCTTACGGTGTTGCGACGCCTGCCGATCGCGTAGGGCGTTAAACGGAAGCAACGGAGCAATCATGCCAGTTTCCAAGTTGTGTATAAACGACAGACCGCTCATCCCAGGCTATCGAATGTCGCCGCTTCGCGGCTGGGCGAGACACGCTCCTCGGCTCTCGTTCCTAAACCGTTTGTGCCCGCGTACGTGTCGACAAAACCCCGCTCGCAGGCACGCTTCGCTCCTCTTCATTCTTCCTCTGGGAGAGTCGAGGCTTAGCGAGGAGAGGGTTTCAGACCGGCCCTCCCCGGCCGCTACCGCGTCCGACC
>JBBDHZ010000147.1:0-3999 GCA_040880645.1 Minisyncoccota bacterium
CGCATTCCATTTGAGAAGTTGACGAGTGCCGAAGCCGTGGAGAAACTCAAGTCAACCGTGTCATGGTTGATCGAGCAAGTAAACACGGAGTACGGCAAAGGAAGCGGGAACGAGTGATGGTACTTCGACCCACAGAAACTTGTTAGGGAGCAACGCAATGTGGCTCTTCACCAAACATGGCTTCTACTCTGCCGTCTGCGCCCGCCAAGGCGACGGCAGTCACGGCCAACCCGTCGATCCTGATCGTATCATGGTGCGAGCCAGAGTTCACAGCCATCTTGAGTCGTTGAAAAAGCAATTCGATGATCTTCTCGGAGACTGCAAGATTCAAGAATCTGCCGGGACCGACTACGCTTTCCGAATCTTCGTGCCGAAGTCGGTATGGTCGGCGGTTCTCGCCGGACTGAACGAGGAAATGAACTACGACAATTTCAAATCGGAGGTTGCTCGGCACCAAGGGAGAAGCGGGGCCGACTACGAGCATTCGCTGCACGAGGTTTGGTCGGTGATGAACAGGTTGCAGAAGTGAAACCCATCAAGCCAGCACAAATCGATGCCCTCATGCCCTTCCTCGATAAGTTCGAGGAAGCTGGGTTCGCTGTTGGTACTTGGAAAATCGAGGAGGGCCATTTTCCTTGGTTCGACTTCGATGAAGCAGTGTTGGAGTTCATTCAAGTCCTGTATGACAATGATTGGGTCACGCCCCAATTCGACTGGACCGAGTGGCAGGAGTCTGCCAAGAAATACATCGAGTCTCCTGAAAAGGTCGAGTCAGCAGATGCCGTGACGATCCAAAAGCTGCTGACAACTCACGCTCGTGCGGATCGCTTTTGCGAAGGCCATCTCGCTTCAATGTTCGAGAACGGACATATTCTCGCTCTGCTTCATCGTCTTCGAGTGCTTCGGTCTGAGATGGATCGGGAGGACAGCGATGAGTGACCTCGACCGTGATGATCTTCTGGAAGAAATCAAGCGTCTTCCCCCCGACCGACCCAATCCGTGACGAGACTCAGCTTGACGGTGATGTCGTTTTGGTCGGCGGCGCTCTTGGTGAGGTCATCGTTCGGGTCGGCGGCAGCAAGGTGTCCATCGCTGTGTACTCAGTTCGCTGGGAAGGACCGCACACGCCAGTAGTTCGTCCTAAGCAACTCGCCACCTTGAATTGGAAACGCCTCCCGGCGTCATCGACGATGGTGATGCTCCACGGACTCATTACCGCAGCCATCGAACTCCGTCGAGCGAAGTACCGCAAATGCGAGAAGTGCGGAGAGACGAAACCGCCAGAATGGATGCACGGCGAGAAAATTTGCCAGTCGTGTGCAGAACAGCATTTGGGGGTGGTGTATTAGACGACTATTCGTCGCCGTTCTCTTTTGGCTTGACCGATGGCCCCGGATCGTACGGTGATAAGGGGTCGGGAGCATATACTGGGTAATCTGATAATGGCAGGGAGTTCATTCTTCCGGTTCGGCTTTTGGTCGGCCACGTGGGCGGAGTGTCGAAGTCAGGCCGAGCGGCGCGGGTGGTGGCTTGAACCCAAGCTTCGCTGCCCATCGGACTGCCACTCTGAACGCCCCGGCGAATTGCACCCAACTCCGCCCGCCCCTTTTATCCGATGTTTCATTTCGACCTCGGCGTGCTCGTCACGCGGGTGAACGAGTTTTGCAGCCGACACGGCTCGCCAAGTGCCGCATGAGCCGCCAACGTCCGGCCCAACAGGCCATCGCCTTGGCATGGAAGGTTTAACACGAGCACGGTCGACGACAATTCGTCCAAGACGACGTTCATCTGCGACGAAATCGCTCGCTGATTTTCTTGGGCGATCACCGGTCCTTCCAACTTTCCGACGAAGGCTTCATCGATCAAGTCCTATTCCGTCACGCCGAGCGTGACCTACCTCTGCTGGACAACATGCTCGCCGCGTTCGATCAAATCGGGACTGAACGTCGCGGTCTCTTGCTTCAGTTCGCCGATCAGTCGTAGGTCAACACCAGGTCGAACTTCTGATCGACGGTCTGGCCGTCCGCGTCCTGGGCCAATTTCAGACCCTGGACGATCCCGTCGGTGTTGCCGATGATCGCCACGCGTACCGGAGAAGTTCAGCAGCTCCATGCCCTGTCGTTCCATCACCCGATAGATGTCCGAACGATCAGCTTGAACGTGTGTGCAACCTCGTCTCCGTCCGCTTCATCGAGAAAAAAATGACGGTGCTCTCGCCCATCGGGGTTAGCGTAAACGGCAAGTCCGTGGGTTCCACGCGCTCCTTGTAGAGCACCGTGATACCAAAATCGTCGGAGAGATGAACGAGCAAGAAATAGAGCGGCTGAGCGGCAAGGTTATCCGAGATCAACTTGCCGCGAATCTCGGACCACTCGTCGCCGTCCTTACAAACGTCGAGCGTGATCTCACTGTCCGGATACTCGTGAACGTCGTCCTCGTCATTGCTAAGCACTTCGCAGAATTTAAGCTGCACGTGGTCGGGGTTCATCTTGGTCGAGTGATTCTGCAGTCGCACGGCTCGCTCCCAGTCGGCGACCTGCTTCAGAATCCCGAACATGTAGTCGGCGGCCAACTTCGTATAGCCCCGAACTCCTTGAATCAACTTGCCGGTCTCGCGAAATCTCAACAGGTAGCAATCGCTTTCGGCGCTCAGCGTATAGCGTGTGCCTTCCGGCGCGTCGGTCAGCAATGCCACGCCGAGCGAACGATCATCTGACGCTGCCAGGAACTTCTGAAGAGCCTCCGTGCCCGCGGCGTCACCGTCCAAGGAGACGGCCAGCGGCGGCACGGGCAGGCTGGTGATTTCGGCTTGATAACGGGTGGACGGATCCGCCGCGATGTCGAGCAGTTCCAGCTCGCTCTTTTGCGGACCGACTTGAGTCGTCGCGGCATGTCCTGCCAAGCGAGCCCGATCCGATTCCGGATACAGTGCCAGTTCGACCTTCTTGTCGGGATCGCTGGGGAGTCCATGCAGCGCGCCGCAATCGACTCGCCAGCCGCCTGTCTCGAAGTACACACTGAAGCGGCGGGCGGTATGGGAAGCCGGACCGCCGAGGAATCCGTCGTACGCATTGAAGCTGCGGTAGGTCTCGAACTGCGGGTCTTGGTTATCGGCCCGTTTGCGCACCGCGGCTCGGCACCGCACGAAGAGATCGGCGTAGGAAATGTCGGGGCCGGTCTTCCCTAACACCTCCAGCAGCGTGCTGGTGAACACTCCGCTCTGATCTCTACCTTCCCACGCCTTCTGAACACGCTGGCAAGCGGCGAGCAAGATATGCCGGCTGGCCGGGATCTGGAGCGACGCCCCGCGATCACGTAACGCCGCGTAGTAGCCATCCAGATAACTTTCCAGCGGCCTTTCCGTGTGGACTTCATGCGTCTGCCGGGCCTTGAGCTGTGTGAAGTCGTCCGCGCCGCGCGTGGCCGAACCGCTGTGGCAGCAATCGAGGATGACGGCGACGTGCGGATCGTTGCGAGCCAACTCGGCGAGCAGCACGGCCAGTTCCTTGTCCGCCAAATCGAAGCCGCCGTCGCTCCGGCTGTCGTAACACACGAGCCCCTCGTCCTTGCCGTCGGGATAAAACTGCTCGAACGGTTTTGCCGACTTCCAGCGAGCGCCATGACCGCAGTATTGGAACACGACGACGTCATCTGCTTGGGCTCGCCCCAAGTGCCTACGGAATTGCGCGATGATGTTCGCACGCGTGGCGTCCGCGTCCTTGAGGATCTCGAGGTGGAGTTGTCCGCGGTCATAGCTGTCCGTCAAGTAGTCGTGAAAATGATCGACGTCGTTCAGGCAGCCGTTCAACTTCCCAACATGCGGCGCATAGTCATTGATCCCAACCAGCAAGGCATAGATATCTCGTGGCATGCGAATTCTCCTGCGTTGGTCGCGGCCCTGCCGCCCCACTTTCTCGTAACGCTCACGAATTTAATTTACCCTAGTTTCGCGGGAATAATATTGTCGCCTTTCGCTCCGCGAAGGGGCGCACTTTCGCG
>JBBDHZ010000148.1:0-3982 GCA_040880645.1 Minisyncoccota bacterium
TCAACGACGCTCCCGCGATGGCGAACGCCACCGTGGGGATTGCGATGGGTGCTGCCGGTTCAGACGTTGCTTTGGAAACTGCCGACGTGGCGTTGATGGCGGACGACGCCTGGACGAAGGACTTGTAAGTTGCGTGCAGTGAGCACCTGCGGCAGGCGGGCCGATGCTAAAGCTGCTGGGGAGGCTCGGCGACTGTCAGCGATCGCTCTCCCAGCAGGCGGGCGACCTGGTTTGCCGAACTGACAGCTCCTTCGTGCAGGCCAAAGTCAAGGTAGGCGCCTGCGTAGAAGGTATCGTGGTCGCCATTGGCGGCGATCAATTCCTGACGATGCCGCAGAGCCGCAACGGAGTACGCGGGGATTCGATGTTCGTGGGAATCCAGCCGTTTTGCCGGTTCGATGAGGTCGTCCATGTTGTAGGAGAAGTTGAATTCGTTCGTGCCGGAGTAGAGCCTGCTGACACAGCAGTTGTAGCCGAAAGTCTCCTCATCTCGCTGGAAAAAGTCGGCAATCGTAGGACGAGCCGATCTCTTGTTTCGGTACATCGTCAGGTCGGTGTGGGTGATCGTACGAAAGGGAATTTCGCTACCCCATTCGGAAAAAAACTTGGCCTCGATCGCCGTAGGTCGGTCCAACATCGACAGCACTCGCCCGGGCGGCGTGGCAATGATCAACTTGTCGTACTGGGCCGTCAGGTTCCCTTGCACGGAGAGTCGGACTCCGCTTTCGTCTCGAAACACCCGGTCCACCGGCGAATTCAAGAACACCTGGCCGCCAAACTGCGAAAGGATCTTCGCTTGATACGAGTACACGCCGCCCGGAATGAACTTCCATTCAGCGTGAAGCAGGCCCTGCCGTAGCATCGTAGACGCAAACGAGATCGGCAGCGAATCCACCAATTCCATGGGTCTCGAAAAGCACAGCATGAGAATGCAGCGGAACCAGTCGCGAAGAAAGGGCTTGTGCGGCAATGCATCGGCCAGCTGTTTGTGGCCGTTCCGGTTCACCCGCGAGGAGCGCGTCCTGACCAGAAATCGAATCAGGGAGAGCGCGGTTTCCAATCCGCCCGTCGTGGGCTCGATGAACCTCCGCCGCCAATGTTGTAGGTCCGGCCGGATGAAATGATCCTGGTCATCGCGGAGGAAGAGATTGGATCCGAAAGCGAATGATTTCGTGGGGATGCGCAATTCGGCCAAAAGGCGCATGAAAGTCGGACTGGTTGCAACATGAAATCCTGATGGACCGTTTTCCGCAACTTTCCCCGGCGGAAAACTGTCCACGTTGACATTCTGGCCCAGGGTTCTTACGTGCCCCCCGACTTGCGGCCCGCATTCATAGAGGTGAACCTCGTGGCGATCGCCCAGCAAATAGGCCGCGACCAGGCCGCTGGATCCTCCTCCCACAATCGCGATCCGCATGAAGTCTCCTGGCTACGAAAGGTGTTGAGCCGTCGCTGGAAGGAACCGTATTCCGTACGCGTCAACTATTGTAATGAAATAAGACGCGACCCGAGTGGGCTCTGGGGAGTGGGCTCTGGAAGTGGGCTCTGGGGACACAGCATTTTACCGATCTCTGTTATTTTCTCAGCACCGAAGTCCTTGAGCCACATAGACTTGTCGATTTGAAGCTCCTTTTGGCCGCAGGTCCGAAGCGGACGCCACGCTGCCCGGAAAAGGGCAACGTTCGGCAGCGGGGGATCTGAAATGCCGCGTTTATCAACCTCGACATCTTCTCCCCTCGCCAAAATGGTGTGTCCCTCGCCGCTTTTGCAGCCTGCCAGTTAAACCACAAATCACGTCTGAGCTACAGAGAATCCGGTGAAGTCTTCCAATCGCTACGACCGACACAACAGGAAGGCACCCATTTCCAATCCACTTCTTGATGCAAGTCGCTCATGCGCCGCACTTTACACGTCGCCACGGTGTTCGTTCTGATGGCAGCTTCCGTCACGTCGGCGCAGGACGTACAAGAGGCCAGTTTCCATTCGTACGCGGCTCGGATCGAGCAGCTCGAAGCGGAAGTTGCGGCGATGAAGGGACGAGTTGGCCCGGGCATGGCGACGGCCGAGCTGACATGCGACTCCCGTTGCCGCGCTCCGCACCAATGTTCCTGCGAGGACTCGACCTACGGGCTCTATGGAGGTGCCGCGCTGGTCGTTGCCAAACTGCACTTCAAAGAAGCATTTCAGGCGACCACGCTCGATGCTGCAACCGGCACGCTGAATCTGGTACCTTTTGATTACGACTACGAGCCGAATGCCCGCGGTTGGCTCGGATATCAAGCTCCAAACGGCCTGGGCGTCCGGGCAACGTACGCCCACCTGGACCAGGCGGCCCAGCCATTTTCCCAAACATCGACCCCGACGTCCATCCACTCGGCCCAAGTCGTCACCGTGAACATCCCCGCCGTGATCACGGCCAATCCTGGTGAAACATTGTCGGTCCTCGGCAGCCTCAATGTTGAGATGCTCGACTTCGAGGGGACGCTTCACACCCATGTTGCCGGGATGGACTTGACCGTGGGGGGCGGCCTTCGTTACGCGACACTCGACCAGGACTCGATCGGGACGGTGGTCACCGGCGGCACGGCCACCCAGCAGCTGATTTGGGAGCGAAAGTATTCGGGCCTGGGGCCGGCCGTATCGGCTGAGGTGCTCAAGCCGATCGGCCGCAGCGGCCTGTCGCTGTACGGTTTGGGCCGCGGCTCGTTGTTGTTCGGCGACAAGATGCTGAACCGTTTCGTGAACCCGCCGACCGGCGCCATGCCTCCGGTCCCCTTCGTCAGCCTGGCCGACGGGGACGAAGTGGTTCCCATTTTCGATCTGGGGCTGGGCGCGCAGTGGTCAAGACAATACGACTTTGGCGAGCTGTTTGCCCGAGCAACCTATGAAGGTCAGCTGTGGGCCGAAGCCGGCGCGCCGACGCTCGGCTTCCTCGGCTTCGAGGCCTTTACCGTGCAGATCGGGCTGCAGCGCTGAGTCCGCCTGCGATGGGTGAGCTATATGGCATGACCGCTTTGGTGCGGATACAACAATCGGGTCAGCAGTGCCTCGCACTGAGAGCGGCGCGTCGCCGGCGCGTACCGCACAAAGTGCAGCGACAAGGGCAAGTAGCGAAGACAAAAAAACAGCGTCACCTCTGTAACTCGTTCAGTCCTGCGAGCGCCTGCGTCTCAAGGCGCACAGGAGGGTGTGACCTGAACGCACAATTGCCCGAATGATCAACTGTGAACCGACCTGGCAATAACTATGGCTGAGAAGACTCGGATTGACATCGCACTCTTGCTGCCAGCGGTGCCGGATGCTCGTGACGCGTGCGTTCTGCGACTTCGCAACTTGCTGAGAACGAAAGAAGGTATTGAAACCGCACACCTTGTCGATGTGAAGGATACGGGAGCCGGCCAAATCTGCATCCATTTTGATCCTGCTCGCTTCTCTGTCGGTGAAGTTCGGGACTTGGCTCGACGCGCAGGAGTGGATCTCGAAAAGCGGTTCGGCCACCTGCTGCTCAAGTCTGAACCGATGCACGCGCGCCAGGCACGTACGGTCGAGTTGCGAGCGAGTCAAATCGTTGGGGTGCTTGAAGCCGCCGCATCTCCCGCTGGCGTGCTGCGCATCGAGTTTGATCGCCATCTGACCACTGAAGAAGCGTTTCTCGCTGGTGTGCAAAAGCTCGGCCTGCGAATCATCGAAGTGCAGAAACAACCGACGTTGGCTGAACCGACCGAAGTCGTAAGCAAGGCTGTAGGCAAGGAACGTGAACATAAGCATGGGGGCCTGTTTGGCGAGCGGACGGAGCTGTATTTTGCCGTGCTCTGCGGCGCGTTCCTTATTACCGGATGGCTGCTGTCGTCTTTCTCTCACCTCTCGTCGTGGATGCCCTGGAGCCTGTATGTAGCCGCATACATCTTTGGCGGCTTTTACACTTTCCGCGAAGCGTTTCAGAGCATTACCGGTCGCGGTGTCCAAGCCACCGTTGATGGCC
>JBBDHZ010000149.1:0-3974 GCA_040880645.1 Minisyncoccota bacterium
CAACCGCCAGAACGAGCTGGTTCGCCTCGGCCAGTGCCACCAGTTCGTCACAGTGCTCCATTCGCAACGCCATCGGCTTTTCGAGCAGCAGGTGCTTCCTGGATTCGAGCACGGCTTTGCCGATTTCATAGTGCAGCTTGTTCGGAGCGACGATTGAAACAACGTCGATGTCGTCCCGCTCGATCAGGCGCCGGTAGTCACCCAGCACCTCCGCCGTTGGGTGCGCCGCGCGGGCGGATTGCTGGCTGGCTTCGGAACGAACGGCAATCGCCGCCAGTTCCGCATCGACACAATTCGCAATGGCATTCGCGTGATGCGCGCCAAACAAGCCGTAACCGATCAGTCCGAAACGCACGCGTTCTGTTGTCATGGCGTCACGTGGGCTTTCGCTCCGCGAAAGCACTCCTCCTTCGATGAAAAAATGGGACTGGCTCCGAGCTGCGGTTCTCATTTCGTTGGAGTTTTTGATCGCCGCGAGGTGCCTGTCCCAATTTTTTCACACGCTCTCCGCGAAAGCACTGCTCCTTCGATCGTTTATTCAGGAAGTTCTTCGCCGCGAGTTTCTCGGCCTAACAACGTCACGATAACGCCGACTAAAAACAGCGGGGCCAGATAGAGTGCGGTTTGTTCCGCCTGCCAACTCATCTGGGCTGCGATAAACATGGCCGCCGCGGTGCCGAATCGTCCGGCGTTGAAACAGAATCCGGCCCCGGTCCCGCGAAGTCGTGTCGGAAATAACTCGGGGAAGTAGACGGCATAGCCGGCATGCATGCCAAGTGTGAGAAATCCGAACACCGGAAGCGCAACGCACAGAACGGGAACAGACGCATTCATGGGAATCAGCACCAGGAACATCAGCAATGCCATCACGAAACCGCCAACGTGATAGAAGACGAAAGCACCCTTTCGTCCTAACATCGTGGAAATCGAACCGAACAGCACCAGCCCCAATCCGCCACCAACGGTATTGAGGCACATGCTTGTCATCTCGGCCCGTTTGATCGTGGCGGCGTGCTTGTCGAGCGCCGCCTTCTTGACGTCCTGGCCAGCATCCGAGGCGACTCCTTCGGTCGACAACGCCGTCCTTTCGGCCGAACGCAGGAGCGCATTCTTTCCATAGATGTGGCACCCCCAAAACGTCACCAACCCGATGGTTGCCAACGCGATGCCCACGAACGTATTGCGCACAATCTGTGGCTTAAACAGGCCCGCGATGGAGCCGGTTACTTGCGACGCATCGAGCCTTTCACGTTCTTTCGCTTGGTGCCATTGCTCGGGCTCTTTCATTTTCCAACGAATAACGACGACCAACAGCGCTGGGACGATGCCGACCAGGAACCCAAGACGCCAAGTGTCATCACCCCACAGCTTGGCACTGATGATGAAATAGCCGACCGCCACGGCCATCAGCGTGCCAAACACACTCGACGCGTGAAAAATGGAACTCATGACCGGACGCGAGCGCGTCGGCATGACTTCCGCCACGAGCGCGCTGGCCACCGCCCATTCGCCCCCGACACCCATCGCCACCAGAAAGCGTAACGCCACCATCTGCCAAGGGGCGTTGACAAAGGCGGTAATGCAGGTGAAGACCGAGTAAAAGAGAATCGTGACGATCATCGTCTTCGAGCGTCCGATCTTGTCGCTCAGCATGCCGAAGAAAATGCCGCCAAAGGCCCCACCCAGCAGGAAGGAAGCGAAGGCATAGTTGTTCCATCGCGCGACGAGTGAATCATCGGCCGACGCGACGCCGAGCAACTGAGGCATCGCGTCCCGCATGCTGGCGACGAAGATTTGCCCCTCAAAAATATCGAACACCCAGCCGAGCGAAGCAACGACCAACACGAGCCACTGGTAGCCCGTGATGCCTTCGTACCAACGAAGCGGCTTTTGATAAAGGTCCGGCACAATCTGATCCTAGGATAGACGCTGGTGACAAATCGAAGGCCTCCAGGCTACTGGGTCAGACAACGCCCGACAAGCAGTGAAGTGCTGTGAAGTGCTGTGGCGCGACGCTCATCCGCGGGCAGTGCCCCGCATTGTCGGCTCGGCACGTGGCCTTTCGCTCCGCGAAAGGAAGAGGAAATCGCCGACTTCGGCCTTGCCCATTTCCAACGGATGCCGCTTGTTGTGAAACAAGATGAAGCGGCGGATCCACGGTACCGATTGCTTCTCGGTGCCGAGTTGCTTCCCGGTGCTGAGTGCCGGATGCCGCACGCGACAGTGATTCCGCACCTGATCGAGCAACTTCGGTTTCCCGCTTGGGACCATCATACGGTGCGTGTTATACGGTCCGCATAACGCTCAACCGCGGCTGGAGAAAAGCGACTTTAAATGCTTGCAGGCACTCGGGAAGCGGTGTAAGCTCATGCCTGACTTAGACGCGTGATATATATACGGTCGAAACCTGCCGTATAACACGCCACCACCGGAAAACGCCGGCCGTAGAAATACGAGTTCGTCGGACGGATGATTGTCTTTTGCTGCACAGACACTTCATGAGAAGCACACGCGATTGAACAAACGAATCCAAGACATTCTGGCGTTGGGACGAGCCGGCCACGAAACAGACCGCGCTCGAGATTGCATTGCGCTTGGCATTAAATGCGCCGACGAACTTGGTGACAACGTGTTCGATTCATGCCATTTATTGGCCGGACTGTACCGCGAGGGAAATGGTGTCGCGTACCATGTGCTCGATAACTTTGACGTTACGCGGTCGCAGATTGACGCCGCGCTTGCCACACGCGAACGATCTTCTGCAACCGATTTTCGGCTTGACGCCGACATTGCGACGGTCTTTGACGGCGTCCTCGCCGCAGCGAGTGAGATGTCGCACAGCTATATCGGTACCGAACATTTGCTGATTGGCGCTACCGCCGACACCACTAAATCCGCACAACTATTGACTAGCTTCGGGCTGTCGCCACGCGATATTGAGAATGAGGTGTTCTACCTACTAGGGCATCGGTTGCCCTGACGCACAACGGCCAACGAACCATCGGATGCAACGGAGGACCGGTGGTCAGTTTTCACGAATGGATGCTCAACTCCCGGTCCCCGCTGATCCGGGGCGTTCGTCGGCTGAGAAGAGCTTTCACGTAGGCAAATGTGAACATGCCATATTTCGTCAAAGTAGGGTTCCACAAAGACCGGAAAAGGAAGTACACACAACAAGGCGTGCATTGTTATCGTCGCGCGAACCGGGTCGTACGCCGGTGGCAGCGCATTGAAACTGCGGCGAACGGTCACATATGTTTTGCATACGGTCCACATTCCACGGTTGATCAATACGACTCACCCGAAGATGCAAAAGAGGCGTTAGACGCCCACTGTGCTCGGTATTCCCGTCGAGGCTTTTCGCGCCTACCGCCCGGCAAGAAAATCACATACTGATAGGCGAATCCAGTGTTGTACAAGATTCAATCAAATGGACAACTAAAGCCTGTTGTAAAAATTCCCCACGAACCTCAGTTTCTCGAATGGTGCGATCGTTTAACACACGAGGAATTTGATGCGATATACGATCACCTATTCGCATTGATTGACGGCGCGGAAATCCGAACCTCAAGTTGGATCCCCGGTTCAAGATGGTACGGAACAGTGTTTTGGCCAATATACGAAACTGCATGCAATCAAGATTCGGGGGCTGCAGCCAAGTTTTTCGGCCTGATCTTATGGCAGGTCGTCATGGAACATCCCGATAAATGGTCGTTCGGTCGCTACGAATTAGATGACACTCCAATCGAAGGCATGACGTATTTTCGCATACAATAATACGCCGCAGAACAACGGGATGAACGGGAGGGCTCGGCGTAGTCGGTCCTGAAGTCGGGGTCGGAAAAAGGGGATAAGTCCAATATTGTAATTGGACTTATCCCCTTTCATCACTTTCTTTCATCACTTTCCCTTTCATCACTTCATCACTAGGTTCCGGTCACGTTGACGACGACCGAATTCATCCGCCGCTGGTG
>JBBDHZ010000150.1:0-3973 GCA_040880645.1 Minisyncoccota bacterium
AACCAGATCAACCAGTTGTACGTGGTTGAGTTGCTGGAAATACTGGGCTGTACCTGCGATGTCGTCGTCAACGGAGAGGAAGTGCTGTCGGTACTGGAGCATGGGCAGTACGACCTAGTGCTGATGGACTGCCAGATGCCCGAGATGGACGGCTTCACCGCCGCGCGCGAAATTCGCAAACGCGAGGCGAACGCCCAGTCGCCGGAACACATTCCCATCGTGGCTGTGACAGCCAATGCCCTGAAGGGCGATCGTGAACGCTGTCTGGACGCCGGCATGGACGACTACGTGAAGAAGCCGATCGAGTGCAAACAGTTGCGCGCCGTACTGGAAAATCTTCTCGCACCGCCACAACCGACCAAGCCTGCTGCAGGTGACGCCCGGTGAAGCTCTGGGGGTGCTGCGCGTCATTCAACCTCGTTCCGAGCGAGTCTCGCCGCCGACCATTCACTCCGGTTCATCGCGATTGCACTGACCGTGGTGTTGTTGAGCAGTTACTTCTGACTAACTTGTCGCTAGTTGGCTTCGCTGGCGGATGATAGGAATCTGGACAAGGCATCTTTCCATTTCCTGCCGTATGTCGCCGACGAGATCGGCAATGCTCTCGATGTCTGCGGTCTCTCCAGCCGCTTCGATTTTGGCAGCCAACAGCCGCAATGGTTCTGCGCCGATAATGCCTGCCACCCCTTTCAGTGAATGAGCTGCCCCTGCAACCGCCGTGCAATCCGCAGCCGCGGCATGCTTTGCCATCGTCTCAACGGCTACCATTCCGCTCGACTCAAACTCTTTTAACATCCTGAGAGCGAATGACACACTACCCACGCAGTTCGTGAACAGCAACTCTGGATTGATCGCCGCAACGGATTCTCCGTGTCGGTCAGTCGGTGTTCCATCCTGTCTACTTGTGTTCATGATGGTTCTAATTGGTTGAGTTGAAACGACAGTTTCTCATAAAGACTTGCACGATTGCGACACTCATACCTAGGTTATGGACTGGCAACATCACACCCCCTTCGAGGGAATTCGGCACCGCAGATCAGCTATCGACTCGCACAATGTCGATTGTGCTGGTAATAACGATGGAATGTCGCGCAGACGGACGAAAGTCTTTGAGCTGCGTCCCCTTTTTCACTCCCTGTCACGCAGCGATTGTACGCGAAGGATCGTATCCAGCACGTTGTCGAGCCACATGCGCGAACAACTTAGCCAGCGGCGCGTCGACCCCGTCGCGGACAAGCCGCCGAACCGTCGCCGCATAGTCGTTCTTCCAGCGAGGATCGACCGGCAGCGGAACTTCGACCGGCCAGTCCGGAACTGCACTTCCCGGCAACAGAACCGTGTAGCCGGCCGCCTCGTAACCCTGGCATCGCCGGTCGAACATGCGAGAGAGCATCGGCACATGCAGGTCTGCATAATCGTAGACGCGGACTTCCGTTTTGCCTTCGTGCAGGCGGTGCAGACGTCCCATGTACTGTATGATCGTGCCGTGCCAGGAAACGGGCAGCGTCAGTAGCAGCGTATCGAGTCGCGCGTCATCGAAGCCTTCACCGATGTATCGGCCTGTCGCCAGCAGCACGCGCTGCTGGTCCGGTGGGATTCTTGCAAGACGATCCGCGATGGCCCTTGACTGCTTGAGACTACTACCACCTTGCAGGACCAGCACCGATGCCCGCGGGCACGTCATCTCAGTTCGTCGTCTGCCAGAAGAAAGCCTGCGACCCAGTCGGGGCCGTTGCCTGCGGGGGTCATGCGGATGACCGCTTAGACATAAACATGTAAACGCGTCCGTAAGCGCTCCCTTCGAGCCCTCTCAGGCTATGCTCACAGTCTATGTTTTTCCCCAATTTGCTTGTCCACTTCCCCGTCGGCAACTGGCGCGCCCCGTAAGTCACGTTCCCGTTGCTACCGGTGTAGAACGCTATTTTTTCCACCCCCGTCTCCACTTTGCCATCATCGCAAAGCTTATAGCCAAGAGTTCCGAAGGCAGCAATAAAAGCGAGTGGAGTTGCACTTCTGGGCACACCTGACGGCCAGTAGCACACGCCGAATTCATCTGGCCACCACCATCGGCCACTGTCGCCCGCCGCCCATGCAATGCAGTTGTAGGAGTGGGATTGGGGACTGGTCGGGCGGAACCCCTCGCTTTCGAGATGCGGGAAACCCAACGCGATCCAATTCACCGGCGGTACGCTGCCCGACACTAGAGCAGTCCTTTTTGCCGACCCCAGTCCCGCCACGCGGCCACCATTGCACCAACGTTTCCTCTGTCTTCATCCGATACCGGATCATCGCCAGTAATTCTCCGCAGGGCAACCATTGCGATGATCGGAGCTTTATTCAACTGCTGCAGTAAGTGTGGTATCGCATTCTCCTGCAGAGCGAGCAGCCTGAGAAACGCCGGCTGCTCAGCCATTCCATCAGGCGATGACATGAATTGGCAGGTCTCTTGCAGTTCGTTGATGAGTAGCTCAGCCGTTTTGTTGCCGCTGCCAACAGCGACTTCCGACACGCTTCTACCGTGGTGCCTAGGGATTATCCGAACCGCGAATAAGTGTGGGTCCAAAGCAATCCGATCGCTCTCCCGTTCCGAGGGAACCCAGTCGCCCTCCTGCAGCACGTCGGCTTCCTGATTGCTTGTCTTGTCGTTCAGTTCGTCGAATACCAGGTCAGCCGTTGCCATCGTTCACCTCAAGTGAAAAGAGGGATGATGCCATCTCCACAATTGCATCGAAGTCGTCGTTGAATTTGTTTGCTGCCTCTTCCGCAGCTTCGCATGTTTTCGTTTCGCGATGGACATTCGCCACTAATCGCAGATCGGTCTCGGTCCGAGAGATCGCTAGATTGTAAACAGCGTCGCCGCGTTTGATCGCTCCGCCAATATCGGAGTGGAGTAGCCCCGGGACACGACTGGGCTCTAGCCAGAAGGTTGGAGCTGCGTCGTCCTGCGGGCCCAGATCCTCCAGTTTGTTGGAAAACGTAAAATTATTTCCAACTGCCCTCATCGGTGTGTGCGGCAATTTGTGCAGCACCTTTGAGACCAAATCACCAACGCTTCGCTTCGAGGAAGACGACGTAAGAATGATTGAGTCGGGTCGAATCGTCCAAATCAGTTCGCCGTCCTGAAACCGAACCCGAAGGCCCGGTTGGCTAAAGTCGGCCAAAATCTGTCCTTCTGTATCTTCGTCTAGCTCCATGATCTTGACGAACCAATCTGGCTGGAAAATGTAGATGTTGAAAGTGCCGCGCGCGACACATGTGCGTTCGTTCAGTTTCAGGGCCATTTACGGCTATTCCAGCTTCGTCGTGTGTTTCGCTTACCCACGCGGTTGGCACGCTCGGGAGGCGGTGGTGCGGCACTTCCAAAGTGTAGTACAGTTATCCAGGCTGCGGGGGTAGGGCGAAAGCAATGCAACGCAAACAGCCCGGCCTGACACTTCGCCGGATCGGGCCCGTCGCCAAACACGCTTAAAGGTCTTTGATCCCGCGTCTCACTTTCACTGCGACTCCTGCCACCACTGATATCCTCGGAAGTGTCGCAGTTCTTCGCTGCCTTCCCCGGTCGGCATGCCCAAGCAGCGTGGCTGCCCTCCGCCTGCCCAGAAATGCGCCGCGTTCAAGCGGCGTAGCATGTGGAACGACCGCTTGGCTCTTCCCCGGGGGCGAGTGCTTTGCGACAACTTAGGGCTCGACCTTGCCGACGGCCGGTTTGGGATGGCGGATTTGCGGGGGCTATGCTATGGGTCCGCCGGTGACGATGAGCGTCCCCTCCCGAGAGAGCCGTCGTGGCGAAGATCGCCGGCCTCCCCCTGCAATCGACACGGATTCGCGATGCCCCTGACTTTGCCCCAGCTCGAACGCCATCTTTTTGCCGCTGCCGACATTCTTCGGGGTCTGTGAGAGGCTTCGCGGGGATCGCGGTAGCCCGACTTCCCCAGTTCGCTCGCCCAAGAATTTTTTTTGGCTATTTTTGGAC
>JBBDHZ010000151.1:0-25408 GCA_040880645.1 Minisyncoccota bacterium
GGCTCGATGGGCAGACGATCCTCGTCACCGGCAGCTGCGGCTCGATCGGTTCAGAAATCGCCCGCCAGCTGCTCAAGTACAACCCCGGCAGACTCGTCTTGCTCGATCGCAGCGAAACGGGGCAGTTTTTTCTGGGCCGCGAACTTAACGAAGCGATCGAACAGGGGCAAATCGAGATCGTGATCGCCGACACCACCGACGTACCAAGGCTCAAACGCATCTTCTTACAGTACCGGCCACAAACTATTTTCCATGCTGCCGCTTACAAGCACGTTCCTCTCATGGAAGAGCACCCTGGAGAGGCAGTGAAGAACATCGTTGGCTCGACGCGAAATCTTGCCGACTTGGCCGTGCGATTCGGCGTCGAATCGTTCGTGATGGTCAGCACCGACAAAGCGGTCAACCCGACCAACGTCATGGGATGCTGCAAGCGCGTCGCGGAGCTCTACGTGCAGTCCCTGTCAGACCGTGGCAATGCTTCGACGACTCCCTCGTCGGTTCCGTGTCGATTCGTCACCGTCCGCTTTGGCAACGTGCTCGGCTCGGCCGGTAGCGTCATCCCTGTATTTCGCGAGCAAATTTCCCGCGGGGGTCCACTGACGTTAACCCATCCCGAGATGACGCGTTTCTTCATGACGATTCCGGAAGCCAGTCAACTGGTCATCCAAGCCGGGAGGCAAGGGCAGGGGGGCGAGATTTTCGTCCTCGACATGGGCCAGCCGGTTAAGATCATGGACCTAGCCCGCGACATGATTAAACTTTCGGGGCTGGAGCCGGACGAAGATGTCGAGATCGAAATTATGGGACTTCGCCCCGGCGAAAAACTTTACGAGGAACTTTATGCGGACGACGAAACCCGCCTGGCGACGAAGCATCCAAAAATTCTGGTGGCCGAAAGCCTTGCCATGGAGCGGCGACTGATCGTCGAACGTGTCGACCAACTGATGCAAAGGGCGGAATTAGGTTCCGATATGGTCCGCCAGGAATTGAAGCAGATTGTCCCCGGCTATCGCCCCGCCGCTGAATGCGGACCGCCCCCGATCGCCTCTCCTGAGCGTTCCCTCCCGATTCCTCCGCGTGCCGCATAGTTTTCTTGCAAACGGTTTCCAGGCTTCAGCCTCGTCTTCGCCTGAAAGCCGCCGAGGGTGGAGCAAACTCAAGAATGCAATATCACCGGCGCGGAAGCCGCAAACCAGACAGGCTGACTGCAAGAACCCGGTGAATCGGTCTATCCGAGCAACATCACATCTAATACCTTCCTCGAAATAAGAACGCATGAATTCCCTTCCGCTGGATTCTCGAACTTGTGGTGCAAGGATGCGCATGGTGCCATTGGCCTTATTGATCGGAACAATCGCCGCTACGGTGGGCTGCGCGCAAGCTCGCTATACCGCGGCAAGTTTGCCCAGCGAGTACGCGGCGCCGCATCATGTAAGTGCGCGGCACGTCGATCTCAGCACGATGCCGCGTCAATCCATACCCACCGAATGGCTGCAACCGGGCGATTCCGTTGAAGTCTCCATCGCGACCGGGATCGAAAAAGGACCCACCTCTCGATGGAAATTACGGCTCGACAACACGGGACGTATCGACGTGCCGCTGGTCGGCTCGGTGCCGGTCGCCGGCGTGACCGCCAACGTGGCGGCTGAGCGAATCCGTGATGAATCGATCCGTCGCGGCTTATATCTCGACCCAAAGGTGACTGTCTCGGTCGACAAGAAGCGAGTGTTCCAGGTCTCGGTCGTTGGAGCCGTTAACGCGCCGGATACTTATGAGATTCCCGCAGCCAATTGCGATTTACTGACGGCATTGACAACCGCGAAGGGCGTTTCGGACGAAGCCGACCGTACCGTTGAAATTCGACACTCACCGGACGCTCTAGCTCAATTGGCCAATACTCCGCGACCCGTTGGCCCCAACGGCGTCGCTCTAGCCTCCTACGAGCCGGCGCAAATCCCCTCAGTCGTCAATTTGGATCTGGCGGACTTGCAGAGCTATCCACCGGGATCGTTAAAACTGTTCGATGGCAGTGTTGTCAGCGTCGCACGTCAGCCTAAGCGAACAGTCAGCGTGATGGGGCTGGTCCAAAAGCCTCAGCAAATTGAAATGCCCGAAGGCGAAGACCTGACACTGCTTTCCGCAGTCGCCCAGGCCGGCGGTACATCAATGTCCATCGCCGACAAAGCGTTGGTGATTCGTCAAGCTTCTGCAGACTTCGAACCAATCGTGATCGAGGCTTCGCTACGTGACGCCCGCTACGGCGGCCAAGGTAACCTGCGTCTGGCACCCGGTGATATCGTCAGCGTCGAAGAAACGGCTACGACCATGGTGGTGCAAGCCGTGCGCTCGTTCTTCCGAGTCGGATTCAGCGCGGCGGTACCGGGCTTCTAAGGCTTCTCATCAACAGTCGATTACATGCATTCAACTGAGAATTCGATCCACTCGCAACAGATTTCCCCGGGCGAAGCGGTTCGCGCAGTCCTGCGTTTCGGCGGCGCGATCATGCGCCGCCAACGACTGGTCGCTGGCATCTTCACAGTCGTGGGCATTCTGGCCGGCCTGTATTACCTGACGACCGATCGTGTCTATGAGGCCGAAGCGCAATTGATGGTGGAAGAACCCGGCATGGGTGTCCTTCCCAGCGTCGGCCAAACATCACAATCAACCAAGCTGCCGACGCAAGAGAAGATCCTCCGCAGCGATCGGGTTCTTAAAGAGACGCTCGACGATCTGCGTCAGCTGAGTGCGGGATTACAGGTCGATATTAAAGACCGCTCTGACCAGGCAAGCATCGATGCCATCCGAAGCGGATTAAGCGTCCGTCTGCTGCGCAACACGAATGTCATCGAACTCTCCTACACATCCGCGAGCCCTCAAGCAGCCGAGGCGGTACTGGGTGTCCTGCTGGAGTCTTATCTGGACTTCATGCACAAACACCACCAGGACACATCGATCTCTGTCCTCCAGATCCTGCAGGGCGAGCGAGACAAGATCGAAGAACAACTCCACACGCAACAGGACCGACTGGTTAAGCTGCGAGCCGATGCAAAGGTGGTCGGTGTCGACGATGCATCGCTCAAGTCGCACCCAGCCGTTCAGCGGGTGCACAGCATTAACCAGAGCCTGACGGAAGCACAAAAGACGCGGATCGAGTTACAAGCCATCTCAGAAGTCGTTCGTCAAGCGATCCGTGCTGGCCGTGACCCCCGTCCGCACATGCATGCAGTCGATCCAGAAGCTGCGCGATCACTTACCGCCGCCGTTCTTGGCGTCGCGCCCGAGCAGATGCGCTCCATCCATGAACTCGAACAGAAACTGCTCAGCGACCGGGCCGAACTGGCCCGGATCTCTCCACATCTCGGCCCGGCGCACCCCGACCGGATGGCCCTGAAGCAGGAAATCGAAAACGCGGAAAGCTATCTAGGAGATTTTCAGCAACGGGTCAATGGACGCGCCAGCAGCACTGGCGGCAAACAGTTTGCCGGGATTCTGGGTGAATTGGTCGAACAAAAGCTTCGCGAAGCGGAACAGCACGAGTCGCTGCTCGCCCGGGAATACGACACGCTGGAAAAGGAGGTGGTCGCTATGAATGGAAGCCTCAGCGAGATGTTGCTCGCCCATCACGAAGTCGACCGCCTCAGCCGCTCATACGACACGCTGCTGGAGAAGATCCACGGCGTGGACCTAGGCCAAGATCAGTCCGGTGTTCGCGTGGCCGTCTTGGGGCAACCAGCAGCGACGGCTGGACCGGTGGCGCCAAAGCTCAAGCTCGTCGTGATACTGGCTTGTGCACTGGCAACCGCTCTGAGCATCGGCTTGGTCTATCTTGCTGACCTGCAAGATGATCGCTTTGCCAGCCTCGAAGATGTCGAACGGCAGACATGCACCGACATTCTGGCTGTGGTCGAGAAACTGCAACCGCTGGACGACTATGGTCCGCAAGCCATTCAGATGCATGTCGACCCTACCACTCGCTCCAGCGAAGCCTTCCGAACGTTGCGAGCCGGTTTGATGCTCAACCCGTCGAAGCCGCGGCTAATTGCCGTTAGCAGTTCGGAACCAGGCGATGGCAAGACGACCGTCAGCAGTAATCTGGCCGCGGGTTTGGCACAAGCTGGCAAGCGAACCCTGGTTATCGATACCGATCTGCGCAAACCCGGCATGACGAACCTGTTTAACCTGCGACACGCTAAGGGCTTAAGCCAGTTGCTGGCCGAAAGTTCGATCACCGATTCTGTACAAAAATACATATTGGCGACCGGAATCGATCGATTGGACCTCCTTCCCTCGGGTGCCCGACCGCTTGACCCGGCCGAATTGCTCTCCAGCAAACAGTTTGCCGAACTGATCCACTGGGCGGCAGCCAACTACGACCATGTGATCTTGGACTGTCCTCCAGTTTTGGTGGCGAACGACGTGGCGCTCGCCAGTCGCTTGGCCGATGGCCTCGTACTGGTCGTTCGCCCGGAAAAGAACTCTCGCCGACACGTGCTGCGCGCCGTCGAGCGACTAATCCGCCAGGAAACAAATCTCTTTGGGCTGGTCGTCAATGCGATGGATACGGCCAAGGGAGACCGTGCGTACGGCTATGGCTATGGCTATGGCTATGGATACGGCTATGGATACGGCGATGAGCTGACCGACGAGAAACAATCGGTCGTCTTACCGTCATCCGAGGGGGCCGCCGGATCACGGGCGGGGCAACTTTCGCCCCCCGTACACCCGCTCCGAATCGACCCCGCCACCGCGTCCGCCGCGGGAACCCGCTCAGCACATCCCGCCGCGGGCAAAACTCCAAGGCGACGGCCCGAGCGTCGCCGTCAGACTTCCTAGCGCTCATCGAAAGATCACCCTTGCCGTGCATGCCATCAGATTCTCCAGGGACCGAAACACGAACCGGAAGAGCGTCTCCGAAGGGGAAACTCGGTTGGAGACGACGCCTTACCTACGGTGGGCCGATCGACTGATCGACGGTTCGCTAGTGGCGATCCTCTTCCTGGCGCCGTTGGTATTGGGCGGTCGCCATCCCGCCGGTCGCTTGGTCCTGATGGTCGCAGCCCTCCCTGGCACCCTCGGCTTGGTGCTCAAGGTTCTCGCAGGTCACAACGTGCCACTCGGCAGCTGGCAACTCCTGCTCTTGGCTGCCTGCTTCCTCCTCCCGCTGTCACAGGTTACCCCCGTCTCTCCAAAGCTGGTCGATGCCGCTTCCCCGGGACTCCAAAAACTATTCGGAGAAGCCCCGCCTCTTGTCGCCCCCTCGCTTCCGAACTGCTTCAGTCTCTCTCCAGCGACAACAGCCAAATCACTACCATTGACCATCACCTATTTGTGCATCTTCACCTTTGTGGTCAGCCGCCTGGACGATTATCGAGACGCGGAACGGTTGATGAAAATGCTGGTCGGTGCCGGGGTGATGTTGGCGGCCATCGCCCTGTTGCAGGCAAACTTTGGCAATGGAAAATTCGTTTGGTTTTATGACCATCCGACGCGTGATCCGGGCGTGGTCCCCCGAGGTCCCTTTCAAAACGAAAACCATCTATCGAGCATACTGGCAACCATCCTCCCGTGCGCCTTGTATTTTCTATTTCGGCCTTCACGGGACGAGCAGGGCGCGGGCCGGCGATGCTGGGAACGGGGCAACACAGCGGCAACCTCCGTTGCAAAAGCCGATTGGCAGCGCATTTTCGCCATGGTTGCCTGCATCCTCACTGTCTGCACCGTATACGCCACGCCGTCGCGTGGAGGCGCGGCAATCATCGCGGTTTCGGGGGCCGCTTGGCTGGCAGTTCTTGGCTGGGATTGGCTGGGGAAACGCTGGAAGACAAAAATCGGCTACGCTCACTGGAAATGGACTGGAGTTGCGAGCGCTTTGGCGTGCGCGAGCATCGGCCTCGTCTGGCTGTCCAGCAATCTCGCGACTTTATCCTATTGGCGGTCCAAACTCTGGAAGGCTGACTTTCAAATCTGGCACGACTTTCCCCTCCTCGGGGTAGGAGCGGGAAACCACCGGTTTGTTTATCGAGCCTATCTGGACGAATACTTCTTTCAGACCTTCTCGACTGCCGAGAGCAGTTGGATTCAATTGCTGGTGGAAACCGGGGGCGTAGGAGTGGGATTGGCCGCGGTGATCGTCACCGCGGTTTTGTTAACATTACTGCGGGTCTTTTCAGTCGACCTGCACGGCCGACGCCTCTTGATGGCGTGCGCTCTGCTAGCTGGTCTGCTCGCAAGCTGCGCGCACGCGGTGGTTGATTTTCCTTGGCAAGTACCCGCTTGTTTCGTGACTGTGTTGGCGATTGCCGCGCTGGCGATTCGAATCCCTCGGATCCTGGCTACCGAGTCGGCCGCAGAAAATGATGCGGAAACGCACGACAGTCTGTTCACGGTGCCCTCTTCCATCGCAATCTTGGCAACCGGGTTGTTATTGGCGGGCAACGTCTGGGCCATACACCGCGCGGTGCCCCACAGCCGCGCCTCCCAATCGTGGGACGCCTATCGTCGGCTGGTCCGCGACAAACCTCACTTGCCGGGGCTCGAGGACCAGCGGGCTGCAGAACAACTGCTGAGGTCGACCCTGGAGCACGATCCGCTGCACGTGCTGGCCAGAGCACGCTGGATCTCTTGGCAAGCAACGATATTGGATCGCGAACGATTTTTGCTGGACGATCCTGATGCGATGGCTCGCAGAATCTTCGCCCAGTGCAAGCTGATCAGCAGGATTTGCCCCACCGAATCCAGATCCTATCTTTACGCCTCGACGGCGTTGGCCGGTCTGAACGCACCGCTCGACCAGCAACAGCAGTTCCTGTATCAGTCGCAACGGCTTCGACCCGTGGACGGACAAGTCGCTTTGAAATTGGGCTTAAATGCCTTGATGCAACAAGACGAGCAACTCGCTCACAAGCAATTTGCTCTAGCACTGGAGGTCGATCCATCTTTCCGGGAACCGGGGATTCAAGCACTGACCATGATCTACCAGCCATCCGATCTGGTCGAGCGTTGGTCGCCCGGGCGCGACACGGCCGCAGTCCTCTACCGGATAACAGCCCTCCGCGACGATCAATCTCAGCGAGAGGCGGTCGGTCAGTACCTTTGTGCCCGTCTGCTCGAAGATGCGACCGCGGAAAAACCAACAATGGCTGACCACCTGCTGAAAGCTGCCTATGAGGTAGCGAGTGAAATCGAATCAAGGGATCTCCAATTGCAAATCTCCAATCGGCGACTCGAACGCGACCCCCGCAATGTCTCGCTGCTGCTTACCCGCGCCCGTCTCCATGAACAAATGGGCACGCGCGATTTAGCCCAGACGGATGTCCAGCGAAGCCTTCAACTAGCACCCCACGATCCTCGCGCGCGTCGATTGGCTTGGGAAATCGACCGACGGGCCAGCCGCAAGTCTCGTTGATCGCCCTCAAAATCGCCTTGACCCAGTTGAGCTAGATGCGTAAAGTCACCTCCGCTTAAGACAGGAAGTCTTCAACCAATATCGCAAGGATCTGCTCCATGGGTTCGACCAACTTCGGATTAATTGGTGCTGCTGGCTACATTGCTCCGCGGCACATGCAGGCAATTCACGATTCTGGCAATCAGTTAGTTGCCGCGCTTGATCCCCACGACTGCGTTGGTCGTCTCGATAGTTTTTTCCCCGAAGCCCGTTTCTTCACCGAGTTCGAACGTTTCGATCGACATCTGGAGAAGCTGCGGCGTTCGGGTGACGAACACCGCGTGAAGTACGTCAGCATCTGTTCCCCCAATTATCTACATGATGCGCACACTCGGCTCGCTCTGCGTTTGGGGGCCAATGCGATTTGCGAAAAGCCGCTTGTAACGTCGCCGTGGAACCTCGAGGCTTTGCAAGAGATGGAAGCGGAAAGCGAGGGCCGCGTATACAACGTCCTGCAATTGCGACTGTTGCCCTCGCTGATCTCGCTGAGAAAACAGCTCCAATCGTCAACTCAGCGTGAAAAAGCCGACATCTGCCTCAGTTACATCACTCGCCGAGGCGCTTGGTATGCCGTTTCCTGGAAAGGCAACAAAGAAAAATCCGGCGGTGTGGCAATGAATATCGGCATCCACTTCTTCGATCTCCTGCTGTGGTTGTTCGGCGAGGCCGAAGATAGTGAAGTGCACCTCGCGGAATCGAATCGGATGTCGGGTCTGCTGCGTCTGGAGCGAGCCAACGTCCGTTGGTTCTTGTCCACGGATGCCAATGACCTCCCTTCTTCAGTCGTTGAGAATGGCGGGTTCGCCTACCGATCGATGACCTATGACGGTCAGGAAATCGAGTTTTCGAAAGGCTTCACTGATCTGCACACCCGCGTATATGAGGACATCCTGGCTGGCGGTGGCTTTGGCTTGCAGGATGCTCTACCAGCCATTTCTCTGGCGCACGGCATCAGCCATGCTCCCGCAGTCGCGCCCACAGGACACCGTCATCCATTTTTCGAGGGGAAGCCCCAACCATTGCGCGTGGCTGCCTGAACATCGTGGACTGTGACCGCTTTAAACGCATACGGGGCCGCCGATTCGCAGCCGCTGTGAAGGCGCGCCTCGGAGCGACGTACCACAACACCGGATTCCCACCTCGACCGCCGCAATCATGTCAAACCGCTCAGCTGATTATCTCGTCCACGAATCCAGCTATATCGACGAGGGTGTCGAGATTGGCCGGGAAACGCAGATTTGGCATTTCTGTCACGTTCTCAGCGGAAGCCGCATTGGCGAGCGTTGTCGCATCGGTCAGAACGTGGTGATCGGACCCAGGGCGACGGTCGGCACCAACGTAAAGATCCAGAACAACGTCTCCGTCTATGAAGGTGTCACTCTGGAGGACAACGTCTTCTGCGGCCCCTCGATGGTATTCACCAATGTGATGAATCCGCGATGTGCGTTCCCCCGCAACCAGGCAGGCGATTTTGCTCCAACGCGAGTTTGCCGTGGAGCCAGCATTGGAGCTAACGCGACGATCATCTGCGGAATAACGATAGGTGAGCATGCATTGATCGGTGCCGGCGCGGTAGTTACGAAGGACGTACCACCCTACGCCCTCGTGTTTGGCAATCCAGCACGCCAGCATGGGTGGACGTGCCAGTGCGGAGAGCGACTTAAGCAGTGCGAACACTCTTCCCAAGCCTATCACTGCGCTGTCTGCCAACGCCAATACTCGTTAGATCAAGATAAACAAATGACATTGAATGAGCGGCAAGCTGCCCTAGGCAGGTAGCGGAACTAGTTTTGTTGCCCATCCAAACTCGAACAATTCATGTTCTTTTTCCTCGCATTCCACTGCCCCTTATTGCTGATAGGTAAACGATGGTTCCGATGTGTGATCTGCAAGCACAATATGCTGAACTGCAAACGGAATTGGAAGCCGCATTATTGCGTTCGGCGAAGGCGGGGCAGTATATTATGGGGCCAAACGTGAAGGCGTTCGAGCGGGAAGCCGCTGCGTACGCGGACTGCAAATATGCGATCGGGGTGGGGAACGGGACCGACGCGCTACACATCAGTTTAATGGCGGCCGGCATTGGTCCCGGCGATGAAGTCATCACCACGCCGTTTACCTTCATTGCCACCTGTGAGGCCATCAACTTGGTCGGCGCTACCCCCGTTTTTGTCGACATCGTCCCGGATACCTTTAACATCAATCCCGCGTTAGTCGAGCAGGCCATCACGCCCAAGACACGCGCCATCCTCCCAGTTCATCTTTACGGGCTGCCGTGCGAGATGAACGTCGTCCTCGAGATCGCCGATCGCCACGGTCTGATCGTCATTGAAGACTGTGCCCAGTCCTTCGGTGCTCGTTACCGGGGCAAGCAGACAGGCACCATGGGCATGGCGGGTTGCCTCAGCTTTTTCCCCAGTAAAAACCTAGGCTGCATGGGCGATGGCGGGATGATTCTCACCAATGATGACGCTTTCCACGAGCGTGCCGAAATGCTGCGTCGCCATGGAGGAAAAGCTAAATACCACCACACAGTGAACGGCGTGAATAGCCGACTTGATGATATTCAGGCCGCTGTGCTCCGGGTCAAACTGCCCTACCTCGACGCCTGGAATCAACGTCGCCAAGCGGCAGCCGCTCGGTACGCTGATCTACTCAGCCATTGCCCAGCCGTTCAGCTCCCCGCCAATGTCCACCAAGCATCAACCTGTGTGTTCCATCAGTACACCGTCCTGGTGGACCACCGTGAGCAGGTGCAAACTGATTTGCGAAACGCTGGGATTGCAACGGCGATCTACTACCCCGTTCCCTTGCATCGCCAAGAAGTCAACCGCTCTCTGGGACACACACCAGGTGCTTTCCCGGTTAGTGAACGCGTTGCGGCCCGCTGCCTCAGTTTACCGATGAGCCCTCATTTAACGGAGCAACAGCAGATTCACGTCGCCGATCAGATTGCCGCATCGATAGGTCGCCTCGCGAGGGCTGCCTGATACGCTCTGGACTAAAGACGATATCGCGATCAGTTTGCAGCCAGCCTGCTCCGGCACGAAAGCCAAGCACACTTGGAAAATATTTTCGGCCGTTCCAACCGACAGTAGTTGATGCTTCAAAATGGCTCGTCCCTCACGGCCCTCCTCTCCCGCACGCGGTCTGGGAGGGCGTCGCCCAGGTTTTGCGATCCGATTTCGGGCTCTCAAACAATACCCAGTAAAGCTTTGGTACGATCGCCCATGCCCGCCTTGCTTTCCAAACCGTTCTCTTTATTCCAAGACTTGTTGGCGAAGCGTTTCATACGCAACGTTTTGATTCTCGCTGGAGGAACCGCCGCCGCCCAGACTCTGAGTTTATTGCTCGTCCCCTTCATCACGCGACTCTATTCGCCCGCGATGTTTGGCCACCTTGGGGTATTTCTCTCTTTGGTGGCAATCCTGCAGGTCCCCGCCTTGACGGGTTATCATCGCGCCATCCCTGTCTGCAAATCCAGCGACGCGGCCGCGGCACTCACGCTCATCTGCGGCTCGACGATCCTGATCGTCACGGCCCTGGCAAGCATGTTTAGCTTTCTTTATGGTGAGCGGATCAGCACCTGGGTAGATCCAACACTCGCATGCATGCTGCCCTTTGTTCCCTGCGCTGCTCTGGCTGCCGCCACCTACGAACTGGCGACGTTTTGCGCTGTCCGGAACCATCACTATCGCAGCCTTTCATTCACCAAATTCGCATATGCGGGCGGTAGTTCAAGCGTTCAACTCGCACTGGGGATATTTGCCTTCGGGGCGCCGGGACTCGTCATCGGGGAGCTCTTGGGGCGGGCCGTCTCTGCCGCGATCCTCACCATATCGGTTCTCCGAGGCGAATGGGATCGATTGCGCAGTACCTCATTTCGGGTGGTCGTGGGAACTGCCAGACAACAGGTCCGGTTTGTCATCTTTGGAGCACCCTACCTACTAACAAACCAAGCCGGTCTGTACTTACCAACGCTGATGTTATCGATCTGCTGCGGAGCCAAAGAAGCAGGTGCATTTTTTTTAGCACAACGCGCGCTGCAGTTGCCGTTGGCGATGATCGGCCGCAGTGTCGCCCGCGTTTTTCTTGGCGAAGCAGCCGAACTGTGGCGCACCGACCCCGAACAACTGCACAACCTGTTTCAGCAAACCTGCCACAATCTTTTCAAGCTAGCCGCCATACCGATGTTGGGCGTCGCATTTTTCGGCCCTCAATTGTTTGGTTGGCTTTTGAGCGAACAATGGGCAATCGCAGGCCAGTATGGACGCATTTTAGCCATTCCGGTTCTTATTAACTTTGCCGTCGCACCAGCAATGCAGGCATTAACGATCATTCAGCGAGAAGACTGGCTGCTCTACTGGGGTATCGCTCGTGTTGTATTCACGACGATGGCGATTGCATTACCCGCCTCTATTGGCCTGTCTCCTATCGTTAGCATGATTGCATTCGCGATTGCCACGGCAGTTACCTACGTTCTAGGATACCGGTTGGTCGACCACTTATTAAAATGCTCACCACGTGCGTCGGCATTCAACACTGGCCGAGCGTCTCCACTAACACGCGCGGCATAACTGAACAGCCGGAAGCCACCCCAAAAAAGGGTGATATAAGGACATGATAGCGAGGCGATTAAACGAGCAGGGATGCAAAATAGATTCGCTGGACCATCTGCCGCAGGCGATTGGCATTGGCACACGACGTTGCGCTTCCTCAACGGTTCATCATTGGCTTAATCAGCACCCCGAGGTTGGCAAACCCCCTCGCGGCCTGCATTTTTTTTCCCAACATTATCATCGGGGCTTAAACTGGTATTGCGACCAGCTTGGCCCACACGACCGCGCCAAGGTTCTGGTCGAATCATCAGTGTCCTACAGTTATCCAGAGTATTTCCACAATTGCATCGATCGCATCGCGAAACTAAATCCAAAAATGAAGATATTTTTGACCGTCCGTCATCCTATTGACCGAGCCTTTTCCGATTTTTTGCGTTCGCAACGGCACTGCGAGCTACCAAGGACGATCGACTTCGCGACGGCGATCAATACCAATCCCGAATTATTGGAACGAGGACGGTACGGGCGGCTTTTGACGCATGTTTTCGATCGCTTTCCAAAGCATCAGGTAAGCGTGCTCTACTACGATGATCTGTTGGCGAAGCCTCAGGAATTTTCCGCTCAACTGTATACATTTTTGGGCATCGACAGTAAGTTCTCACCGACGGCTGCCGAAGACCCGGCCCGCGGACGAAATACTGTACGGTGGGCCGGCTTCAATCGACTGGTTTATGGCACGAAGTCTATCGCTGACTCGGTTGCGAGCCAGCTACATTTAGGCGGCAGATGGGCAGGATTCAAAAAGCATGGTCATTTTCTATATCAGCATTTACTCGCCTGGAACACGGTCCAATCACAATTGCCCGACGAGATAATTCCTCGATTGCTTGATTACTACGAATCCGATATTAATGCTCTTGAGCTGTTTACTGGCCGGTCGCTTGACGAGTGGCGTTCGGCCGCCTGAAAGGCCGGACGGTCCACACCGCATCCCGTCTCGGCGTTCCCCCACTCCCCACTTCCCCAGCTTCGCTGAAATAGGGCCCTCCCGTGTCTGCCGCAAGCCGTTCAAGTCACCCGCCGGAATGGGGGAATCACCAGTGGTTTGCGTCACGTTTTCAAAGCAGCGCGCCTGAAGACCCTTCCGCCTATTTCGGCCACCGGGCGAACGGCTACCAACGTTTTCGTCACAACTATCTAGTCGGTTTTCTAAAAGCTAAAATCAAATCCCCTCTCCACTCAGTGCTAGACCTAGGCTGCGGCACAGGATGCTTAACGGAACAGATCCGACGGCACTTACGGATCGAAGATGCCCGCGGTGCTGATTTCGTTAAAGAGATGGTGCAGCAGGCCGGTTATCGCTATCCAAGAATCAAGTTCGCGACCGCTGCGCTGCCACAGCTTGCATTTCCCGAAACGCGATTTGATTTGATCGTTAGCTCGGAGGTTCTGTACTACCTGTCTCCAGACGATCGCACCGAATGTCTTCGGCTAATCGAGCAGGCGCTATCGCCGGGCGGCTACCTGTTATTTACAGCTCGCCTGGGTGCAGGCTACTTTTCACCCGCGGGAGCTGAACGGTTAGTTCGCCAATCCTTCGACGACTTAACGATCGCCTGGATGCATCACCGGCTCTACCACGCCCTCACCCGTCCGCTGAACCGGGTTATCGCACTGAATTCTGCCCTCCGCAGCGACGGCGCAATGGAAGACCGTAAACGAGGGCAATTTTTGCGGCAGCACAAGCGGTTGCTCGACAACCCAATCGTCCGCACCGGCGCATCCATGGCAAGTTGGACGGGGAGCCCGCTAATCCGATCGGTCGTCCTCCCGGATCTTTGCAACCGACTCTCCGCGGTGGCAAAAGCAACCCCCAGCAACATCATCATCCTCGCAAGGAAAAGTGAAGACCAGCGATGATTTACGTGATGCCGACGATCGATGTCGAAGCAGCTCACGGCTCGGCCCCCTTCGAACAATTGATCGAGGGGCGGATCGGCACGACCGACGATTGGGGTGTCTACCGCCAAGCCCGCCTGTTTCAGTCTTTTGGCGTTAGCGCCGTGTTCTTTGTCGATGTCTATGAAGCCCTGCTGTGGGGTGAGCAGCGGTTCGCAGAGCTCTGTCAAAAACTGGACGAAATGGGTCAGGACGTCCAGCTGCATACCCATCCCTCATGGCGGACGGATCCTCGCGACAACAAGTCGTTACAAGCATACAAACGCAGCCGCTGCCAGTTTCCTCCCGAACGGGACTTCATGGCTAAACTCACCCAGAGGGAACAAATTGAGTTCCTGGAGCGAGGCATTCATTACTTCCAACGCTGGTTAGGGCGGAAACCGATCGCCCACCGTAGCGGCGGGTATTCAATCAACAACGACACCATCGAGGCGCTGGCTCATACTGGTATCCGCCTGGACTCGAGCATGCATCCGGCTTGCAAGAACACCAAGGCGAACTGGGGCCTGAACCGTATCGAGAAAAAACGAGGCGTCATCCAATTTCCCGTGACCGTCATGAATTTGCAGGTCACCCCCGCCGCGCACGGATTCGCCAAGCAGAACCTGCTGAAAACGGATATCGACTCTGTGTCCCACCGTGACATGATCGCGTTCCTCCGACAGTCGCTGAGAAAAAATGTGAGAATCATGAACCTGTTCATGCACAGCTATTCGCTGCTCGAAATGAATGGTGACTTTTCGATCTTGCGGCCCTCGCCACGGAAGCTGAAATACCTGAGCGAAACGCTGCGGTTTTGCAGTGAAGAACCTCGAGTTCAGTTCGTCAATGCTGGACAATTTCTGGAGGCATACGACGCCGACCCACACCGCTTTGCTGGTCCGGACTCAATTCCCACTGTCTGGTCTCCTGGAACATTCAGCCGCTTAGCGTACCGAAAAATCCGCCGGCATTTTTTCCCTCCCAATGCCGCTTAACCCGGTCCCATACCAATGCAAGGACGTAGCGTACCCGCCGATCGCATCAGGCACCAGGCAACGGCGGCAATCGATCATGCGCCCAGATCGTCGCTACCAAACAGGCGGCTAATTACGGCTATAGGATCCTTGCTTTACGTCCTCGCTTTACTCTGGAGCTACAAGCATTTAGTGAGTCCCTCGTACGCGTACATGGGATTTCATTATTCGCCGCAATCCTTCTCACACATCGTGAATGCTTGCATTTTCGCGACATTGCCGACCCTTTGGTTGGAAGTCCATTCAGATCGTCCTTCTACCTTAATTTATTACCTCGTCTACTTTCTCGTTTATATCCCCTCGTGCATCGTTCCGCCGCTGATACTCGGTACCGGCCTGGCAGACTACATGCCGTACCAGCTCACGATTATGGCAGGGCTGACGATCATGGGCCTCGGCTATCGGCTACCGTTACTAAATATCGTGCGTCCAAGATTGGCGCAGCCTTTGTACTGGAAAGTAGTCGCCGGATGCACACTGGGCACCGTTGGCTTGGTTTCCTTGCACTTCGACATCGCAAACCTTCACGTCCCATCCTGGGGCCTCGAATTCTACGAAATCCGCTCAGATTTCAAAGAAACGATCGGCACTGCCAGCGCAGTCACGGCCTATGCCCTCATGTGGCAAAGCAAAGTTGTGGGGCCACTGCTGTTTCTACACGCCCTGCAAACCAAGAATCCACTATGGGCAGGCGTCAGTGGCGGCGTACAACTCCTGATCTTCCTGGTCACTGGCGTGAAGACGGTTTTATTTTCTCTGATTATGCTACTCGGGTTTTACCTCATGTTGTCCGTAGCCCGACGCGGCTTGCTGACTGGCACCCTGATCGCTTTGCTCTGTGTGGTTTGCGGCTCCGCCTTAATCGATACCTGTTTGGATCAAGAGACGCCAATCGTTACGGGAACATTGGTTCGCCGAAACATGTTTATTCCGGGTCTGTTGACCGCTTACTACTATGACTTTTTCTCAGAGAATCCAAAGCAGTACATGGCGAACGCGTTTTTGCTGCGGCACTTTGTAGACAGCCCTTACCAAGTGAGCGCCGCTCAGACGATCGGGTTGGAATATTTTGGCAGCTATGAAGCTTCGGCAAATGCAAATCTGTGGAGCGACTCGTACGCCAATCTTGGTTTGATTGGAATTCCAATCTACAGCCTTGTTCTAGCTGTGGTCCTATGGATTTTCGACAGTCTGTCGACGGGCGTCGACCGGCGGTTAGCGACCGTCTTGCTGGCGATGCCCGCGATGGCCATTGTCAACACTGGCATGCTAACGGTGTTACTTTCACACGGCTTGGTGCTGGCAATGCTGGCAATGTTCTTATACCCGACCGACGAAAATAGTGCTGCTGATACGAAAGGGACACTTTCAGATGGGTCAGTTTAAAGTAATCCATTTTTCGACGGTACATTCGCCGTCCGATGTGCGCATCTTTCGCAAACAGTGCGTGACGTTAGTGAATGCGGGATGGGACGTGACGCTTGTCACTGCCGCCTCGCAAAGCGACGCAAATGAGGCCTGTGATCAATCCGGGGTTCAACTGGTCATACTTCCGCCAAGCGGTGGGCGGATCAGCCGGATGACTGTGACCATGCTTCGGATGCTATGGTTCTTGATTTGGCACCGTGCCGATATCTACCACTTCCATGATCCTGAGTTGCTTTTAATCGGTTTTATCTTGCGGGCGTTGGGGAGGCGAGTGATTTACGATGTCCATGAAGACGTACCTGCAGCGATCCTGAATCGGCATTGGGTTCCCCCAAAGCTACGGATTCCGATTGCCGGGGTCGCCAACCGTATGGAAACGCTAGGGGGCCGGTGGTTGAGTGGTGTAATTGGCGCCACTCCACATATCGCTTCTCGGTTTCCACCGCAGAAAACGGCAGTGGTCCAAAATTATCCCGTCATTCAGCTAGATGACGAACAGGCGAGATTTTCAGCTGACAACGGCGTGGAAAGGGTTGTTTTTGTGGGCTGGATCAGCTTGGAGCGTGGAATCGGCCAGGTGGTCAAGGCACTTGAACTGGTGAATCAAAAACGTCCCGTGCGGTTAGCATTAGCCGGCAATTACCACAGTAATATTGCTCAGGTTCTAGAGCAGTCCCCAGGCTGGCAGTACGTCGACTTTCTGGGGTGGCAGACACGACCGCAGGTGGCCAAGCTGCTGGCAAGTTCGCGAGCCGGCGTCGTGACTTTTCTCCCAATTCCGAATCACGTCGAGTCACAGCCAAATAAACTATTTGAATATATGTCGGCTGGACTGCCCGTGATCGCGTCCGATTTTCCGCTCTGGCGGGAGTTCGTGGGCGACCGGGGGCAATTGGTCGACCCGGAAAACCCTCAAGCAATTGCCGATGCCATGCTTTACTATCTGGAACATCCCGACGAAGCTCGACAAGCTGGTGAGCGCGGACGCCAGGCAGTCCAGGAGAGGTTCAACTGGCAAGCAGAATCGCGAGAACTGATCGCTATCTACGACCGCGTGATGGCCGCCTAAAGGACATTTTAGGAATAACTGCAGGTTTCCTAAACCCCTCACCCTCGCGGGGCGAGGGGTTGAGGAAATTATTCCGAATATTTGCAAAAGAACCAGTTGCCGCAAGAAAGGCCGACATTCGGGTTGGAGGGATTAGCTCAATTTGCTAAAAGCTTCCGACCCCACCCACTCTCGTTGGAAAGGACGCTATGCGAGTCTTGACTATCGTCGGAGCCCGGCCTCAATTTGTAAAGGCAGCCGTCGTTTCTCGCCAATTCTGCCCTTCAACCGATATCGAAGAGATTCTTGTCCATACGGGACAGCACTACGACGAGCGGATGTCGCAGATCTTCTTTGATGAGCTTGAGATCCCCGCACCCGCATTCAATCTTCAAAGCGGGTCCGGCCGTCATGGCCGGCAGACCGGCAAGATGTTGGCGGCCATCGAGGAATTAATCATTAGCGAGCGCCCGGACGCCGTGCTGGTCTACGGGGACACCAACTCGACACTCTCCGGCGCATTAGCGGCCGCGAAACTCCAGGTTCCTGTCGCACACGTCGAGGCCGGCTTACGCAGTTTTAACCGTCAAATGCCTGAGGAAGTAAACCGTGTTTTGACCGACCATATTTCACAACTTCTACTGTGTCCTACACAAAAGTCTTTGGCTTGGCTCAAGGATGAAGGAATTACTGAAAACGTGCACCTAGTCGGCGATGTTATGTACGATGCGGTGCAACTCTTCACTGAGTTCGCCGAAAGACATGCTGACCCCCTGGCCGATTTTCAACTGTCCCTGAAATCATATATTCTGATGACGTGCCATCGAGCCGAAAATACGGACGATGCAAAGCGGTTCCAGCAGATCATGGACGGAGTCGCAGAGGTAGCGAAGGACATGCCTGTGGTATTTCCGGTGCATCCTCGGACGCGCGGCCAAGTTGATTCCTGGAAGGGATTCACTGACAGCAAGGTAATTATAACGCCCCCTGTTTCTTACTTTGAAATGCTCTTGTTACAAAAAAACGCCGCTGCAGTTTTGACAGATTCGGGCGGCATGCAGAAAGAAGCTTTTTTCTTCGGCGTGCCCTGCATTACGGCCCGCGACGAAACGGAATGGACCGAGACGGTGGATTGTGGAGCCAACAAATTGGTGGGCGCGTCAACCGAAGCAATTGTTCGAGCAGTAAAAGACGCTGTCGACCGCCCGAATGCCTTGCCCGACGCCGCTCCGTATTACGGCAACGGCAAAGCTGCAGAAACGATCGCAAGGCTGGTTGCGGATCTAGCCCGGTCCCCGCAGAACTCCGCTTCCCCAGCAGTCGCGTAAGACGCCGCGCGATCATTTAAGGAACCTCCAATGGTTGCCAAAAAAAGGATTTGAGCGCCTTGAGCATTACTGAAAACGAACCGAGCAATGGAAAGACCACTGAGGCGACAGGCTGCGAGGAGTGCCACGTCAAAGCGTGGACACGTCCCCAATGTTGGGACCAGGAGTGGATTCGGCATCCGTTCATCAAACGGGGAATTGACTTGCTGGGTGCGACTGTGGGATTAGTGTTGCTTTCCCCACTATTCGCGACGATCGCGATTTGCGTCCGAATGACCTCGCCTGGGCCGGTCTTCTATCGTGGCTTGCGTACCGGACGATTTGCACGTCCCTTTCGAATCTTCAAGTTTCGCACGATGGTGCAGAATGCCGAACAGCTCGGTGGCACTACCACGGGGGCAAATGATGCGAGGATCACGTGGGTCGGCTATTTCCTGCGCCGATACAAACTGGACGAATTACCGCAACTGCTGAACGTGATTGTCGGTGACATCAGCTTGGTCGGCCCCCGCCCGGAAGTCTATGAGTACACGACCAAGTTCAACGAACGACAGCAGGTCATCCTCGCGATTCGCCCCGGAATCACCGATCTTTCCTCACTCCATTTCATTGACCTTCAGTCCCATGTGGGTGAAGAAGATCCCGATAAGGTGTTCCGCACCAAAATTCTGCCGATGAAGAACCGCTTGCGTGTGAAATACGTTTTGGAACAGTCTGTTTCCGGCGACTTGAAAATTCTATGGTGGACCGTCGTGCGATTATTTGTTCGTAAAGCCGACGGACGGGTAGCGGTCAGAGTCCCTGAGGTTAACGTTTTGCGAAATGCTGTTGACATTCCTCGAATCCCGCTGGGAACTTCATCTCGCGAGATCAGCCGATGCGGAATGGGTTGTTGGGCAGTGGGTGGTCACGGCTGGGGCGATGTCGACGAGCGGCAGTCAATCGATGCGATCCAAACCGCCTGGGACCTCGGTATTAACCATTTCGATACGGCGGACGTTTACGGCAAGGGACATTCCGAAACCGTTCTGTCAAAGGCATTGGGTCCCGCTCGCCATGACGCAATGATCGCCACCAAGTTCGGCGTCCGCGTCGCGGGCGACGGCAATACGCAAAAAGACCTCAGTCCGCGTTACTGTGTGCAGGCGGTCGAAGCGAGTTTGCGCCGTTTAAAAATCGAAAGCATCCCCTTGTACTACGCCCACTGGCCCGATGGCAAAACCTCGGTCGAAACTCTGATGGATTCTTTACTACGGCTTCGAGAAGCGGGGAAAATCCAATCCATCGGGCTGTCCAATTTTTCTGCGGAGCAAATCCGTGAAGCTTTGCGAATCGGTCGCGTAGACGCCATTCAAATGCAGTACAGCCTGATCGCGCCGATCGAATGGATGGCGTTGGCAACCCTCGTACAGCAGCAAAGCATCACAGCGATCACGTGGGGATCGTTGGGGCGTGGAATCCTGACGGGCAAGTTCGATCGACGTACGACCTTCAGATCCAACGACAGCCGTTCCCGAGACCCGGATTTTGTAGGCGAGCGGTTCCTCAAGAACCTCGAGATTGCCGACGCAGTGAAAAACATCGCAAGAAGTAGAAGGGTTCCGACGAGTCAGGTTGCGCTGCGATTTGTGTTGGATACCGCCGGTATCGGTTGCTCGTTATTTGGCGCGAAAACCAACGAACAAGTCCGTGAAAACACAGAATCGCTGCAGTGGGAATTGACATCCCACGAATATGCGTCGCTCCAGTCTCTGATTGGCGTTTGCGATGAGAATCCAGAAAATAATGCGTACGCTCCCGGAAATGCTGCGTAGCATACGGCGCCAAACCAAACGGAGATTTGGCAAACGAGTTTGGAACAATTGGTCTTGCATTAAGCCTCGCCTTCCGGCTAACAATCCATTCTCGGATGTCAGCATCCCAAAACGCAGTTGCCCGGCGAACAAACTCCGGAAACCCACGGAAGATCGACGTGTGAGCTAGACGTTGCGTTTCAACATTCTCACCGCTCTGAAAAGGAAATTTTAAAATGAGTATCGACGACTCGCTAACAATTCCTCCCTCGGCTAATGCCGAGAGCGCACGGAAACAAGAAGAAATCGATTTCCACAATCAGCGGGAAGTCGATCGCCAACACATGTCTCATGACGAGTTTGAGAAGCGTTACAGCAATAAAAAATGGTACGCGGTCGTCGAGAAGAGTCGCCGATTTACCGATCGTTGGCTCGAAAATCATTGTCCAAACGCACGTGCTCTTGATTACTGCTGCGGACTCGGCGGAATGTCGCTCCAGTTAGCGAAAGCCGGTGCGTTTATCAACGCAATCGACATCTCCGATGAATCGGTGAAGACGACCCAGGCACTGCTTAGCGAGAACGGCTACGCGGATCAGTGCGAAGCCCAGGTCATGGATGGCGAAAATCTTGAATTCGAAGACAATTCCTTCGACGTCATTATCTGCAGTGGAGTACTGCACCACCTGGACCTCAACAATGCCTATCCTGAGTTGTCGCGTGTACTGAAACCAAGCGGCAAGATTCTTTGCATGGAAGCCCTGGGGCACAACCCGCTGATCAATCTGTATCGGCGACGGACTCCTGCTCTACGAACGGCCTGGGAGGTCGATCATATCATCAAGAACAAGGATCTGAAGTTTGCCGAACAGTTCTTCGGAAAAGTCAAAGCGGATTACTTCCATTTTTTTGGGATCGGAGCTGTCCTCTTCCGAAAAACGCCTCTGTTCAATCCTGTTTTGAAGACACTTGATGCGATTGACAGTGTGGTGCTGAGCGTGCCAAGTCTGCGGCAAATGGCATGGCAAATCGTCTTTGAACTGAGTCAACCCAAGCGAGGTGCGAAAACCGAGCAGTCCTCATCGAAGGCCGCGTAACAAATGCGTGTGTGGGTGCTCAAAGACGGCGAGAATCTTCCGAACCAAGCGGGAAGTCGGAAGATGCGGACTTGGTTACTCGCAGATTCACTGCGAGCACGAGGGTGCGATGTAACTTGGTGGGCAACGACATTCTCCCATCAACGCAAAGAACTGACGTGCAATGATGATGCTGAGTTCCAAATTGCGGATCGCTTCCGTCTGAAGCTACTGCATTGTGGCGGGTATTCTCGAAATGTGTCCCTCGCTCGATTTCGTCACCATCGTCGCTTTTCCAGAAAATTAGTGACAGCGATCGCCTCGGAGCAGCGTCCCGACGTCATCGTGTGCTCATTTCCGATCATTGAATCGGCTTGGCGATTGACGCGGTGGGCGAATGAGAACAACATTCCCATCGTGGTCGATGTCCGTGATTACTGGCCAGATTTATACGTTGATCGTGCGCCGTCCCATCTGAAACCGCTTATTCGGCTCGCATTTCACCGGGAATTTCGGATCGCTGCGGAAACGTTTCGGCGAGCGGACAGCTTGACCGGCATTTCCCATGGAATCCTGGATTGGGCATGTTCAAAGGCCAACCGTGGGCGGACCAACAGTGATCGCGTCTTCTATACCGCTTACCCGGACCCAAAACCGGCTGACGGTGCGTGTGACGAGAAGCCCGCTTATCTTCAGGGCAGAAACTTCGAAGTCGTGGCTTCCTTCGCCGGCGTGTTCGGGGGCAGCTACAATCTCGACGCGGTTTGCGACGTTGCCCAAAGGCTGCAGGATCTCGGTGACCATCGCTTGTTGTTCGTATTAGCAGGAGATGGAGAGAAAGCACCCGGCATCCGTCGGCGTTGCGAGCGACTGAACAACGTGGTTTTGCCTGGTTGGCTTTCAGGGAACGAGCTCAACGGTCTGATGGCGCACTCCGACATCGCGTTGATTCCTTGCGATAGCAAGCCCGATACGATGCCAAATAAGTTTTACGAAAGTCTTGCGCAGGGACTGCCGCTGGTCTCCTCCCTCGTCGGCGAAGCAGAAGAATGGATTCGCCGTGAACAGGTGGGCCTGAGCTACCGCAGTCTGGATACTGGCGAGTTGCAACGGATATTGCGTTTTTTGACTGACCATCCGATGGAACGACAAAAACTCGGCCTTCGCGGGCGGCGACTTTATGAACGTTGTTTTCGTGATTCGGATATTTATTCCTCGTACGCTAATCACGTGCTCGAACTTGCGAGTCGGTCGCAGCCGAAGGTCATGTCGTGGGCCTCGTAGCAGCCATGACCACGACTCGCCAGCGGAACTCGCAAATATGCGTCTTGTCAGCGAACTCACTGCCGGCTATAAGTCGGCACTATCGATCATTGGCACTTAGCTGTTGCCCCTCACCCCTCTCTAGGTCTGACTCATGGAAGATGTCTCGCCGGCTGCAAAAACGTCCGGTTTGCTAGAAATGTACGGTAAGATGATCATGATTCGACTGTTCGAAGAACGTGTCGCTGACCTCGTGGAAGAAGACCGAATCCCCACGCCTTGTCACTTTTGCATCGGGCAAGAAGCTGCCGCAGTGGGCGTCTGCGAATCGCTCCAGCGCGAGGACACGGTCTGGGGAGCCCACCGCTCACACGGGCATTACTTGGCCAAGGGTGGCGACCTCAAAAAGCTGATGGCGGAGATTTTCTGCCGGGCCACGGGCTGTTCCGGCGGACGCGGCGGATCGATGCACGTTATTGATCAGTCGGTCGGAGTGATGGGAACGGTTCCGATCGTCGCTGCCACGATTCCAATCGCCGTGGGTGCTGCCTTAGCAGCAAAGCTGCGCGGCGGAAATGAAGTCGCAGTCAGTTTTTTTGGGGATGGCGCGACCGAAGAAGGGCATTTTCATGAATCCCTGAATTTCGCCGGAATCAATAACCTGCCGGTGATCTTTGTCTGCGAAAACAATCTCTACAGCAGCCACATGGGAATTTTTCAGCGACGTCGCAAAGACAACATCATCGAATCAGCGACGACGCACGGAATCACAGGTCACCGCGTCGATGGCAATGATGTTCAAACGGTGAGAAAAGTGACCACTGAAGTGGTCGCAGAAGCTCGCCGAGGAGATGGCCCCGCGTTGCTGGAACTGAGAACCTTTCGGTGGCGCGGTCATGTCGGTCCGAAATGGGACGAGGATGTTGGCGTCAAGCGAAAAGGAGAACTATCGCAATGGTTGCCTTTCGACCCGATCGCCCGCTGCGAACGTGAACTGCTTGAAGACGGCGTGTCGCAAGCCGCCCTGGAGGCGACACGGAACCGCGTGGCGGCGAAAATTCACGAGGCGGTCGCCTTTGCAGAACGTTCGCCCATGCCCTTGCCGGAGACCGTCAATAACAACGTTTATCGAATCGCCGGCTAAAGTCGCTACTTACTTTCTGATGCCTTTTCCCCTTCCATTCATCGCCTGACAAGGACGGCTCGATGCGCACTCTAAACTACGCTGGCGCGATCCGCGAAGGACACGCTCAACTACTCAAAACCGATCCGCGTGTCTTTGTCTTGGGCCAAGGACTTTGGAGTCCCTGGTATGCCGGCAGCACCCTCAAGGAATTGGATGTTGACTTCGGAGTCGACCGCGTCATCGATTCACCGGTCTCGGAAAATGCAACGACCGGGGCTGCCGTTGGCGCCGCGATCGCAGGCATGCGACCCATTGTTTTCCATCCACGAATGGACTTCATGCTGCTGGCAGTTGATCCGATCGTTAACCAAGCGTCAAATTGGTCGTACGTGTTCAACGGCGCCGCCTCCGTGCCGCTGGTTATTCGCTCTGTGATCAATCGGCGTGGAGAGCAGGGGGCTCAGCACTCCCAAGCTCTGCAGGCGATGTATGCTCACATCCCAGGATTGAAGGTCGTCATGCCAGCGACTCCTGCCGATGCGAAAGGACTTTTGATTTCGGCGTCGCAAGACGGCAATCCGATCGTCTACATCGATGACCGCATGCTCTATGCCGAAGAAGGACACGTTCCCGAAGAAATGTACTCGACACCGATCGGCAAGGCGGCAATTCGGCGGGAAGGCGGTGACATCACCATTGTCGCGACGTCGCGGATGGTGATGGAAGCGGTGAAAGCTGCCGAAATCCTCGCCGAGCAAGATGTTGAGGCGGAGATCGTTGACTTGCGGACGATCAAACCCTTCGATCAGGAAACGATTCTTGAGAGCGTGGCTAAAACCGGCCGATTGGTCATTGTCGACGAAGCCTGGAAAACCGGTTCCATCGCTGGCGATATCAGCGCGACCGTTTGCGAACAGGGTTTTGATTTGCTTCAGGCTCCCATTGCACGCGTGTGCTTGCCCAATTGTCCAGCCCCCGCCAGCCAAGCTTTAGAGCAAGCGTATTACCTGAGCGAGAGCGATATCATCGCGGCGGTACAGCGGACTGTGGGCTTAAAACGCTCGAATCGAAAAGCGGCGTGAGCGAGCCCCCCCACCTACGCTTTCTCAGACGCGTGCCTGAGATATGCTCTCGGCAGCCAAGACGTGAAAAGAAAAAGCGATCGCCGGACGATTTCCATTAGGCGAGACGGCTAGCTGGACTTTCTTGATCCCACTTGACTCGTCGGGTCATTAAATCACACTTTAACGAACTATTCGGAAATAACTCCGGCATTTCTAAGACCACTCACCCGCAAGGGGCGAGCGAACTGCGGAAGTTTTTCCGAACGGTCCGCTAAAAGCTTCAGTTCGTCAAAAGCTTCAGTTC